>DATBDF010000192.1:0-5446 GCA_036270075.1 Nocardioides sp.
TCGAGGCCTCGGGACGGACGGCGACCGTGGGAGCGATCGTCGAACGCCCGGGCCGCGAGCGTGCGCCGGGGTCGAGCCGACCGGCGGCGATCGCCTCGAGGTGCTGCCGCAGGACGCGCTCGTCGAGGTGATCCTCGGCCACGTCCCAGACCGAGACGCCGACGTCGTCCTGCGACCATGCGCGGGCGGACCGCACCGTCGCACGCTGAAGAGCGAAGACGGCCGCGACGTCGGCGAGCAGCCCGATCCGGTCGGGGGCCAGCACGGTCACCCGGACGCCCTCGTCCGCCTGTGCCACTCCGACCGCCGTGCCGCCGCGTCGAACCGACCGCGGGATCGCCACCTGCCCCTGCCCGGTCGCGGTCGCCGTCGGCTCCCCGAGGAGGGCGGCCGTCCGCGCGGCCACGGTCCGGACCAGGCCGGCCCGCCACGATGACCACGCCTGCGGCGAGGTCGCGCGGGCGTCCGCCTCCGTGAGGGCCAGCAGCAGGTCCAGGGTCTCGACGTCACCGAGCACCTCGGCGAGACCCTGCGCGGTAGCGGGGTCCTCGGGATCGCGGGTCGTGGCCGTTCGGGCGAGGAGCAGGTGGTGACGCACCAGTCGCGCCACCAGGGCCGCGGCTCGCTCGTGGTACCCCATGCGCTCCGCGATCGCGCGAGCGATCGGCTCACCCGCGATGCTGTGCTCGGTCAGACCGCCCTTGCCGATGTCGTGCAGGAGTGCGGCGACCATCAGTACGTCGGGCCGCGCGACCTGTCGGATCAGTCCGGCGGCCTCGACGCAGGTCTGGACGAGGTGTCGGTCGACGGTGTACCGGTGGACCTCGGTCGCGTGCGGGAGAAGCCGGACCTGCTCCCACTCCGGCAGGAACGACTCGAGGGCTCCGGTCTCCTCGAGCGTCTCCCAGACGGGCAGGAGTCCCCGGCCGGCTGCCAGGAGCCGCACCATCGCCTGCCGGGCCGTGGGAGGCCACGGGTCGGGTAGCTCGGGGCACTCGGCGGCCAGGCGCGTCGCGGTCGCCGGTGCCAGCTCGACGTCGCGCTCGGCGGCCACGGCGGCAGACCGGAGCAGCAGCGTCGGGTCCTGCCCCGGGCGCGCGTCGCGCGTCAGCACGACCTCGGAACGCGACAGGGCGACGCCAGGCTCGACGGAGACCAGCTCGGGACGCCTCACGCCGTGCCGTGGCACCGACGTCGTGAGGATCCCGTCCACGCGTCGCCAGGTGAGGCGCGACAGGTGCGTGATGCGACGCCCCAGCTCACGCACGTGTCGTTGTGCCGCGGCCTCGTCGTCGACTCCGAGCCGCTCGGCGAGCGGCGCCCACAGCTCGGGTCCGATCCGGTCCGTCGACCGTCCGGCCGCGTCGTGCAGCGCATCCCGTACGTCGAGAAGGGAGCGCCGCGACCGCTCGAGATCGACGTGCGGCACGTCGACCAGCCAGGTCGCCACGAGGCCGGTGAGCACCGTGGCGTCCCGCAGCCCTCCCTCGGCCTCCTTGAGATCAGGAACGGACAGGTGCGCGAGCTCGCCGACTATCCGATGGCGCTTGCTCACCATCTCCCGCAGCGCGGGCAGCCTCTCGCGCGCCGATCGACGCCACCACGCCAGCACCTCGGAGCGCAGCCGGAAGGTGAGCTCCGCGTCGCCGGCCACGTGCCGCACGTCGAGCAGGCCGAGCGCCACACGGAGGTCGGCGCGGGCCTGCTCGATCATCTCGGACACCGTCCGCACCGCGTGGTCGAGTCGCGCTCCGGAGTCCCAGATCGGGTACCAGACCTTCTCCGCCACGTCGCCGATGTCGAGGTCGTCCTCGTGGACCAGCACCACGTCGAGGTCGGAGTACGGCGCGAGCTCGCGGCGCCCGTAGCCGCCCACCGCGACCAAGGCGCAGCCGGACGAGGGAGCGCCGGCGACGTCGTACGCCGAGACGCACAGCGCGTCGGCCGCGTCGGCGCGGGATGTCCGGTCCACGGCGTCGGTCTCGGCCTACACCGCTAGAGCGCCGACTCGTCGCGGTCGCCCGTGCGGACCCTCACCACGGTCTCCACCGGGCTCACCCAGACCTTGCCGTCGCCGATCCGCCCGGTCTGTGCCGTCTTCTGGATGATGCCGACGACGTCCTCGGCATCCCCGTCGTCGGTGACGATCTCGATCCGGATCTTCGGGACAAGCGCTATGTCGTACTCCGCGCCGCGGTACACCTCCGTGTGTCCCTTCTGCCGGCCGTAGCCGCTGACCTCCGAGACGGTCATCCCGGTGACGCCGAACGTCTCGAGGGCCTCGCGGACGTCCTCCCACTTGTGCGGCTTGATCACCGCGGTGACGAGCTTCATGTCAGGGCTCCTTCCGTGGCGGAGGTGTTGCTCGATGTCGCGGCCTGGCCGGCCGCGACCGGGATGCGGACGCCGCCCGATCGGCCGTCGAGGTCGTAGGCGGACTCGCCGTGCTCGGCGAAGTCGATCCCGTCGACCTCCTCGTCCTCGGTGACCCGCCACCCGATCGTGTACTTGATCGCCAGCGCGATGAGCGTGGTGAAGACACCGGTCCAGACGATGGAGATCGCGGCGGCTCCCGTCTGGTCCTTCAGCGACGTGAGGCCGCCGCCGTAGAACAGACCGTTGATCCCGCCGGGCGCGGCGGACGTCGAGAGGAACCCGATCAGCACGGTCCCGATGACGCCGCCCACGAGGTGCACACCGACGACGTCGAGCGAGTCGTCGAGATCGAGCTTGTACTTCAGGCCGACGGCGTAGGCGCACGCCGCCCCGGCGACGGCGCCGATGGTGATCGCGCCGACGACGTTCACGGCGCCGCACGACGGCGTGATCGCGACCAGTCCGGCGACGATGCCCGACGCGGCACCGAGGGAGGTGGCCTTGCCGTGCACGACCCGCTCCATCGCGAGCCAGGCCAGCATCGCGGCCATGGTCGCGACCGTCGTGTTGAGGAACGTCACGCCGGTCTCCGTCATGAACTGCTGGGTGTTGGCCGCCTCGGTGTCGCCGGTGAGGACGATCGACCCGACGTTGAAGCCGTACCAGCCGAACCACAACAGCCCGGCGCCGATCATGGTCAGGGTGAGGTTGTGCGGTCTCATCGGGTCGCGTCGGAAGCCGACCCGGCGGCCGATGATCAGCGCGAGCACGCCTCCCGCCACGCCGGCGTTGATGTGCACGACCGTGCCGCCCGCGTAGTCCTGGGCCGCCAGGTGGGTGGAGATCCAGCCGCCGCCCCAGACCATGTGCGCGAGCGGGAAGTAGCACAGCGTCACCCACAGCGGCAGGAAGACCACCCAGGACGACAGCCTCACCCGGTCGGCGATCGCGCCCGAGATCAGGGCCGCCGTGATCACTGCGAACGTGAGCTGGAAGCAGACCGCGACGTACGAGCCCCACCCGACGTCCTTGAGGCCGAACAGCGTGAACGGGTCGGCGAACAGTCCGCCCGCGAGGCTCTTCGGGCCGAACGACTCCGACCAGCCCCAGAGCACGTAGACGATGCCGACGACCGCCATCGCGACGTACGACATCATCATCATGTTGAGCACGGACTTGGACCGCGCCATGCCGCCGTAGAACAGCGCGAGCGCCGGCGTGGTCATCATCAGGACGAGGGCCGTCGCCACGATCATCCAGGCGTAGTAGCCAGCCATGGAACCTCCACGAGTGTGCGGACAGGTGTGCCGGCTGCGGACGGCGTCGGCCGCTCCGGGTCACCTCGATGCGATCAGCGTGGGATGCCCAGGTTTCGGCGCACGTCGTGGCGTGTTGCCGTCGTGCAACGTTCGTGTGCGGTCGTGTTACGGCTCTGTGAACGGCGTCGCGTCGCTCGGGCGGCGCGGGCCGCGAGCCGCTTCCTGTTTCGCGGTGCGCTTGGTGGCTGCCCTCGCCGTTGTCGTCCCTCTCGATGACGACGAGGTTGTGGCAGCAGCGCGCGGCCAATCACGCAGAGGTCGGTGCACGACGGCTCGTACGCGTCGACCAGGAAGTCGAGGAGTCGTCGGGCTCCGTGCGCCGGCTGGCCTCCTGCGTCCGGCGACGACTGCCGGTGCGGCGCTCGTCCAACTCCTCGGCGGTCTCGGTCAGCCGGTCTCCCGCGGGGTCACCCGAGCAGCGCGTCGACGAAGGCGCCCGGGTCGAACGGCGCCATGTCGTCCGGTCCCTCGCCCAGCCCCACCAGCTTGACCGGGACGCCGAGCTCGCGCTGCACCGCCACCACGATGCCGCCCTTGGCCGAGCCGTCGAGCTTGGTCAGCGCGATCCCGGTCACGTCGACGATCTCGGAGAAGACCCGGGCCTGCACGAGCCCGTTCTGCCCGGTGGTCGCGTCGAGCACCAGCAGCACCTCGGTCACGGGTGCCTGCTTCTCGATGACGCGCTTGACCTTGCCCAGCTCGTCCATGAGGCCGGCCTTGTTCTGCAGACGCCCGGCGGTGTCGACGACGACCGTGTCGGCCCCGCGCTCGATCCCCTCCTGGACGGCCTGGAAGGCCACGCTCGCCGGGTCGCTCCCCTCGGGTCCACGGACCACGTCGACGCCGACGCGCTCGCCCCACGTGGCCAGCTGGTCGACGGCAGCCGCCCGGAAGGTGTCGGCAGCACCGAGGACGACCGACCGGTCCTCGGCGACCAGGATCCGGGCCAGCTTCCCGACGAGGGTCGTCTTGCCGGCGCCGTTGACACCGACGACCAGCACCACCCCGGGCATGCCGTCCTCGCCCGACACCCGGAGCCGGCGGTCGAGGTCCGGTCCGACCAGCTGCAGCAGCTCGTCGCGCAGCACCGCCCGTGGGTCGGCGGCCTCCGTGCCGTCGACGCGCAGCCTGGTCCGCAGGTGCTCGACCAGCTGCTCCGTCGGCGCCACACCCACGTCGGCGGTCAACAAGGTGTCCTCGATCGCCTCCCAGGTGTCCGCGTCGAGCCGGTCGCGGGACAGCAACGACAACAGGCCGCGTCCGAGCCCGCCCTGGGAACCGGCCAGCCGCTGCCGCAGCCGCACGAGCCGCGAGGCGGTGCCTTCGGGTCGCTCGAGCGTGGTGACGGGAGCCGCCGGCGCCTCGGGTTCGGTGACGGTGTCCTCGGGCGGGGCCGGGACACCGGGCGCCGGGGTGCTGGGCTCGACCGGCGGCGGCGTCCGACGGCGACGACCGGTCGTCACGAGGACGACCGCGATCAGGGCCGCCACGACCAGGATGCCGATGACGAGGTACAGCACGGTCATGCGGTCATCCAATCATCGGCCCGGCTGAGCTGCCCCAACGCCGTCCAGGTCGCCGGGCGAGTGAGCTCGCTGCGTCGTTCGCTGCGGTGGGTCGCACGGACTTCGTCCGTGCGAGCGCCGGCTCCTGGCGAGCAGGCTCGCTGCGTCGTTCGCTGCGGTGGGTCGCACGGACTTCGTCCGCGCGAGCGCCGGTTCCTGGCGAGCAAGCTCGCTGCGTCGTTCGCT
>DATBDF010000193.1:0-3621 GCA_036270075.1 Nocardioides sp.
CTCGCCACCGGACTTGTACATGTCCTTGACCCGGTCGACGAGGTAGTAGAAGCCATCGGCATCGACGCGGGCCGCGTCACCGGTACGGAACCATCCGTCCCCGGTCCGGGCCGGGTCGATGCTGCCGTCCTTGCGCCAGTAGCCGGGGGTGACGCTCGGCCCCTTGATCCAGACCTCACCGACCTCGCCGGGCGGGGTGTCGTTCCCGTCCGGGGTCACCAGCCGGACGTGGGTGAACGGGACCGCACGCCCGCACGAGGCGGACCGCTGCGCCACGGCATCGCGGGGCATGCCGGTCACGGCAGGCCCGAGCTCGGTGCCACCATAAGCCTGCTGCAGCACGACGCCCCGTTCGCGCCACTCGGCCAGCAGCTCCCGGGTCGGCACACCCCCCGCGACCTGCGCGAACCGCAGTGCGCCGAAGTCAGCGTCAGCGAATCCGGGCTGCGCGCTGAGGGCGGCCCACATGACGGGCGGGGCCGTGAAGTGAGTGATGCCCAGCGCCGGGTCGCCGAGCAGGGCGACAATCCGGTCCGGCTCAAAGCGGCGCATGGTCATGACGGCGCCGCCGGTCATGAGCATGGGCGTGGCGATCGTGGTGAGGCCGCCGGCATGAAAGAGCGGCATCGGGTTGAGCTGCTTGGCGCCCGGGCCGGGCAGGCACTCCACGATGTTGAGCGTCTGCCAGCTGAGCGTCTTGACCGTGGTGATCGCACCCTTGGGCCGTCCGGTGGTGCCCGAGGTGTGCAGGATGTGCGTCGGCAGTTCCATCGACAGGCCGGTACTCGGGGGCGCGGGGGTGGCCACCGCGAGGGCGGTCTCGTAGTCCTCGATCCCGGCTGCGCACCGCCAGCCGAGACGGTGCCTGGTCCCGGCCGCCTCGGCGATCTTCAGTCCTGCGTCCTGCCACACCCCGTCGACGACCACCACGGCTGGTCCTACCTCGGTGGCCAGCTCAATCAGCTCGGGAAGCGCGAGCCGCCAGTTCAGCGGGACCAGGATCGCCCCGAGGCGCATGCAGGCGAACTGGACCTCGAAGGTGCGGGTGTCGCCCTCGGCGAGCAGCAGGACCCGGTCACCGATCCCGACCCCGCAGCGGTCCCGCAGGTGGCCCGCGAGCGCACCAACCCGGTCGTCTACCTGACGCCAGGTGAGCCGCTCACCGGTCTCGGCGTTCTCCAGGGCGAGGGCAGTGCTGAAGCGCCCGGCGTTCGCCCGCACGCAGTCCTTGGCATAGTCCACCGCAGCCCGTCCACTCCTTCGTCGGCTAGGCGAGGCCAAAACTAACATCGATTGGCGTTGCTGAACAAGGGCAGCTGCCTGCGTCTTTCCCGATCAGTACACAGTGGCTCATATCGGGAAACCCAGGTCGCAGGGAGGATGCCGTTGCCCTGCGGAGCCAAATGCTGTTAGATTTACGGTGCGAGCTCGATGAGGAGGCCGGATGAGTGCATCCACCGGGCCCCTGGCCCAGCTCCGGCTCGACCCAGCAGGCCCGGATCAGTGGTCGGGGGGCGCCGACGCCAGGGCGGACCGGATCGTGGCGGGACTGCTCGGCGCCCAGGCGACGAGCGCGGCGGGGCGCACCGTGGATACCCGCTCGCGCTGGGTGCACGCGGTCCACGTGACCCACCTCGCCGAGGGCGATCCCGGTACGCCGGTCGAGCACCGGGTCGAGCAGACGCACGATAGCGAGCACACCGCGGTCCGCGTGGTCCGGTCGGTCCAGGGGGGCACCCCGCTGGCGGTCACCAACGTGACCTTCGCGTCGCCGCGGCGCGGGCTCGGCCCCACCCACCAGCGGGCGTCCGGCCTTGACGACCTGCCGCTCCCCGACGCGCTGCCTGCGGCCGCGACCGGTGGCCCGCTCGACGTCCGCCCCATCGGCCGGGCGCCGTGGGAGAAGCCGGATGACCCGGCCGCGACGAACCGGATGTGGGTGCGGGTGGCGGGGGAGATCCCCGACCAGATCCTGCTGCACGTGGCCATCCTCGTGCTGGCGGCCGACCTGCTGCTGGTGGAGCCGCTCACCCTGCCGCTGACCGGGGAGTGGGCCGACCCCGAGACCGGCCGGGGGCTGAGGGCGGTGGCGCTGGACCTCTCGGTCCGGGTCCACCGGGGCTTCCGGGCCGACGACTGGATGCTCCACGAGCACGAGTCCCCGTCGGCCGCCGACTACCGGGCCCTCACCACCGGCCGGTTCATCTCGTCGATGGGCCGGCTCGTGGCCTCGGTCACGCAGGAAACGGCGCTGCTGCCGGTGGCGGGACCGGCGGTGATGAGCACCACCCGGGCAGCGAGCGCCTGACCCAGGGCACACCAGACGCGAGAGAAGGAGCGCCATGTTCCACCACGTCGCTGTGGCAGCGAAGGACGTCAAGAAGTCGCACAAGTTCTACACCGAGGCGATGGGCTTCACGCTCAAGAAGGTCGTGAAGCGGCAGAGCCCGGAGGGCGGCTGGACCAAGCACATCTTCTACGACACCGGTGACGGGGGGCTCTTCGCGATCTGGGACCTGCGCGGCATCGAGGGTGTCGTGATCGAGTCCGGCCAGTGGCAGGGGGGCATGGGCGCGGGCCTGCCCTACTGGATCAACCACGTCGCGTTCGACTGCCACGACATCGGGCGGCTGGAGGCGTGCAAGCAGCGCTGGCTCGACCACGGCTACAACGTGGCTGAGGTCAAGCACGAGTTCATCCACTCGATCTACACCCGGGACCCGGACGGCACCCTGGTCGAGTTCACCTTCGACACCCAGCCACTGACCGAGGCCGACGAGCGGGAGGCGGCGGAACTGCTGGCCGACGACAACCCGGCCCAGGTGCCCGAGTACGAGGGCGTCCAGCACCGGTCCCCGCATTATGAGGCCCGGCGGGCGGCGGAGAAGGAGCAGGGGCTCTCCGAGGCCGGGGCGGCGATCTGAAGTGGCCGATTCCCACCACGATTTCTTCGAGAACCTGAACTGGTTCGACGAGGAGCAGTGCACCCGGCTGGACGATGAACTGCAGTGGGCCCGCGCGCAGTGCCCGGTCGTGCACACCAACTACGACGGCGGGATGCACATCGTCACCCGCTACGAGGACCTGAGGACGGTGGCCGAGCATCCAGAGATGTTCAGCTCCACGATGCCGGGCGTGAACCACGTCCCGGTCCCGCTGCCACCGCTGGACCTCGACCCTCCGCTGCACCGCGACTTCCGCGCCTTCCTCAACCGTCCCTTCTCCCGCGCCTCCCTGCTGCGCTACCGGACCGTCATCGAGCAGCTGGCCGACGACCTGATCGACCGGTTCATCGCGGATGGCCAGGTGGAGTTCGTCAGCGGGTTCGCCATCCCGTTCACCGCCGGGTCACTGGCCAAGGTCGTGCTCGACGACGACAACGAGGATCGGCTGCAGCGTGCCGTCGCCGCGGTGACCGCCGTGTCGGTCGAAAACTCCCCCGAGACCTTCGGCGTGGTTGCCGCGCTGGCCGCCGAGCTGATCGCCGAGCGGGAGACCGAGGGCAAGCCGCGGGACGACTTCCTGCAGTCCCTCGTCGAGGCGACCGTCGACGGGGGACGCCTGCTGACCCAGAACGAGCGGCTCGGGGTCGTCACCGTCCTGTTGCTCGGCGGCCTGGAC
>DATBDF010000194.1:0-6140 GCA_036270075.1 Nocardioides sp.
CTCCACCTCGTCGACGCCCGACGACCCGAACCGCAGCCGTCGGTCGCCCACCACCAGGCCCTCGTCGCCGGCGGTCTGCCGGACCTGGACGTCGAGCACCGCATGGGGCATCGCCAGCGACGCGAGCTCACCGGTCAGCTCGGTGGACAACCGGACGGCGGCCTCGACGCGGGCCCGCGACAGGGCGCCTGCGGCCGGGCCGAGTCGGTCGCGGAGGTCGTCGCGGCGTCGGCGGAGGCGCGCGATCCGGTCGTCGGTGTCGTCGAGCTCGGCCAGCCGGGAAGCCGACGACTCGGCCCAGGCGAGGACGTCCGCCGCGGTGTCGCCGTACTTGCGGGTCAAGGCCGTGAGGGCGGCTCGGCGTTCGGACACGGCCGCCAGCCGCGCGGGGTCGGTCTCGAGCGCGTCGGCGTACGACGCGACGTCGGCGGCGACGTCGGAGAGCAGGTAGGTGATCTCGGCGACCCGGTCGGCGAGCTCGCCGGCGGCCGCATCCTGCTCGCGGACTCCGTCGAGCAGCGTGCGAGCCGCGGCGACCGCGGCCAAGGCGTCGGGATTGCCCTCGTCCGACGAGAGGGCCTCCCGAGCCGACTCCGCGGCCGTCCGGAGCGTGTCGGCGTAGCCGAGCCGCCGCTCCTCCTGCGCCAGTGCGGTGTCCTCGCCCGGCTGAGGGGCCACGGCCTCGATCTCCCCGACGCCGAACCGGAGCAGGTCGGCTTCCCGGGCGCGCTCACGGGCACTCGCCACGACCTCGTCCAGCTCCCGCTCGGTCTCGCGCAGGTCGGCGTAGAGCCGGCGGTACTCGGACAACGGCTCCGCCGTCGCCTCACCGCCGTAGGCGTCCAGGGCCTCGCGCTGGGCGCGCGGCTGGAGCAGGCGGTGCTGGTCGGACTGCCCGTGCATGGCCACCAGCGGCTCGGCGACGTCGGACAGCTGGGACACGGGCACCGACGCACCGCCGACGAACGCCCGCGAGCGACCCTCGGCGGAGACGTTGCGCGCGAGCAGCACGCTGTCGCCCTCCACCTCTCCCCCGGCGGCGTCGACGGCCGCGACGACCTGCGGCAGGTCCGCGACCCGGAGCGAGCCCTCCACCCGGGCTCCCCGGCTTCCCGATCGCACCGCGCCACTGTCGGCACGGCCCCCGAGCAGAAGGCCGAGCGCCGTCACCACCATCGTCTTGCCGGCGCCGGTCTCTCCGGTGATCACGGTCAGTCCGGGCCCCAGCTCCAGCGTGGCCGACTCGATCACCCCCAGGCCGGTGATCCGGAGCTCCTCAAGCACCGTTGCCACCCCGCCTCCGGCGCTCGCTGGCGCCCCGCCAGCCCTCGACCGGCAGGTCGAACTTCGCCACCAGCCGGTCCGTGAACGGCGCCTCGTGGAGCCGGACCAGCCGGACCGGGCGCTCGCCACGGCGTACCTCGATCCGGGCGCCGGGGGACAGCTCGACCGTGCGCCGACCGTCGCACCACAGCACGCCGGCCGCCTCGGCGGGGCCGATCACCTCCACGGCGAGCACCGAGGTCGGCGCCACCACGAGAGGTCGTGCGAACAGGGCATGGGCGCTGATCGGCACCATCAGCAGTGCCTCGACGCCGGGCCACACCACCGGACCGCCCGCACTGAAGTTGTACGCCGTGGAGCCGGTCGGCGTCGCGCACACGACTCCGTCACACCCCCACCGCGAGAGAGGGCGCCCGTCTACCTCGACGACGACCTCGAGCATCCGCTCGCGGGCCGCCTTCTCGACGCTGGCCTCGTTGAGCGCGAACGTGCGCGCGACCAGCTCGCCGTCGCGGAAGACCGAGACGTCGATGGTGAGCCGGTCCTCCGCGGCGTAGCGACGCGCGACGATCGCGTCCATCGTCGCCGAGACGTCGTCGTACTCCGCCTCGGCCAGGAATCCCACGTGGCCGAGATTGACGCCCAGGATCGGCGTACCGCTCTCGTGGGCGATCTCAGCCGCGCGCAGGATCGTCCCGTCGCCACCGATCACGACCACCAGCTCGCAGTCCGCACTCGGGTCACCGTCGCCGGCGAGCGCGATGTGCGGGTTGTCCGCGAGCCCGAGGGCCGCGGCCTCGTCGGGCAGAAGCCGCACCTCGATGTCGTGGCCACTCAGTGCGTCGACCAGCTGGCAGGCGACCTCCCGTGCCTCGGCACGACCCGGGTGCGCGAGGACGAGCACACGGCGCTGGTCGGTCACGTCATCACCTTCTCACCCGGCATCCCCGGCGGGCCGTGCGACACCACGGCGTCGATCTCCTCGCGGCCGACCCCCGGCGGGCCGTGCTGCAGCCAGAGGAAGAACTCGACGTTGCCCGAGGGCCCGGGCAGGGGGCTGACTGTAACCGCGCGCGCCCCCCAACCGCGCTCAGCGGCGGCGTTCGCCACGGTTTCGACCGCTTCCGCTCGGAGCTCGGCCTCGTGCACGACACCGCCCTTGCCCACGCGAGAACGGCCCACCTCGAACTGCGGCTTCACCATCAGCACCAGGTCACCGTCCCTGCCCGTGACGCCGATCAGGGCGTCGAGGACCAGCGTGAGCGAGATGAACGAGAGGTCGCCCGCGACCAGGTCCACCGGCTCGCCCACCAACCCCAGATCGAGGTCTCGGACGTTGGTCCGGTCGTGCACCACGACCCGCTCGTCCTGACGCAGTCGCCAGGCCAGCTGGCCGTACCCGACGTCCACGGCCAGCACCTCGCGCGCGCCGTGTCGCAGCAGCACGTCGGTGAAGCCTCCGGTCGAGGCTCCCGCGTCCAGGCACCGTCGCCCTTCGACCACCAGGCCCTGCCGCTCGAACGCCGTCAACGCCCCCGCGAGCTTGTGCCCCCCGCGCGAGACGTACTCCTCGCCGCCCGGGATCTCCGGGTCGGCGGCCACCACCAGGGCGACATCGGTGGTGACGGACGTCGCGGGCTTGGTCGCGCGCGCGCCGGCCACCGTCACCCGACCGTCCGCGATCAGCTCCGCGGCGTGGTCGCGCGATCGGGCCAGGCCCCGGCGAAAGAGCTCCGCGTCGAGCCGGAGGCGTCGTGGCGCCACCGGTCAGGCCGGGTCGCCCGTGTCGTCGCGGGGGGACGCGTCGAGGGCGGCGCGCAGGGACTCGTGTGCGCGCTCGAAGGCCCCCAGGTGCTCCTCCAGTGGCTGGTCGTCGAGCCGGTCGACCTCCGCCAGCACGCAGTCCACCTCGGCAACACCCGTCGTCGTGGGTCCGCTCAGGTCGGCGTCGCGTGTCGACGACGCCTCCGCGTCGAGCTCGGCGATCCCCGGCGGCGGCACCTGCTCCGTCATGCCGGAAGGCTACCCCGACGCCGACCTGGCCTCGGGAGGGGTCACACCCGACGTGTCGAGCTCCTCCCCGGTGTGGTCGAGGTGCTTCCAGGCAGCCGCAGCCGCCACCGTCCACCAGGCGTCGAGGTCCTCCGGCGCGCTGCCGGATCCTTCGACCAGCAGTCGTCCCCCGTCCTGGCGAGCAGTCCATCGACCCGCCCGGAACCCGTACTCGTCCTCCGTCGCGGTGGCTCCGGAGCGGGTCAGTGCCGTGAGGTCGTGAGCGATCCACGTCGGGCGTTCCTCCGGCCGGGCCCCGGCCAGGTCCGACAACCCGCTCACGCCGGTCATCACCAGCAACGAGTCGGTCTCGGCCACGTGGGCACCCTCGATATCGGTGTCGAGGCGGTCGCCGACCATCAAGGGCCGCTCCCCCTCGACACGTCGTCGCGTCTCGTCCAGCAGGGGGCGCTCCGGCTTTCCGGCCACGACGGGCGTGACGTCGGCGAAGTCGCTGATCAACCGGACCAACGTGCCGTGCCCCGGAGCCAGTCCGTCGTCGATGGGCAGCGTCAGATCGGTGTTCGTCGCGACCCAGGGCAGTCCGTTGCGGATGAGCGTCGCCGCGCGCATGATCACCCGCCATCGCACGTCCGGTGCGTACCCGGAGACGATCGCCACGGCGCCTGGGTCGCCGACCTCGACCGGCTCGAGGCCCGCCTCCTGCACTGCCCAGAGCAGCCCCTCGGCGCCGAGCACCGCGATGGGGGCGCCCGCCCCGTGCTCCCGCAGCAGCACCTGCGCTGCCGCCTGTGCCGAGGTCACGACGTCCTCGGCGCTTGCGGACACCCCCAGGCCGCGCAGGTTGCTCGCCACCTGGTCGGGCGTGCGGGACGGGTTGTTGGTGATGAACGCGACGTGAGCTCCCGCCTCTCGCGCCCGGGCGATGCTCTCCGCCGCGTGCGGGACCGCGTGGCCGTCGACGTAGACCACGCCATCGAGGTCGAACATCAGGAGGTCGTAGGCGGTCGCCAGGCTCGCCTCGAGCGGTCCCGCCACGGTCAAGCTCCTTGGTCGTTGCCCCTACGATGCACCGATGGAGTCCGGTGTCCCCACGGTCCCGCCGTACCTCGCCGGCCCGCTCCTGTTGTCGCCCTTTCGGGCCTACTCGCTCGCTCCGAGCCGCGTCGGTGACCCGGCGTCCGCGCGCGTCTTCGCGCGACCCTATCGCGGGGTGTCCCAGCGTCTGGAGACGTGGCTCAAGCGCGGCCTCGCCGGTCGGGACGATGAGCCGTCGCTCTACCTGCACGAGTACTCCGACTCGGGCCTCACGGTCCGTGGCCTCGTCGGGTGCCTCGAGCTCACTCATACGGCCGTCTCGCCCGGCGAGCGGCAGGTCTTCCCGCACGAGGACGTCCATCCCAAACAGGTGGCCGAGCTCGCCACGCGGATGGGGGCGATGCGCATCAACCCGGCCCCCATCCTCCTGGTGCATCGAGGCCCTGCGTCGATTCGCGAGGTGAGCCGCAAGGTGCGGACGGAGACGCCGGAGCAGGAGTACGTCGACCACGCGGGCCAGCAGCACCGAGTCTGGGCGATCCGGCATCCTCACCAGCAGGAGGAGATTCGGGCGGGTCTTGCCGACGCTCGGCTGCTCGTGGCCGACGGTCACCACCGGTACGCGGCCTACGTGGCGCTGTACGAACGCGAGCCGACGCTTTCTCATCGCAGCGGCCTCGCCATGGTGATCGACCAGGACGAGACGCCGTTGTTCCTCGGCGCCATCCATCGCTTGCTCCACGGGGTGAAGCTCGCCGACCTGCTGGCGGCGGCCGCGAGCAGGGGCGCAGACGTGCGGGTCAGCAACGAGAGCGAAGCGCTCGCAGCCCTGGCCCCGGACACGCTCGCGCTCACTGATGGCGGGCGATGGGCGACCATCAGCATCGACCTGCCGGCCGGCAAGGCCATGATCCAGCTCGTCGACGACCTGCTGCACACCGGGCTTCCCCGACGACCGACCAAGCTCGGCTTCGCCCATTCCGTGGCGCAGGCGCTCGAGCAGGTGAAGCCGGGCCGGGTCACGGCGGCACTCCTTCCCGCCGTCGATCTCGACCTGGTGATGGACGTGGTGCGCGCAGGGGGCCTGCTCCCGGAGAAGGCCACCTCCTTCCAACCCAAGCCCAGCCTGGGGGCGTTCATCCGTCTGCTCGACGAATGAGTCGGGCGGAGGACACCTGGACCTCGCAGCGCGAGACCCGTCCGCCGCCTGCCGGTGCGAAGAAGCGCCTGCGCAGGCTCCCCTTCACCTCCACCAGGTCACCCGTCCGCCACGCCGCCACTGAGCGCGCCGGACGCTTGGTCCACACCACGCAGTCCAGGGCGTCCACGCTCACCCTTGACACGGGAGAGGGCGGACGCCCGACGATCACCCGGAACTTCCACAGCTCCGAGCCGCTCGGCAGCACCTGCTCCTCGGCCGGCTGGGACATGCGTCCGACCAACGTGACCTCGTTGATCTCCTCGTGACCCGTCTCGTTCGTTGACATCGCTGTCACCTCCTGGCCGGTCAGCCTCGGTGGGGGCACCGACGACAGCGGAGAGCCGGCGACCGACCTGTGGACGGGGCGGATCCGGAGCCCACTTGTGGACGAAAGCCGGTCGAGAATGCGCAGCCCACATCGCGCGTGAATACCGTCCGGAAATGGCAGAAGGGGCCACCGATGCGGTGGCCCCTTCTGAAGAGTTGTTCGGCGGCGTCCTACTCTCCCACATCCTGTCGGGTGCAGTACCATTGGCGCTGGCTGGCTTAACTTCCGGGTTCGGGATGGGTCCGGGTGTTTCCTGGCCGCTATGGCCGCCGTAAC
>DATBDF010000195.1:0-2165 GCA_036270075.1 Nocardioides sp.
CGGGCCGGAACCCGAGAGCGTTCGATATTGGGAGCATGTCGGCCACGCTCTTCATGGCGCGGTCGACGACCTGTTTGCCGACCGGCTGGCGTTCGTCGTGGTAGCTGTCGAGCAGGTGGTCGCCAGCCTGCCCTGACAGGACCATGCTCATCTTCCAGGCCAAGTTGTAGGCGTCCTGGACGGAGGTGTTGCTGCCCAGCCCATTGGCGGGCGGGTGCCGGTGCGCGGCGTCCCCGGCGAGGAACACGCGGCCCTGCTGGTAGCGCTCGGCGACGACGTGGTTGATCTGCCACTGCCCGACCGACCTGATCGTCACTTCGACCGCGGGGTCTCCGATGGTTTGGTGTGCCCGGGCCAGCAGCGCCTCCGATGACAGGTCAGGCTCGCCCTGGGCCGGGTCGTACATGAACAGCAGCACCCACTCGGTCCACGGCTTGACGCAGATCCACGTCCCGCTGCCGACCCAAAAGTCGTTGCCGGGCTGGCTGATCCAGTACAAGACGCCAGGTCGGTGCGCGGTGTACTTGGTCAAGTCGGCCTCGAGCCACACGTTGACCGACGCACCGAGACCCATCTGCCCGTGCAACGGGAAGCCGAGCTGGGAAGCGACGGTGCTGCGCCCTCCGTCGGCCCCGATCGCGTAGCGCGCTGCGATGGTGTACTCCTCGCCGCTCTCGCCTTCCCGAACGACAGCATGGACCGCGTTGTCGTGCTGCGTGATGCTCACGAGCTCGGTGGAGAAGCGGATGTCGGCACCGTGGTTTCGAGCGGCATCCAGGATCACCGGTTCCAGCAGGTGCTGAGGTGCGTTCATCAACGCGCTCGGGCTCGCGTTGTCGTAGTCGGCCTTGCGTGCCGGACCGCTTCCCCAGGTCATCAGCCGGGCGATCTCCTCGCCCGCAAAGCTGGCGGCCCACACGTTGTTGCCCATCAGCTGGTTGGGCGTGGCGAAGGCGCGTACCTCCTCCTCGATGCCCAGGTCCCGGAAGACCTCGACAGTGCGCTGGTTGGTGATGTGAGCGCGAGGGGAGTTCGCGGTGCTGGGATACTTCGTCACCGTGATGGCATCGATGCCTGATCGGGCGAGCAGCGCGCTAGCCGTCAGCCCCGCCGGGCCGGCACCAACCACGAGAACGTCGGTTTCGCTGGTGCGCATTGCAGACCTCCTGCTCACGGGGACTGACGATTGGACTTGATGGCCTGGCGGTCCCGGGTGGTGACCCGGTCGTCCCTGGGGGACGGGTTGTAGATCATGCCGAGGTTCAGTCCGTAGACCCAGTGCCAGACGTACACGGCCAGGATCAGCTTCCAGCCGAGGTTGTGGCTGAAGAACCCGACGTGGGCGTCGGGGAAGTACACCCGCGGAATCATGAAGGCACAGCTGATGGTCGCCAAGATGGTGCCAAAGAACAGGCCCTTCAGCGCGTTACCGAATGTTGTCGATCGCCACCTCAAGAGCGGATACACCGCGATGACGAACACGAGCGTGAAGACGATCCCGTCGACGTAGTGGAAGAACCCACCGGACAGGAACTGCCCGTCGGACGACGCCGTCGGCGTGTAGATCGTGCCGTTGATCCGGTTCCAGTCCAACTGCGGGAGTCCGATGCCGGGCATCCAGTAACCGATCACCGTGGCCATGTGTGTCGCAACGACGGCCGCCACCAGTGCGGCGCTGATCTTGTGGTCGCTCACCCAGGCCCGGTACCGGTCGAGGCCCCCGACCGCCGCGCCACCAGCCTCTCGATCAATCGCAAAGTCGCTGTCCTCGCGCGGGGCAAGCATGGTGTTAGCCGACATGATCATCCTCCCTAGGAAAGGGTCCGCTCCGACTGCCTGAGCGGCCGGGCCGAGATCGCTCGTCGCACCGGTCGGCCCATGGAAGAAATATCTTCTGCTATCCCATGAATGTCAAGGCGTGCAGAAAACTTTTCTGGTAGAACTTGCGCGGTGACCGGGTCCCGTGGGTAGTCCCGTCGGAGCCAGCACTTCGCAGGACCTTCACAAGTTTTGCGGGCAAACCGATCCGACAGAGCAGAACAGGAGGCTCGGATGACCGACACCATGCGAGCGATCGTCCTCGACGCGCCGGGCCCTCCCGATGCGCTGACGATCCGCGAGCTCCCCGTTCCGACGCCGACGGCCGGTTCGGTACTGATCGAGGT
>DATBDF010000196.1:0-5450 GCA_036270075.1 Nocardioides sp.
ACGCGATCGTCGGGGCGTACGCGGGGATGGCGGACACCGGGTCGACGTACGTCGACGCCGTCGCGAGCGGCGACCTCGTCGCGGACGTGGTCGGGGCGCTGTGGTGGGACCGCGACCTGGGGCTGGCCCAGGTGCCCGACCTGGTGGAGCGCCGCCGGTCCCAGTCCGGCGGGCGGTTCCGCGCCACCAGCATCAAGATCATGCAGGACGGCGTCTGCGAGAACTTCACCGCCGCCATGCTCTCTCCGTACCTCGACGGTCACGGACATGCGACCGACAACGCGGGCCACTCGTTCGTGGACGCCGAGGAGCTCAAGGAGGTCGTCGTCGCCCTCGCGGCGGAGGGCTTCCAGGTGCACGTGCACTGCATCGGTGACCGGGGCACCCGCGAGGCGCTGGACGCGTTCGCGGCAGCGCGGGACGCCGGCCACGACGCGGACCTGCGCCACCACATCGCCCACATCCAGGTGATCCACCCTGACGACGTGCCGCGCTTCGCCGCGATCGGGGTCGCCGCCAACGCCCAGGCGCTCTGGGCATGTCACGAGCCGCAGATGGACCAGCTGACGATCCCGTTCCTGGGCGACGAGCGGACGACCTGGCAGTACCCCTTCGGCGGCCTGCATCGGTCCGGTGCGCGGCTGGTGATGGGCAGCGACTGGCCGGTCTCGTCCCCGGACCCGATCGCGGCCATCCACACGGCGGTGACCCGCACGGCGTACGGCGACTCGCGCGAGCCGTTCCTGCCCGAGCAGGCCGTCGACCTGACGACGGCGTTCACGGCGTACACCGCCGGCTCGGCGTGGGTGAACGGGCGCGACCGCACGGACGGCGCCGGGGTGCTCGCCCCGGGCCACGCCGCCGACCTGGCCGTCCTCGACCGCGACCCCTTCCGGGGGCCGCCCCAGGAGATCGGCGCCGCCGGGGTGAGTTCGACCTGGGTCGGGGGAGTCCGCGTCTTCGGGGCCGCCTGAGCGCGTGGGGATTGGTTTGTCGAGTGAGCTGCGGGAAACCGCGGAACCAAGGCCCGGCGCGCCCGGGCCCCTACCGATCTCGTCCGCGGTTTCTCCGGGCCGGGAGGCCGAGCGACGATGCGAGCAGATGAACGCCGTCCAACCGGGCGGCGACGCGGCATCAGGCCCGACGATCGCCACCTCCAAGACGAAATCCGTCGAATCCGCTCCCTGGCACTGTCGAATCCGCACGTAGTTTCGTTAGGCTCCGGCCATGGCGGACCAGACGTTCCAGAACGTGATCAACGGGGAGCTCGTCGGCAGCGCGTCGGGGGAGACCTACGACATCGTCGATCCCACCACCGGTGAGGTCTACGCGCAGGCGCCGATGTCGGGCGCGGAGGACGTCGACCGGGCGTACGCCGCAGCGGCGGCGGCGTTCGAGTCCTGGGGCGAGACCACCCCGCAGGACCGCGGCAACGCCCTGCTCAAGATCGCCCAGGCCATCGAGGACCGGGTCGAGGAGATCAACGCCGTCGAGTGCAAGGACACCGGGAAGCCGCTCGCGCTGACCATGTCCGAGGAGATGCCGTACGCGTCCGACCACTTCAAGTTCTTCGCGGGGGCGGCGCGGATCCTCGAGGGCCGGTCCGCCGGCGAGTACATGACCGACCACACGTCCTGGATCCGGCGTGAGCCGATCGGCGTCGTCGGCCAGGTGACCCCGTGGAACTATCCGCTGATGATGATGATCTGGAAGATCGCCCCGGCGCTCGCCGGCGGCAACACGATCGTGCTCAAGCCCAGCGACACCACACCGGCGAGCTCCACGCTGCTCGCGGAGATCTGCAACGAGTTCCTGCCCCCCGGCGTCCTCAACGTCGTCTGCGGCGACCGCGACACCGGGCGTGCTCTGGTCGATCACAAGACTCCCCAGATGGTCGCCATCACCGGTTCCGTGCGGGCCGGCATGGAGGTCGCGGGGTCCGCAGCCAAGGACCTCAAGCGTGTGCACCTCGAGCTCGGCGGCAAGGCGCCGGTGATCGTGTTCGACGACGCCGACATTGCGAAGGCCGCCGAGGGCATCGCCATGGCCGGCTACTTCAACGCCGGCCAGGACTGCACTGCTGCCACCCGGGTGCTCGCCGGTCCCGGCGTTCACGACGAGTTCGTGTCCGCACTCACCGAGCAGGCCGAGAACACCCGGACCGGGCTTCCCGACGACGAGGACGTGCTCTACGGAGCGCTCAACAACGAGACCCAGCTCTCACGCGTGACCGGCATGGTCGACCGGCTGCCGGACCACGCCACCGTCGAGATCGGCGGCCATCGCCAGGGCAGCGTCGGCTACTTCTACGAGCCGACCGTCCTCGCCGGCCTGCAGCAGGACGACGAGCAGATCCAGACGGAGATCTTCGGCCCCGTGATCACGGTGCAGAAGTTCAGTGACGAGGCCGAGGCACTGCGGTGGGCGAACGGCGTGGAGTACGGCCTGGCGTCGAGCGTGTGGACCCGAGACCACGGGCGCGCGATGCGGATGTCGAAGCACCTCGACTTCGGGGTCGTGTGGATCAACACACACATCCCGTTCCTCTCCGAGATGCCGCACGGCGGCTTCAAGCACTCGGGCTACGGCAAGGACCTGTCGATGTACGGGCTCGAGGACTACACCCGCATCAAGCACGTCATGAGCTACATCGGGGAATAGGAGAGCACCGATGGCGATGGTCGACGTCCTCATCGCCGGCCACGTCGAGGAGACGGCGGCCGGCCAGTCCGTGCACCCCAGCGTGAGCCTGGTCCGGGACGACGACCTGGTCATCGTCGTCGACCCGGGCATGCTCTCCGACCCCGGTCTGCTGACGGACGCGCTGAGGGGCCACGGCGTGGGCACCGGCGACGTCACCCACGTCTTCGTCACGCACCACCACCTCGACCACACCCGCAACGTCGGGATGTTCCCGACGGCGCGCGTCGTGGACGTCGACTCGGTGTACGACGGGTCGCTCTGGCTCGGTCACGACGGCGACGGCCATCACCTCACCGACGACGTCTCCGTGATCGAGACTCCCGGACACGCCCAGGAGTGCGCAGCCCTCGTGGTGCGGACCGATGACGGTACGGTCGTGCTCACTCACGCGTGGTGGTTCGCGGACATGACACCGGTGCAGGACCCGCTGGCGTGGGACCAGGAGGCGTTGGAGCGCAGCCGCGAGCGCATCCTCGGGATCGCCGACATCATCGTCCCCGGGCACGGACCGGCCTTCCGGCCGGGCACCCGGAGCGCGGAGTCACCCGGCCCAGGAGGAGGCAGCGCCACGTGAGGATCCTGCTGGTGGGCGCCGGCGGCGTCGGGGCGGCGTTCGCCTCGATCGCGGCCCGGCGCGACTTCTTCGAGACGCTCGTGGTGGCGGACTACGACCTCGCTCGGGCCGAGCGGGCGGCGGCCGCCGACGAGCGCTTCGTCCCGGCTCGGGTCGATGCCTCGGAGGAGTCGTCGGTGACCTCCCTGTGCCGGGAGCACGCGATCACGCACGTGATGAACGCGGTGGACCCGGTGTTCAACATGTCAGTCTTCAACGGCGCGTTCGCAGCCGGCGCCGACTACCTGGACATGGCGATGTCTCTGTCCGAGCCGCACCCCGACGCGCCGTACGAGAAGACCGGGGTGAAGCTGGGGGACGCGCAGTTCGCGGTGGCCGACCGGTGGGAGTCCGCCGGACGTCTCGCCCTGGTCGGCATCGGCGTCGAACCGGGGCTGTCCGACGTGTTCGCGCGCTACGCCGCCGACCACGACTTCTCCGAGATCGACGAGCTCGGCACCCGCGACGGCGCGAACCTGGTGGTGACCGACGACGACGGCAAGGAGATCTTCACGCCGTCCTTCTCGATGTGGACCACGATCGAGGAGTGCCTCAACCCGCCCGTCGTCTGGGCTGTCGACGACTCGGGGCAGGGCGCCTGGCACACGACACGGCCGTTCAGCGAGCCCGAGGTCTTCGACTTCCCCGAGGGCATCGGCCCCGTCGAGTGCGTCAACGTCGAGCACGAGGAGGTCCTCCTCATGCCGCGCTGGGTCGACTGCCGCAGGGCGACGTTCAAGTACGGGCTCGGCGACGAGTTCATCAACATCTTGAAGGTGCTCCACACCCTCGGCCTCGACCGGACCGGGAAGGTCCGGGTCAAGGGCGTGGAGGTCAGCCCGCGCGACGTCGTGGCCGCCGTGCTCCCCGACCCGGCGACGGTCGGCCCGCGCATGACGGGCAAGACCTGCGCCGGCCTCTGGGTGACGGGGAGGGGCAAGGACGGCGAGCCCCGGTCGACGTACTACTACCACGTCGTCGACAACGCGTGGACCATGCAGGAGTACGGCCACCAGTGCGTGGTGTGGCAGACGGCGATCAATCCCGTCGTCGCGCTCGAGCTGCTGTCACGAGGCACGTGGTCCGGCGCGGGAGTCCTGGGACCCGAGGCGTTCGACGCCGTACCGTTCCTCGACCTGCTGACCGAGTACGGCTCGCCGTGGGGCCGTCGCGAGATGAGCACGTGACGTGTCGGCGGTCTCCACGCAGGGCCTCAGCAAGCACTTCGGAGAGGTGCGCGCGGTCGACGACCTCGACCTCGAGATCGCGGACGGCGAGTTCTTCTCGATGCTCGGCCCCTCAGGGTCCGGCAAGACGACGGTGCTGCGGCTGGTGGCGGGGTTCGAACGCCCGACGTCCGGCAAGATCCTGCTCGGGGACGAGGACGTCACCGGCCTGCCGCCGCACAAGCGCGACGTGAACACCGTCTTCCAGGACTACGCGATCTTCCCGCACATGGACGTGCTCACGAACGTCGAGTACGGCCTGCGGGTGAAGAAGGTCGACCGGAAGCAGCGTCGCCGTCGGGCCGAGGAGGCACTGGCGGCCGTCCGGCTCGAGGGGTTCGCCAAGCGCCGGCCCACGCAGCTGTCCGGCGGGCAGCGACAGCGAGTCGCGCTCGCCCGGGCCCTGGTCAACCGGCCGAAGGTGCTGCTCCTGGACGAGCCGCTGGGTGCGCTGGACCTCAAGCTGCGGCGTGAGATGCAGCTGGAGCTCAAGCAGATCCAGCGCGACGTCGGGATCACGTTCGTCTTCGTGACCCACGACCAGGAGGAGGCCCTCTCGATGAGCGACCGGGTCGCGGTCTTCAACCAGGGCCGGGTCGAGCAGGTCGCGACGCCCGTCGAGCTGTACGAGGACCCGGCCAGCGAGTTCGTCGCGGGCTTCGTCGGCACCTCCAACCGCATCGGCGGGGACGCCGCGCAGCAGCTGCTCGGCACGCCGGGGGAGTACGCCGTACGGCCGGAGCGGCTCCGCATCGTGCCGGCCGGGTCGTCGGTGGAGCCCGGCGAGCTCGTTCGTCGCAGGATTCGTCGGCACCTCCAACCGGATCGATGGTGAGGCCGCGCGTCGGGTGCTCGGCACCGACGGCGACTTCGCCCTACGCCCCGAGAAGCTGCGGATCGCCGCGCCC
>DATBDF010000197.1:0-14730 GCA_036270075.1 Nocardioides sp.
GGGTCCTCGGCGTACACGTCGTCACCGACCTCGGCAGACGCCATCGCGGCGCGCATGGCGTCGGTCGGCCGGGTCAGGGTGTCGGAGCGCAGGTCGATCGTCACGGGGCCACGCTAGCGACGGCCACCCGGCGGGCCTCACGTGGTCGGGCCCGGCCCCTTGCGACAGCCTGACCGCGACGCCGGTCAGGCGCTGCGGAGCATCTCGGCGACCAGGAACGCCAGCTCCAGGGACTGGACGCGGTTCAGGCGGGGGTCGCAGACCGACTCGTAGCGCGTGGCCAGGTCGAGCTCGGCCACCTCCTCGCCGCCGCCGACGCACTCCGTGACGTCGTCGCCGGTGAGCTCGACGTGGATGCCGCCCGGCCAGGTGCCGAGCGAGCGGTGGACGTCGAAGAAGCCCTGGACCTCGCTGATCACGTCCTCGAACCGGCGGGTCTTGTAGCCGGTCGAGGTCTCGAACGTGTTCCCGTGCATCGGGTCGCAGACCCAGGCGACCTCGAGACCCGCGGCGGTGACCTTCTCGATCAGGGCCGGCAGGGCGTCGTGGATCCGCGGGGCGCCCAGCCGGGTGATGAACGTGAGCCGGCCGGCCTCGTTCTCGGGGTTGAGACGGCCCGCGAGGGCGATCAGGTCGTCCGCGGTGGTGCGCGGCCCGACCTTGACCCCGAGGGGGTTGCGCACGCGGCTGAGCAGCTCCACGTGGGCACCGTCGAGGTCGTTGGTGCGCTCGCCGATCCAGACGAAGTGGCCCGACACGTCGTACGGGTTGCCGGTGCGGCTGTCGATGCGGGTCAGCGCGTGCTCGTACTCGAGGATCAGCGCCTCGTGGCAGGTGTGGAAGTCGACCCGGTGGAACTCGTCCGGGTCGGCCCCGATCGCCGCCATGAACCGCATCGCCTTGTCGATCTCGTCCGCGATCTTCTCGTAGCGCTTGCCGACCGGGGAGTTCGAGACGAAGTCGGTGTTCCAGGTGTGCACCTGGCGGAGGTCGGCGTACCCGCCGGTCACGAAGGCGCGCACGAGGTTCAGGGTCGAGGCGCTCGAGTGGTAGGCCTCGACCAGCCGCTGCGGGTCGGGCACCCGCGCCTCGGCGGTGAACCCGAAGCCGTTGACGGCGTCGCCGCGGTACGCCGGAAGGGTGACCCCCTCGCGTGTCTCGAGGTCGGACGAGCGCGGCTTGGCGTACTGGCCGGCGAGCCGGCCGAGCTTCACCACCGGCACCGACCCGGCGTACGTCAGGACGACGGCCATCTGCAGGAGCACCCGGAGCTTGTTGCGGACGTTGTCGGCCGTGGCGCCGTCGAAGGTCTCGGCGCAGTCGCCGCCCTGCAGCAGGAAGGCCCTGCCGTGGGCGACATCGGCGAGCTTGGTCTTGAGCTCGTCGCACTCACCGGCGAAGACGAGCGGCGGCAGGGTGCGCAGCCGCGCAACAGCAGCGTCGACGGCGGCCTGGTCGGGGTAGGCCGGCTGCTGCGACGGGGAGAGCGCGTGCAGCGACGCCAAGTCGGGGACGGTCACCGGTCAAGGGTACGGCTCGGGCAGCGGCGCTCCGGCGCCGAGGACGGCATCCGGACGTCGCGCCGGGACCTGGGGGATCGCGGAATGCCCGCGCACCTGCCCGGGTTGCGCCGACATGGCTGCGTCCAGACGAGTGGTGGCCGTCGGGTACGGCGGACCGGAGAACCTCCAGGTGCAGGAGCTGACCGTCGGCGAACCCGGACCGGGCCAGGCGCGGGTGTCGGTTAGGGCCGCCGGGGTGAACCCGGCCGATGCCAAGAGCTACCGCAACGAGGGCGACCCGTCACGCCTGCCGCTGCGGCTGGGCTACGAGGCTGCGGGGGTCGTCACCGCCGTCGGGCCGGACGCCGCCAGGGTGGCTGTGGGCGACGAGGTGATCGTCTTCCGCACCGGCGGTGCCTACGCGACCGACCTGGTCGTCGACGAGTCCACGCTCACGCCGAAGCCGGCGTCGCTCGGTTGGGCCGAGGCCGGCGGGCTGATGCTCACCGGTGCGACCGCCACGCACACGCTGGTCGCGACCGGCGTCGGCGAGGGCGACACGGTGCTGGTGCACGGCGCCTCCGGTGGCGTCGGACTCATGGCCGTCCAGCTGGCCCGCCTCCGCGGCGCGACGGTGATCGGGACCACGAACCCACGCAACGACGACCTGCTGCGCGACCTCGGCGCCGTACCCGTCGCGTACGGGGACGGCCTCGCCGACCGCGTCCGGGCCCTGGCGCCGCAGGGGGTCGACGTCGCCATCGACCTGGTGGGCACCGACGAGGCCATGGACGTCTCCCTGGAGCTGGTCGCCGACCGCGGCCGGATCGCGACCATCGCGAACTTCGCACGCGGACCCCGCGAGGGCGTGCAGCTCCTCGGCGGCGGGCCCGGTGCCGACCCCGGCAACGACATCCGTGACGCAGCCCGGGCCGAGCTCGCCCGCCTCGCCGGCGACGGCGCCCTCCGCGTGCTCGTGGGATCGACGTACCCCCTCGATGAGGCCGCGGAGGCCCACCGCCAGATCCTCACCGGCCACACCACCGGCAAGCTCGTCCTCCTGCCGTGAGCCGATAGTCCCTGACGAAATGGTCGTTCATCCACAGGGAACGCGACCATTTCGTCAGGGACTATCCACCCCGGGGCCGATGAAATGAGGGTGTGGGCGGCGGTCAGCCGAAGAAGACCTGGGCCTCGGCGTACTCCTTCGGGCCGACCAGCTTGAGCTCGCCGGTGCCCTCGATGAGCGGGACGCGGACGATGTCGGTGCCGCGGAGGGCGACCATCGTGCCGAAGTCCTTCTCCGCGACGGCGTCGACCGCGTGGAGGCCGAAGCGGGTGGCGAGCCAGCGGTCGAACGCCGTGGGCGTGCCGCCGCGCTGCACGTGCCCGAGCACGACGGCGCGGGCCTCGGCGCCGGTGCGCTCCTCGATCTCGGTGGCCAGTCGCTCGCCGATGCCGCCGAGGCGGACGTGCCCGAACGCGTCGACGTCGCCCGAGACCAGCGTCATGCCCCCGCCCTCGCGCGGCACCGCACCCTCGGCGACGACGATGATCGGCGAGTAGCGGGTCTCGAACCGCTTCTTGACCAGGTCGCAGACCTCCTCGATGTCGAACGGCACCTCGGGGATCAGCACCACGTTCGCGCCGCCCGCAATCCCTGCGTGCAGCGCGATCCAGCCGGCATGCCGTCCCATCAGCTCGACCACCAGCGCCCGGTGGTGCGACTCCGCCGTCGTGTGGAGCCGGTCGATCGCCTCCATGGCGATGTTCACGGCCGTGTCGAAGCCGAACGTGAAGTCGGTGCCGGACAGGTCGTTGTCGATCGTCTTCGGTACGCCGACCACGCTCACCCCGAGGTCGGCCAGCTTCGTCGCCACCCCGAGCGTGTCCTCGCCCCCGATCGCGACCAGCGCGTCGATGCCGGCGTCGGCCAGGTTGTCCTTGACCTGCTCGACCCCACCGTCGATCTTGAACGGGTTCGTCCGGCTCGAGCCGAGAATCGTCCCACCCCGCGGCAGGATCCCGCGCACCTGCGGGATGCCGAGCTCCATGGTCAGGCCCTCCAGCGGACCCTTCCAGCCGTCGCGGAACCCGACGAACTCGAAGCCGTGCACACCGACGCCCTTGCGCACCACGGCCCGGATCACCGCGTTCAGGCCGGGACAGTCGCCGCCTCCGGTCAGCACTCCGATGCGCATGGCCTCCACACCCCTGACTCGCGTTGGATCGTTACAAGGCAGCCGTCAGCCTAGGGCCCGGCGCGCCCCCTGCGTCAACAGCGGTCGGCTCGGCTCGCCGGGCATCCGGTGCGGCGTTTGGCCGGGCCACTGACAAACCGGGAGCTACGACGAAGCGGAGGTCTCCGCCGCGGTGCGCCCGGTGCCGGGCTCGGGCTCTGCCACGTTCGTGACCGGGCGGGTCACCTCCGGCATGCGCCGCGCCAGCACCTGCACGAGACCCAGCCAGACCAGGCAGACCAGGATCGGCCCGCCCCAGGCCGCCCACGGGCCGCGGTCGATCAGGGCCGAGTACAGCAACGGCGAGACCGCCGCGGCGCTGCTCCACGCCAGCTGCGTCGCGGCCATGTAGCGGCCGCGCTGCTCGGGCGGCGGGGTCTCGGCGGCAAGGGCGGAGACGACCGGCCCGCCGGTCATCTCGCCCACCGTGTAGACCGACGCCGCCACCAGCACCAGGACGACGCCGGCGGTGACCGAGAGCGCGTCCGCGACGTAGAACATCGCGAACGACACCGCGGTGAACGCCACCGCGGCCTGCAGGACCGTGCGCCGTGACGAACCGGTCATCCTCCGCACCACGAGCCCCTGTCCGACGCCGATCATCACGGTGTTGATCACGAAGACGGTGCCCGGGACCCATCCCGGGAGCCCCAGTGAGTCGACGAAGTACACCGGCATCGAGACGTTGAGGGTCATCGTCGTCATCGCGTAGCAGAAGATGACCGCGATCAGCGTCCGATAGCCGCGGTCGGTGAAGGCCACCCACCAGCCACGTGCCTGCGCCTCCCCGGGGTCGCCCGAGACCCGGCGGCCGCCGGCCACGCCGAGCATCAGCACGAACGCCCCGACGTACGACGCGGCGTTGGCCAGGACGACCGACTGGAACGCCGTCCCCGACCCGACCGCGAGCGCGACCGCGGCGAGCACCCCGCCGACGCCGTATCCGGCGTTCCGCATCGCCTGGAGGAAGCCGAACCACAGCTCGCGCTCTCCCGGTCGGGTGATCTGGGTGACCATCGGCCCGAGCGCACCCCAGAACGCCTGCCGGGTCGCCGTCGCGAGGAACACCAGGACGGTCACCGCGACCAGGGAGTGCGCGTAGGGGTACAGCACGAACGCCGCGGCCGCGCCCGCGTTGCCGATCTGCATCACGGCTCGCGGCCCGACGCGGTCGACCAGTGACCCGATGGCCGGTACGACCGGGATCACGGCCGTGTTCGCGATCGTCATCGCGAGCCCGAGCTGCACCAACGAGAGTGAGGTCTGGTGCAGGAAGTAGAGCATCGACAGCGGCATCCAGATGCCGCTGCCCAGGGCGTCGATCGCCAGCGCGGACACGAACCGCCGATGGGGCCCGATGTCCGGGAAACCGAGACGCTCGAGCACCCGCCCATGGTCCAACTTCAAGCCCGGTTGAACGCAAACGCTTTCATGGCCGCCCCCCGCTACGGTGACGGCATGACGTTCTCCATCGTGGCCAGATCCACCGACGGTGAGTCCTGGGGCGTGGCGGTCGCCTCGAAGTTCCTGGCGGTGGGCGCCGTCGTCCCGGCCGCCGTGGCCAAGGTGGGCGCGGTCGCCACCCAGGCAGACGCGAACGTGGCCTACAAGGGAGTCGCGCTGTCCCACCTCGATGACGGCGCGACAGCCTCGGTGGCGCTGCAGCGGCTGCTCGAGGAGGACGAGGGCCGCGACGAGAGACAGGTCGGCATCGTCGACGTCGACGGAGGTGCGGCGAGCCACACCGGGCACGCCTGCCTCGAGTGGGCCGGCAGCGTCACCGGCCCCGACGACACGGGCTACGCGATCCAGGGGAACATCCTGGCGGGCGACTTCGTCGTCGCCGCAATCCAGGACGCGTACGAGGCGAGCGACCCGGACGAGCCGCTGGCTCGACGCCTGCTCGCGGCGTTGTCCGCCGGCGACGACGCGGGTGGTGACCGGCGGGGACGCCAGTCGGCGGCCCTGCTGGTCGTCCGCGAGGGCGCCGGGTACGGCGGTGGCGACGACATCGCGGTCGACCTCCGCGTCGACGACCATCCCGACCCGGTGACCGAGCTGGCCCGCCTGCTGGACCTCAACGACCTCTACCTGACCGCCTCCACCGAGGCCGAGCAGGTCACGATCACCGAGGAGCTCGGCGCCGAGATCCGTCGTCGCGTGCACGAGCTCGGGTTCGACGAGCTCAACGACTGGGCCGGGACCGAGAACTACGAGATGCGGGTGGACCCGGGTGGAGCGTGGATCGACCAGCAGATCCTCGACCGGCTCCGGGACGCGACTCCCGACCTGACGGCCTGACCCCGATGAGCGTCCTCGCCATCGACGCCGGCACCACCGGCGTCACCGCGCTCGTGGTCACACCGGAGGGCCGGATCGCCGCCCGCGGGTACCAGGAGTTCCCCCAGCACTTCCCCCGGCCCGGCTGGGTCGAGCACGCCCCCGAGGAGATCTGGCAGGCCACGCTCGAGGCCACCCGCGCCGCGCTCCAGCAGCACGACGCGGCCGACCTGCACGCGGTCGGGATCACCAACCAGCGCGAAACGGTCCTGCTGTGGGATCGCGAGACCCTCGGGGCTCCCCGCCGCGCGATCGTGTGGCAGGACCGCCGTACCGCGGCCATCTGCGAACGCCTCCGCGAGGAGGGCCACGAGGAGCGGGTCACCGAGCTCACGGGACTGCGGCTCGACCCCTACTTCTCGGGCACCAAGCTCGCGTGGCTGCGTGAGAACGAGCCCCGCACCTGGGCGCTGGTCGAGGAGGGCCGGTACGCCGTCGGGACGGTCGACTCCTACCTCGTCGCCCGGATGACCCGCGGCACCTGGCACGTCACGGACGTGTCGAACGCCAGTCGCACGCTCCTCATGGACCTCGCGACCGGCGAGTGGTCCGACGAGCTGTGTGAGCTGTTCGGCGTACCCCGCGACGCCCTGCCCGAACTGGTGCCCAACTGGGGCGAGATCGGCACCACCGACCCCGCGGCGTTCTGCGGCCTCGCGCTTCCGATCGCCGGCCTGGCCGGTGACCAGCAGTCCGCGTTGTTCGGCCAGACGTGCTTCGACGCCGGCGACGCGAAATGCACCTACGGAACCGGCTCGTTCATCCTCACCAACACCGGCACCGCGCTCGAACGGTCCGACGCCGGGCTGCTCACGACGGCGGCATGGCGATCCCCGGACGGCGAGCTCACCTACGCCCTCGAGGGTGCCATCTTCGTGACCGGTGCCGCGGTGCAGTGGCTGCGCGACGGGATCCAGATCGTCGGCTCGGCCGCGGAGACCGAGGCCGTCGCGGCGACGGTCGACTCCTCGGAGGGCGTGGTGTTCGTCCCGGCCCTGACGGGCCTGGGCGCGCCGCACTGGGACCCGCATGCCCGCGGGACGATCCTCGGCATCACCCGGGGTACGACGCGGGCGCACATCGTGCGCGCGACGCTCGAGGCGATCACGTTCGAGGTGCGCGACGTGCTGGCCACGATGCCCGAGTCCACGTCCGCCGCGTTGCGGGTCGACGGTGGCGCCTCGGCCAACGACCTTCTCTGCAGCCTCCAGGCCGACCAGCTCGGTGTGCCGGTCGAGCGACCTCAGATCGTCGAGACCACCGGCCTCGGGGCAGCCTTCCTGGCCGGCCTCGGAGTCGGCGTCTGGGACTCCACCGACCAGCTGCGCGAGACGTGGCAGCTCGACGCGCGGTTCGAGCCCGCCGACGACCCCGAGACACGCGCTGCTGCGGATGCGACGTACGCCCGCTGGCAGGAAGGCGTCCGGCGCTCGCTCGCCTGGGCGGACTAGTCAAGCAAGCTTGTCCAACGCTTTCTGAGCAGCGTCTCGGGTCTTGACCGCGGCAGCGCGAGCGGCTCGGGCGTCGCCCTGAGACTCCTCGGCCTCCTCGAGCTCCTCGTCGGTCTCCTCCGCCGACGCCTCCAGCTCGGACAGCTTCCGCTTGACCTCGTCGATCTCGGACTGGAGCTGGAGGCTGCGGGCCTGGAGGTCCTCGACCACCTGGTTCGCGTCGGCCAGCGTCGACTCGCTCCGGTCGAGCTCCTCCTGGGCCGCCGCCAGGGCTTCCTCCGCCTCTTCTCGTCGTCGCGCATCCTCGTCGCCCGGGACCACGTGGAGCTCGGGTGGCGCGGCAGCCCCGCCGGTGGCCGGCGTGGCCGAGAACCCGAGCGCCTCGGGCACGGCCACCGCCGCCGCGACGTCGACGCTGTCCACGCCGGTCGACGAGAGGGCCGTGGTGAGCAGGCCACTGCGGACCGCTTGCGCGCAGTCGGGGTCGAGCATCGCCGCCGTCAGGGTGGCCTCGACCTGGTCGCTCACGGCCTGCGTGACCTTGACGCCCTCGTCCTGGGCGAGCGCCCGGGCCGTCTGCGTCACGGCCGAGGTCAGCTGCCGACGCTGCTTGGTGAGCGCTCGCAGCTCCGCCCCGTCCATCCCCTCCTGGGCGTCGCGCAGAGCCGTGCCGACCGCGATCACCTGCTCCACCTGCTCGGTCTCCCGGCGGACGAACAGGTTGACGACCCAGGCGGCGACCGACGGCTTCTTGAGCTTCTTGACGGCCGCCGCCAGCTCCTTGTCGCCCTTGAGCTCACGTGCCTGGGCGTCGCGTGCCGGCGTGAACTCGTCCTGCGCGAGCCCGTAGAGCTCGTCGGCGATCTCCAGCAGCTGGTCGCTCATCGGCCGTACTCCATCTCCACCGGGTACGGCCGCCACTCGGCGTGCTGCTCCCGTCCGGTCGGGGTCCACCCGAGGTGCTCGTAGAAGCCCCGGGCTCGCGTGTTGTCCCGCAGCACCCACAGACGCCGTGCACCCGTGGCTCGCGCGACCGCGGCCCGCGCGAGCCCCGACCCCCACCGCTCCGGTCGTACGCCGAGGTGGCGCAGCCGTTCGTCGTCCCAGGCGAGATACACGTCGAGCCGCTCGGGTGGCCCGGCCACCTCGACGGTGACCGACGGGTCCGCGACGAGCCGCAGCCAGCGCTCCCTGACCTCCGGGGACGGGTACGGGACGCCCGGGAAGACGTGCGCCAGCGCAACCAGGTTGGTGTCGCGCTCGAGCTCGGTCAGCGCGTCGGCGTCGGCCGCGCTCGCCACCCGGAACGTCGCAGCCTCAGGCCGGGCGCTCATCGGAGTGCTCATCCGGCTCGTCCTCGTCGTCGTCGAGCCCCTGGGCGATCGCGTAGCGCGTCAGCTCGACCCGGTTGTGCATCTGGAGCTTGCGGAGGGTGTTCTGCACGTGGTTCTGCACGGTGCGGTGCGACAGCACGAGCCGGTCGGCGATCTGCTTGTAGCTCATGCCCTTCGCGACCATCTTGAGGATCTCGGTCTCGCGCACCGTCAGCTCGTTCTCCGGCTCGGGCTCCTCGTCCCCTCCCTCGTTCATGCGCCGGAACTCACCGAGCACCAGTCCGGCCAGCCCCGGCGTGAAGACGCTGTCGCCTGCCCCGACCCGGCGTACCGCCTCGATCAGCTCCTGGCGCGAGGCCGACTTGACGAGGTAGCCGGTTGCTCCCGCCTTGACGGCCTCGAGCACGTCGCGGTGCTCCCCCGACGCCGAGAGGATCAGCACGCGCGCTGACGGGTCGCGACCCAGCACGTCGGCCGTGACCTCGACCCCGCCCGGCCCGGGTATCTGCAGATCCAGCACGACGACCTGCGGACGAGCCGCCGGGAACCGCGCGATCGCCTGGTGACCGTCGGCCGCCACGGCCACGACGTCGAAACCGGCATCCTGCAGGTCGCGCTCCACGGCGTCGCGCCACATCGGGTGGTCGTCGACCACCATCACGCGCAGCGGGGACTCGGTCTGCTCGTCCACCCGGTCGGACATGCGCGCACCCTAACGCTCGTAGCGCCCGCGATGGTGACGCAAGGGCTCCTCGTCGTCACCGACCTCGAGCTCGTCGACGACGGTGGTGACCAGGGTCGACCACCCCAGGGCCTGCTGCGACTCCAGGCGTACGCCGGCCCACGTGCGGGCCGTGACCAGCCGCGGGCCCCACGACGTCGACTCGAACCCCGCCTGCCGGAACATCCCGCCCGGCGCCGGGGCCGTCCCGGCGAACACCTCGGCCAGGTCGCGGTGCTCCCAGGCCAGCAGCTGGACGACCGCCCGGCCGGTCGCCAAGAGCCGCTCGGTGAGGTCGGCGTCGGGGTCGAGCAGGCCGAGGATCCGGCCCTGGTCCCCGGCAGCGACCAGGAAGGACGTCACGGTCAGCCCCGCGCGCTCCGTCTCGCCGCCCGACGTCCACAGGCTCACCGTGCCACCCACACGCCCGCGGAGCCGACGCAGCGGATCGGGCTCGGGGTCGCGGAACGGGTGCTCGGCGTGGATCGTCACGCACGCGAGCCTAGGCCCGGACCCGGACCGGTTCCGCGAGTTCCCTGCGACGCGGGCGGACGCCAGACAGACTGGGCGCATGGACACGAGGACGGGGCCGGACGAGACGCCGTCGTCCGCGCGTGGGTGGCTCGCACCGACCCTGTTGTTCGTCGGCCTGTTCTGCGTCTACGCGCTCACGATCAGCCACTCGCAGCTCAGCCTGGACGTGTACGGCACGAACTGGACCACCTGGCACCTCGCCTCGACCGGCCGCCCCTGGATCGACGGAACACCCATCCCGGAGCTGCATCACCACCAGACCCAGGTCCTGATCGTGACCGGACAGAACGGCCACACCGCCTTCGGCCGCTTCCCCGGCGCCGTCGTGGCCGCACTCCCGGCGTACCTCGTCGCCCAAGGGGCCACCATGACGACGGTCCCGGGCGGGCTGACCGCCGCCTTGGTCACGGCCGGCGCCGTGGTGCTGATGTTGCTCACCCTTCGTCGTCACCTTCCGGCATCGCTCGCGTGGCTCTCGACGCTGGTCTTCGGACTCGCCACCCCCATGTGGTCCGTGGCCGCCAACGGCATGTGGCCGCACACCATCACGCTCCTGGGAATCTCGGGAATGGCCTGGGCCTCGACCAACCGTCGCTGGTGGTGGGTCGGGATCTTCGGGGGGATCACCCTGTGGGGCCGACTGCATGCTGCGCTGATCCCCGCGGTGCTCGGCCTCCTCCTGGGCTGGCAGCGGCGCGACCGCGGCATCGTGGTCAGGATCGGCGTCGCCAGCGGCGGGTTCCTCGTCGGCTACTGCGCCTGGGTGCGCTACATGTACGGGACCTGGAACCCGGCCGGGGCTTACGGCTCGACGACCACCGGGATGGTGGACGGCGGGCGGCAGTACTGGCTCAACCCGGTCAACCAGCTCGGGATGTGGGTCGCCCCGGATCGGGGGATCCTGGTGTGGACGCCGATCGTCCTCCTGCTCGTGCCGGCCCTCGTCCGGTCGTGGCGTCAGCTTCCCGACTGGTCGCGATCCCTGCTCATCAGCGGCCTCGTCTACACGATCATCGAGTCCGAGCTCAACACGTTCACTGGCGGGGACGTCTTCTACGGCTATCGCTACGGCCTCGAGCTCCTCGGGTGCGCCACCCCGGCGCTCGCGCTCTCGGCGCCGCGGATGGGATCGGTGGCTCGATGGCTCGCCGGGCCCGTCCTCGCGGTGGAGCTGCTCGCCACCGCGCTCGGGGCCGTCTCGGACGGCCAGTGGCTCCTCGAGGACGCGGTCTGGCGGGACAACGCCTTCGTGCACGCCGTCAACGACACGGGTGCGCCAGGGTGGGTCCTGGTCGCGTTCTTCGCCGGCCTCGGACTCCTGGCAGGGATGGCCTGGATGCGGCGGACCCGGCCAGGCGCCGACCAGCCCAGCACGGAGAGGACCTCCACCGGATCACCGACCCGCGTGTCGTGAGAACCTCATGAGCACGCCGCCCGGCGTGCCGGCGCTTGCGCCGCACGTCGCCGGCGCCATCGCGTCCGGAGGAGAAGAACGAGGATGTCGCCTCTGCTCACCCGTCTGAAGAGCGGGTACGCCGGTGCCGCTCATGGCGCTGGGCGACTCCTCGCGGCCTCGCACCTCGTCGGATCGCAGGCGCCCCCGCGGGAGCGGCGTACCCGGCACTGGCTGTACAGCCTGACCAAGGTGCACGACTCCGTCGCCATGATCGACCTCGACGTCCCCTGGTGGACCTACCGGGCCATCGACGAGGTCGAGCGCTGGCTGGGAGCGCGGCCGACGCCGGCCCGTGTCTTCGAGTACGGCTCCGGCGCCAGCACCGTCTGGCTCGCGCGCCGCTGCGCGTCGGTCACCAGCGTCGAGCACCACGAGGAGTTCGCCCGGCTCATGCGCGACGTGCTCGGGCCGATCGAGAACGCCGCGCTCCTGGTGCGGCCACCCAGGCCCGCGACGGCCCCCGAGGTGCCCTCGGCCAAGGAGGGCTACGGCGGCCTCGACTTCGCGGCGTACGTCGCCGCGATCGACGAGACCGAGGGCGACTTCGACGTGGTCGTGGTGGACGGGCGTGCCCGCGAGGCGTGCCTGATGCGGGCTCTCCCGAGGTTGGCGCCGGACGGGCTCGTCGTGTTCGACAACAGCCGCCGCCGCCGCTACCGGACCGCGATCCAGGCCGCCCCTGTCATCGAGCACCGGCTATCCGGCCTCACGCCGACGCTGCCGTACCCTGACCAGACCTCACTCCTGCGGCACGCCTGAAGGCGTCCGTCCGCGGGCGGGCCAGACCGCCGCGATGGCCGCCAGGACGACGTCCGTCAGCGCGAGCAGTCCCCGGGATGCGAGAGTCACCGCCAGCGCCGGCGTGCGACCGATCAGCGGGGCCAGCACCGCGAGCAGGATCGCGTCACGCACTCCCACGCCCGCCGGCGCGAACACCGCGACCAGGCCCAGCGCCCAGCCGAGCGCCATCCCACCGGTCGCGGCGACCCAGGCGTCGGTGCCGGACCCGCCGACACCCTGGACCAGGAACCAGATGTGGATGCCGTACAGCAGCCAGGTCGCCAGCGCCCAGAGACACGAGATGGCCATGGCCCGCGCCGATGCGGCGAGGCGGGGCGGTTCGCGGTGGACGAGGGCGAAGCCGCGGTCGACGAGGGCGGTCAGCAGCCGCGGTCGCAGGCAGACCACCAGCAGAGCCGCGGCCAGCGCCCAGGCGACCCACGCCGGGATGCCGGCGAGCCCGACCGAGCCCGGCAGCATCACGAGCCCGAGCACGAGCCCCGTCGCGGTCAGGACCGCGATCATCAGCAGGTTCGCCGCGAGCATCGTGCTGCGACGCGCTCCCCACCGCCGACCCGCTTCCATCTGGGCGAGGGCGGGCCAGAGCAGGCCGGGCAGGTACTTGCCCATCTGGCTGATGAAGAACACCCGCCAGGCCTCGCCGACCGGAGCCACGACACCGAGCCCGCGCAGCACCGACAGCCAGAGACCGAGCAGCACGACCGTGCCCAGGACGCCGAACACGGCAGACGCCGTCATCGCACCCCAGCCGATCTCGCGGAACGCCGTGACGAGGTCGCCACGGTTGCGCGCGGCGACGTACGCGCCGATGGCGAGGACGACGGCGAGCAGGACCCACGACCAGAGGCCGCGTCTGGTCGCCGAGCGTTCGGTCAGAACGGAACTGCCTTGGGCCACGGTGGCTCGCCGTCGACGGGCTTGTCGAACCGCGCCCGACGGGCGTGCTCCAAGGTGTTCTCGAGGAGGATCCGGTTGGTGCGGATCAGGTCGGAGATCACACCCAGCATCACGCACAGGAACGACACGACCAGCAGCACCGCGCCGACGAGCAGGGACTGCACGTGACCGTGTCCCGGGTCGCCCATGACCGACAGGACGGCGTACCGGGCGAACGGGAGGATCCCCAGGACGGCGAAGACCGCGGCCGCCAGGCCGAAGATCACGTACGGCTTGTACATGACGTACGAGCGCACGATCGCCATCATCGACTTCATCACGTGCTGGCGGGTGCTCTTGAACAGCCGAGACTCACGCGTCTTGGGGTTGGTGACGACCGGGACGCTCTCGATCTTCAGATGCTTGTTGCCTGCCTGGATGATCGTCTCCATGCAGTAGCTGAACCGGGTCACCGTGTTCAGACGCATCAGGCTCTCGCGGGAGTACGCACGGAACCCGCTCGCCGCGTCGGGCAACGTCGTCCCGGCCGCCTTGTTGACCACGCGGCTGCCCAGCTTCTGGAGGAACACCTTGCTCCGGGAGAAGTGCTCGACCAGGTGCACCTGACGGTCGGCGATGACGATGTCGGCCTCACCCGCGATGACGGGCTGGACGAGGTCGCCGATGCGCTGCTGGGGGTACTGGTTGTCGCCGTCGGTGTTCACGACGATGTCCGCGCCGATGCTCAGCGCGTAGTTGACGCCGTCCTGGAACGACCGGGCGAGGCCCTGGGTGCGGGCGTGCCGGACGAAGTGGGTGACGCCGTGCTGCCGTGCGACGTCCACCGTGCGGTCGGTCGAGCCGTCGTCGATGACCAGCACCACGATCTCGTCGACACCCTCCACACGGCGTGGGATCGACTGGAGAACGAGGGGAAGGGTTTCCTCCTCGTTCAGGCAGGGGATCTGCACGACGAGCTTCACGGGACCTCATCTCTCGGCTCGGCTCGAATTCTAAGAACACGGTGAGTCCGAGACTTTACTTTCGCCAAATCATCACATGTGGGGGGTCTTCAGGAGACGATCTAGTCACCATGGCGACCACCCAGGTTTCACCCCCAACGACCCAGCGCAAGAGCCGCCGGACATGGCTGGCTCCGCTCGTCCTCTTCGTGTGCGCCGTGGCGGTCTACGCGCTCACGATCGTGCGGACGCACTACAGCGCGGACATCTGGACGGCGAACTTCGCGTCGTGGCATCTCGCGACGACCGGCAACCCCTGGGTCGTGGGGATCCCGTTCCCGGTGTTCGACCACAACCCGTTGCGTGGTGAGTGGTTCCTCCAGGCCAACGGTCACACGGTGATCGGACGGGCGCCCGGCGTCATCGCGGTCCAGCTCCCTGCGTACCTGATCGCCAGTCCCGCCCGGATGAGCCTCGTCCCGGGCGCCCTCACAGCGGCCGTGCTCACCGCCT
>DATBDF010000198.1:0-1982 GCA_036270075.1 Nocardioides sp.
CAAGGCGCGGTCCAGACGTGGGTACACCCGCCGGGCGTTGCCCGAGTAAACCTTCGCGGCGTCATCCTCCTTCAGGTCGAGCGCGTCGATGTACCGCTTCGTGTCGTCGAAGTAATGGCCGGTCTCGGGGTCGATGCCGCGTACGGCGCCGACCATCTCGGAGCCGAACAGGATGTTCCCCACGTCGATGACCTCGAACAGCAGGTTGATGCCGGGCTGGTGGTAGACGCAGGTGTCGAAGTACACGTTCCTCATGACGTGCTCGCCGAGCGGCGGCTTCTCCAGCATGTCGGCGAGCCCGCGGTAGCGGCCCCAGTGGTAGGGGACGGCCCCCCCGCCGTGCGGGATCACCAGCCGCAGCTCAGGGAAGTCGGCGAACAGATCCCCCTGGATGAACTGCATGAACGCCGTGGTGTCGGCGTTGATGTAGTGCGCGCCGGTGGCGTGGAAGACCGGGTTGCAGCTGCTCGACACGTGCACCATGGCGGGCACCTCGAGCTCCACCATCTTCTCGTAGATGGGGTACCAGTACCGGTCGGTGAGGGGCGGGGCGGTCCACTTCCCCCCGCTCGGGTCCGGGTTGAGGTTGCAGCCGACGAAGCCCATCTGCACGCACCGCTCCAGCTCGGCCACGGACGCCGTCAGGTCGGCCCCGGGTGACTGCGGCAGCTGGCCCACGCCGATGAACGTCTCGGGGAACAGGCCGACGACGCGCGCGATCAGGTCGTTGCACGCCCGCGCCCACTCGCCGCTGACCCGCTCATCGCCCAGGTGGTGGGCCATGGCGGAGGCCCTGGGCGAGAAGATCGTCATGTCCGCGCCGCGCTCGCGGAGCAGCCGCAGCTGGTTCTGCTCGATCGACTCGCGGATCTCGTCGTCGGAGATGGCCGGGTAGCCCGGTGACGGACGGCCCTCGGCGAACGCCGCGAGCTGGCTGGCGCGCCAGTCGCTGTGCGGGGCGGGCGCGGTCGTGTAGTGCCCATGACAGTCGATGATCATCAAGCGCTTCCCTGGTTCCACACGGACGACGGCACGAGGACCTCACCGCGCATGAGCAGGCGGGCGGTGCGCAGCAGCGCCGACCTGATCACGGCGAACCCGCCGTCGGACGCTTTCACCTCGAGGGTGACGGTGAAGAAGCCCGTGGGGTGCTCGACCTCGATCTCGGTGGAGCCGTCGGTCCCCTCGGGGATGGCCGCGACCGCGTTCGCCACCGAGCCGGGCAGCACGCACGCCGTGGCCACGGACACCGCACCGAGGACCCCGATCGCCTCGTGCACCCGGCGCGGGATGAACGTCCGTGTCGACACCGTGCCGCCGTGCGCCGGGGGCGACAGCAGGCTCATTTTCGGCACCGTCTGCGCGGCGACGTCGCCGAGGTTCATCAGCGGGCCCGCGGCCATCCTGATCTCCTCGACCCGGCGGGTCACCTTGTCGTTGGCCTCCAGCTCGGCCGGTGACTCCTGCCCGGACAGGCCGAGGTCCGAGGCATCCAGGCACACCACCGGCATGCCGTTGTCGATGCAGGTCACACGCGTTCCCGCGATGACGTCCACGACGTTCCCGGTGGGGAGCAGCGTGCCGCACGAGGACCCGGCGACGTCGGCGAACTCGATGGGGATGGGCGCGTGGGTGCCGGGCACGCCATCGATGCGCGCGGTCCCCTCGTAGCTGACCTGCCCGCCCGGTGTCTGGATCACCGCGGTGGCCAGGGTCTTGGTGTTGCGCATCCAGATGCGGACCGGCGTCTCCGGGTCGCCCGCGGCCACCAGGCCGTGCTCGATCGCGAACGGCCCGACCGCGGCCAGCATGTTGCCGCAGTTCTGGCTGTCGGAAACCTCCGCCCGGTCGGGCCAGACCTGGAGGAACAGGTACTCGACGTCCGCGTTGTCGCGGGCCGACCGGCTCACCACGGCCACCTTCGAGGTCAGCGGGTGACTGCCCCCCATGCCGTCGATCTGCCGCTCGTCCGGGGATCCCAT
>DATBDF010000199.1:0-7444 GCA_036270075.1 Nocardioides sp.
TGGCGACCTCGAGCAGCAGGCTGGGTACGCCGTCCCACGCGGACGTGTACAGCCACAGGTCGGCCTCGGCGAGCGGGAGCTCCGAGAAGTGTCCGTACCTCCCCATCGGCAGGACGTTGTCGGGCAGGAGCCGGCGCTCACCCCCCAGCACCGCCTCGCCCCACATGCGGAAGTCCACGTCGGGAAGCTGTCGCGCGATCTCGAAGAAGACGTCGAGCCGCTTCTGCCGGTCCCAGCGTCCCGCCCAGAACACCTGCGGACGTCGGTCGGTGTCGGGGGCCGGGGTCTCGGCCACCGGGATGCTGGCGTCGACGGGTGCCCGGAAGACGTGGATCAGCTCCTGCTGGCCCGCGGTCGCCCGGTGCTTGGTCGCGAGCTCGCGGGCCAGGTGGCTGCTGTCCGTGATGACGCCCGCGACCGAGTCGAAGGTCCGGTAGAAGTAGCGCAGGCTCCACCCTCGCCAGGTGCCGAGCGCCGTCTGCTCGTCGCAGAAGAACACCAGGAACACCCGCTCCGAGGCCGCCAGCGCGGCGCCGTAGATCCGCAACGCGTGGTACATCATCCGCGAGTTGATGTTGACGATGGCGTCCGCCCCGAAGGTCCGCAGCAGCATGATCAGCGCGTGCTGCGCCTCCTCGGGACGGAGGCCGGCCGAGATCTCGGCGAAGTCGACCTGGCGCACGCCCGGGGGGTACCGGTCGGGGGGTGCCTCGCTGCTCTCGTCGGTGTACACGACCACGATCTCGTCCGGCTCGACGTGGTGGGCCAGGGCGTGCGTCAGGTGCCCTTCCATCCGACGGCCGCCGCCCCACCGGCCCCGGTTGATCACGAGGACCAGCCGCGCGGGGCGGAACCCGGCGGCCTCCTGGGCGCGATGGACGGCCGAGACCTCCTGGACCACCGGCCGATGGCTGAAGGGCAGCAACCTCGGCCGGGTGGTCTCGACCCACGCCTCCCCGATGAGCGGCTCGATCTCGGCGGCCTTCGCGAACATCTCGCCGATCACCCCGGTACGCATCCGCTGGAGCAGGTCGCCGCGTCGTTGCGCCACGCGCTCCGCGACCTCGCCCGGCTCCATGCCGAGCAGCGGGGCCAGCTCGGTCACGCCCGGGGCCGGGTCGGCCAGCTCACCCGCGTCCCGGCCGCGCCGCAGCCAGGCGAGGTACGGGTTCTGGCCTGCGCGCTCCTCACCCCGGTGGCCGGCGAGGTAGGCGCCCATCGAGAAGTCGGGATGGGGGCTCTTGCGCAGCTCGACCCCGTGGTCGAGGAAGTGCTGCACCACGTCGATCGACGGGTCCTCGGCCACCCGCGGGCTCTGCAGCAGGTAGTGGATGACGTCGAAGTTGTCGCGGACCAGGTCGTAGTCGGCGTCCTCGCCACGTGGCCGCAGGTGCGCCCGGGCGACGGCCACTCGCTCGTCCATCGCCGGGCCGAGATGGGTGGGCTCGACCGGCACCTCGGCGAGCGGTCGTGGCGGAGGGGGTGACGACGGCCGGGCCGGCGCCGCCGGCACGGCTGCAGCCGGTCGGACCATCCTCCGAACCCGGCCGGCGACTCGCCGCGGCAGCCCCCGGCGTGGCGTGTGCTGAGAAGACCCCACCGCGTTCTCTTCCGCTCGTCCTCTCAGGCGCCCTGGCTGTCGAACCACGCCCACGTGGCCCGCAGACCGTCCTCCAGCGTCGTGGTCGGGTCGTAGCCGAACCCCTGGCGTGCCTTGTCGACCTGGCACCAGGTGTCGCGCACCTCGCCGGCCCGGAAGTCGCGGTAGTCGACCTCGAGGTCGCGACCGGTCACGGTGCGCATCACGTCGATCAGCTGGTTGAGCGTCGTCGGCTTCCCGCTTCCGAGCTGGTAGGCGCCGTGGACATCGCTGTCCATGGCCATCCTGATCGCCTCGACCAGGTCTCCGACGTAGAGGTAGTCACGCGTCTGCGAGCCGTCGCCGTACACGATCAGGGGCTCGCCGGCGAGCACCTGCTTGAAGAAGTGGGCCACGACCGAGCCCTTGTGGAAGGAGCGGGGTCCGTAGATGTTGGAGAACCTCAGGGCGCAGCCGTTGACCCCGAACGAGCTGGAGTAGGCGCTGAGGTACCCCTCCAGCATCAGCTTCGACGCGCCGTACGGCGAGGTGGGCTGCGGCGCCATCTCCTCGTGCACCGGAGGCTCGACGTCACCGAGGATGGCACCGCCCGTCGAGGCAGCGACGATCCGGCCGACCCCCAGCTCGCGGCAGAGCTCGAGGAGGTTGAACGTCCCGATCACGTTGCTGTCGAAGTTGTGCTGGGGGTTCTCGATGCTGTCCATCACCCGGGTGTCGGCCGCCAGATGGACCACGGCGTCCTGTCCCTCGAGGGCGGCGCGCAGGTCATCGCGGCTGCGGAGGTCGCCCTGGATGAACCGCACCTTGTCCAGGTCGAGGTGTTTGCGGTCGCCCAACGACTCGTTGTCGATCACGGTCACCGCGGTGTCGTCACGGGAGACGAGGTGGTCCGCGAGGTGGCGACCGATGAAACCGGCCCCACCCGTGATCAGGATGTTCTGCATCTGGCTGGTCACTCCGTTCCTCGCCGCCACGCCTCCCGGGTCCCGGACGCGAGCCCCACCCTAACCGTGAGGTCAGGCTCGGTTCGTCAGGGGCTTGATGGCGATCCGGCCGGCTCCCATGGGCGCGAGAAAGATCGGCTCACCCGACTGTTCGAGCCACTCGTCCGTCGCCTTCCGGGCGCCGTCCCAGCCGCCGTAGTCGTCGAGGATCAGGACTCCGCCCGGACTGAGGCGGTGGTACAGGTGCTCGAGCTCGTGCTTGGTCGAGGCGTACCAGTCCGTGTCGAGACGGAGGATCGCGATCGTGTCCGGCGCCTGCTCCGGCGTCGTGTCCTCCACGAGCCCGGGGTGGAAGTGCACCCGCTCGCTGGGGTAGTCCGTCTCGGCCATCGTCTCCTTGACGACGTCCAGGCCGGCCACCGCCCACATCAACGACTCCTTGTCGGACGCCGCCAGGAGCTCCTCGGCGGGGACCGCGCCGGCCTCCGTGGTGCGAGCGTCGTTCGCGTCCGGGGGCGGCATGCCCTCGAAGGTGTCGAACAGGTGCAGGTCGCGCGTGGTGTCCCCCAGGTCGAGCAGGGTCAACGCGACCGCCTTCATGCTGCCGCCGCGCCAGACGCCGCACTCGACGACCGCGCCGGGGATCCCGTGCCGGGAGACGTAGCGGGTCGCCTCCACCAGGGCCGCGATCTTCTCCGGCGAGGTCATCGTCTGTGGTTGGACCCGGTCCACGATCGAGCACAGCTGCTCGTCGAACCTGGCCACGAGGCGGGCACGCCGGTGGGCCTCGCGCTGGCTGCCGGCCGCCGCGGCTGCAGCACGGCGCTCGGCCCGGACGGCTGACCGCCGAGCCTCGGCGTCCGCGACCCTCGTGGCGCGCTCGGCACGACGCTCGGCCAGGCGTCGCTCGCGCTGCTCCTTCCTGGGAGCCGCTGCGCTGCCGTCTCCGCGCTCGTGCGGCGTCGGGCGGGTGAGCGAGTAGCCCGTCGCCCGGAGGAGCAACGAGTTCGCGGTGCGTCTCCACGACATGCGCGGTATCCAAACACAGGCGCCCGAACTCGGCGGGGTGCGGCTCCGGGCCGGGTCCTCACGGGAGCGGCTCGAAGGGGGTCCCCACCGGCGTGAGAGGATTCCCGGCAAGCATCAGGGGCGTCGCCGAGGCCCCTGCCCACGACTCGAAAGCACGCATCCTTGTCCGCTCCGAGCCCCGCTGCGGCCCGCCCCGTCGACCTCGTTCTGCACATCGGCACCGGCAAGACCGGCACCACCTCGATCCAGAGCTTCATGAACGCGAACCGCAGCCGGCTCGCCGAGCTGGGTTTCCTCTACCCCCGGACGCCGGGGAAGGTGAGACACACGCGCATCAGCCTGTCGGTGCTGCCCGAGGAGAACCTCGACCGCGCTCCCGCCTGGCACCGTCAGGGCTTCACGTCGGCGACCGAGTTCCGCGAGACCGTCCACCGCAAGCTGCGCCGGGAGCTGGCCAGGGCCGACCTCCCGAACGCCATCCTGTCCGACGAGGCCCTCTTCGGAGCCAAGCCGGTCGCGCTGGACCGCATCCGGCAGCTCACCGACCAGCTCGCGCGCAGCGTCAAGCTCGTCGTCTACCTGCGCCGCCAGGACGATCACCTGGCCAGCCGCTACCAGCAGGTCGTCAAGGTGGGCGAGACCCGTCGTCTCGAGGAACGAGTGCGGGTCCTCGATCTGTCCGGGTTCTACGACTACCGCGCGAAGCTCGGCCGGTGGGAGCAGGCCATGGGCCCGGCGACGTTCGCGGTACGCCGTTTCGAGCGTGCGAGCTTCGCCGACGGCTCGCTGCACCAGGACTTCCTGGACACGGTGGGCGTCGACGCGCGCGCCGACGAGCTCGAGCAGGTGACCCAGCTCAACGAGAGCCTCGACGCCGAGGCCGTCGAGCTCCTCCGCATCCTCAACCTGTTCCGGGTGGAGAACGAAGGAGCCCGGGTCGGCCTGATCGACAACCGCAAGCTGGTCCTGGGTCTCCGATCCGCCATCGTGGCGGACCCCGGCCCCACGCTGACGCTCTCCCTGCCGCTGCTCGACGAGTTCATGGCGCAGTGGGAGGAGTCGAACCGTGCGGTCGCCCGGGACTTCTTCGACGACCCGAGCGGCGTGCTGTTCCGGACGCCACGCAAGACGAGCAACATCACCAGCAACCAGGTCTTCGATCCCGCCCGGCTCGACCACTACCTCGAGCTGCTCGAGCTGCCCGAGGAGATGCACGCGCCCCTCCGTCGGATCGTCGAGCGCGAGGCGACGACCGCCTGATGCCGCTGTCGCCGCACCTCTCCGAGCCGGTGGACGTCGTGCTCCACGTCGGGATGGGCAAGACCGGCACGTCGTCGATCCAGTTCTTCCTCCGTGACCACCGGGAGACTCTGGCCGCGAGCGGCATCCTGTACCCGACGACGCCGGGTCGTGGACGGCACCACAAGCTGAGTCTCTCGGTGAAGTCCGACGACGAGCTCGCGCGTTCCCCCGAGTGGGTCCGTCTCGAGCAGGACGACTCCCGCGCGTTCCGCCGGGCCTTCCGTCGGAAGGTGTTGACCGAGGTCGAGGACTCGGGACTGTCCCGGGTGCTGTTCTCCGACGAGGTCCTGTTCGGCTCGTCGTACCCGGCGCTGCGCGGCCTGGGCAAGTGGCTGACCCGGGTCGCCCGGACCCTGCGGGTCGTCGTGTACCTACGTCGTCAGGACGAGCACCTGGTGAGCCGGTACCAGGAGGAGGTCAAGATCGGCGAGACCCGGCGACTCGACAGCTGGGCACGCCAGGACTTCTCGGGGCTGTACGACTACCACGCTCGGCTGCGCCACCACGTGGACCTGCTGGCGCCCACGGAGCTCGTGGTACGTCGTTACGAGCGCGACCGGTTCCCCGGCGGGTCGATCCTGCAGGACTTCCTCGACGCTGCCGGCGTGGAGCTGGACGCCGCCGGCCTGGCGGGCGAGAGCGACCGCAACGTGGGACTCGACGCGGAGAGCGTGGAGTTCCTCCGCCTGCTGAACCTCCACCGGGTCGAGCACGAGTCGGCGACGCCGGGCCTGATCGACAACCGGGACCTGGTGGGCCGCCTCGCGGAGGTCTCGACGGGTCCCACGCTGACGTTGCCCGATGCGTTCCTCGACGAGTTCATGGCCCAGTGGGAGAAGCCGAACGAGCAGGTCGCCCGCGAGTTCCTCGGCGACAACTCGGGGACGCTCTTCCGGGTGCCCCGGAGGTCCGGGGGTACGACGACCGAGCAGCGTCTCGACCCGGCCCGGATCGACCACTTCCTCGGCGTGAGCGAGCTCCCGGAGGAGATGCGGGCACCCCTGCAGACGGTGGCGGAGCGGGAGGCCCGGTCGGACTGACGTCGCAGCGACGGGGACGCGGGTCAGCCCCGGGCGCCCAGCGAGCGCACGCGGTCGATCGCCATCGCCGGGACGGACCGGACGACGGACTTGCGGGTGTTGCTCTCGGTGACCAGGGAGTAGTCGCGACGGCGCTTGAAGATGATCGTGTCCGGCACCACGACGTGCCGCCAGCCCTGGTCGAGGGACTCGATCGTGAACTGGAAGTCCTGGTAGGAGAGGCCGTTGGGCACGTCGCGACTCACGTAGGGGATGTCCAGGTGCGCCTGCCGGGGTGCCATGCACAACGAGTCGTAGCAGTGCCGGACGTACAGGTAGTGGGGGCTGAAGAGCGGGGAGTCGTCGGGGATGTTCACCAGCACGGACCGGGCCCCGTCGAAGACCATGTTCAGCTCCGGGTGAGCGATCGCGCGCTCGCCTCGCTCGGCTGCGGCGTCGAGGACGCCGATCGCGTCGACGAGCCAGTTCTCGCTGAACAGGTCGTCCGCGTCGAGGAATGCGATCAGGCGTCCGTCCGTACGCGGCAGCATCGCGTTCCGCACGCGGCCGAGATCGCCCTCGTCGTACTCCCAGCGCTCCCAGTGGTCGTACCGCGGCTGCCGGAAGTACGACGTGGTCGCGTGGCTCGCGCGGTCGAGGCCGATCACGGTCTGCACCCTGTACCCGGCCTCCCGGGCCGCGGTGACCGCGAGATCCGCCGACCGCATCGTCGGTCCACACACGCTCGTCTCGTCGTGGGCCGTGACGACCAGCGTCAGGTCGGTGGTCACGAGGCGGCCTCCCTCTCGGCCGAGTCGGCCGTGTCACCGGCGGACTCGCGCGCGGTGTCGTCGAGACGGAGGAGGATCGCGGACACCTGCCGGTCGTACTCGGCCTCCGTGCGCTCCCGCAGCATGCGTTCGCGGAGGGCCACCGCGCGACGGCGCGCAGCCGCCGGGTCGGAGAGCACCTCGCGGAGCGCGGCGACGTAGGCGTCCGGGTTCTCCCGGTCGGCGATCGGCCACGCGTCCTCGCCCGAGACGACCTCTCCGGTGCCGCCGACCTGGCTGGCCACCAGCGGGACGCCGGTCATCGCCACCTCGAGCAGCTGGCTCGGTACGCCGTCCCAGGCGGAGGTGTAGAGCCAGGCGCCCGCGTGGGCGAGATCGAGGTCGGTGATCTGCCCGTACACGCCCTGCGGCTGCACGTTCGCGGGCCGCTCCTCGAGGAGGGGAGCGGTCAGCACCTCCTCGCCCCAGAGGCGGAAGTCGACGTCGGGCATGCGACGGGCGATCTCGAAGACGAGGTCGACCCGCTTCTGCCGGTCGAGACGTCCGGCCCAGAACACCTGCGGGCGGGCGGCCGGGTCTCGCGGGGCGAACGACGCCAGCGCGAGGTCGGCGTCGACGGGGGCCCGGAAGACGTGCAGGCGGTCCTGGGTCTCCTGCGGCAGCTGGTGCCGCTCCACCAGCCAGTCGCGCAGGTACGCGCTGTCGGTGATGACGCCGTCCACCAGATCCACGCAGCGGTAGAAGTAGCGGAGGGGCAGA
>DATBDF010000200.1:0-11802 GCA_036270075.1 Nocardioides sp.
GGGCGGTCTCTCCCCACGACCCGTGCCAGGAGGCCCTCTTCATGAGCCGTGCTGGATCAGGATCACTGCCCCGGTACATCCTGCAGCGCATCCTGTTGATGATCCCGATGGTCTGGGTCATCCTCACCCTGGTCTTCTTCATCCTCCGCGTGGCGCCCGGGGACCCCGTCTCGGCGGCTCTCGGTGGCAAGCTCAACGAGCAGGCGCTGGAGCAGCGACGTGAGGCGCTCGGCTTCAACCGACCGCTGATCGTGCAGTACTGGGACTACCTCAGCTCGGTGCTGCACCTCGACTTCGGGACCACCTTCAGCGACAACCAACCCGTCCTGCACGTCATCCGCGACAACGGCGGCGCGACCCTGATGCTCACGGTGGCGGCGTTCGTCTTCGCCCTGGTGCTCGGCATCCCGCTGGGTCTCCTCGCCGGGCGCTACCGCGACACCGCCCCCGACGTCGTGATCCGGCTCTTCGGCATCCTGACCTACGCGGCGCCGGTCTTCTTCCTCGGCTTCCTGTTCCAGTACTACCTGGCCGAGCCCCTCGGCCTGCCGACCTCGGGTGACGCGAGTCCGATCACGGTCTTCACCGTGCCGACGAAGACCCACATCCTCCTGGTCGACGCGATCCTCAGTGGGAACACCGAGGCGACGCAGGACGTGCTCAGGCACCTGATCCTGCCGGCGTTCACGCTCGGCCTGATCGTCTGCGGGGTCTTCATCCGACTGGTCCGGGTCAACATGCTGCAGACCATGCAGACCGACTACGTCGAGGCCGCCGAGGCGCGCGGCCTCAAACGCCGCCACGTGACCTGGCGACACGGGTTCCGCAACGCGCTGGTGCCCGTCATCACCGTGATCGGGCTCCAGTTCGCGCTGCTCCTGGGAGGGGCCATCCTGACGGAGCAGACGTTCAACTGGCCGGGGCTGGGCCACAAGCTCGTGCTGTACATCAACAACCGCGACTACGGCGCGGTCCAGGGGATCGTCACGTTCTTCGCGATCGCGGTGGTGCTGATCAGCCTGCTGGTCGACATCGTCAACGCGCTCATCGACCCGCGAGTGAGGTACTGATGCGACGCGTCCTGTCCGCCATCGCCAAGCCGATCACCGAGACCACCGGCCTGGCCCGCTGGATGCTCGTCGCCGGCGTTGTGATCACGGCGGTCTTCGTGATCTGCGCGATCTTCGCCCCGTGGCTCGCGCCGTACGGGTTCGCCCAGTCCTCGGCCCACGGTGTCGAGTTCCCGAAGGCGGGCCCGCCCAGCTCGGCGCACCCCTTCGGCACGGACCGGTTGTTCTTCGACGTACTCTCCCGCGTGATCTGGGGGGCCCGCACCGCGCTGGAGGTCGTGGTCCTTTCCATCCTCTTCTGCGTCGTCCTCGGCGTGCCGCTCGGCCTGCTGTCGGGCTTCTACGGCGGAGCAGCGGACCGGATCCTGGTGCTGATCATGGACGCGCTGTACGCCTTCCCGTCCTTCCTGCTGGCGATCGTGTGCTCGTTCCTGCTCGTCGACGTCTTCGGCGGTAGCGTGATCGCGGTGTCGCTGTCGCTGACGGTCGTCTACATCCCGCAGTACTTCCGAGTGGTCCGCAACACGACGCTGAGTGCCAAGGAGGCGACGTACATCGAGGCCGCCCGTGCCATCGGGGCCCGAGACATCAGGATCATGCGCAAGTACCTCTTCGGGAACGTCGTGCAGAGCGTGCCCGTGCTGGGGACGCTGAACGCCGCCGACGCCATCCTCACGCTCGCCGGGCTCGGCTTCCTCGGACTCGGCATCCAGTCGACCCAGGCGGCGGAGTGGGGCCACGACCTGCAGCGCGCCCTGGCGGACGCGGGCGGTGGCGTCTGGTGGACCGGCCTGTACCCCGGCCTGGCCATCGTGTTCATGGTGATCGGGCTGACGCTGGTGGGCGAGGGCCTGAACGAGACGCTCAACCCGACGCTGCGGCGGCGCCGGCTGCTGCCGGTCGTCATGCCGGAGCGGGACGCCGCCCCGTCCGAGAGCGAGGGCCGCTGACATGGCCATCGAGGTGAGCGACGAGGTGGTCGGAGTCGCCGACCAGGGGCCGGTGATCTCGGCTCGCGACGTCCGCGTCTGGTACGGCACGACCAGGGGCGCGATCCGAGCGGTCGACGGCGTCAGCTTCGACCTCGCGCCGGGCGAGACGCTGGGCCTGGTGGGGGAGTCCGGGTGCGGCAAGTCGACGCTCGGGCGCGGGCTCATGGGGCTCCTGCCGGAGGGTGCCAAGCGGGACGGGCAGGTCCTCTTCCGCGGCCGCGACATCTTCACGCTCAGCGCGAAGGCCTCCTACCAGCTGCGGGGTCGCGAGCTGGGGATGATCTTCCAGGAGCCGCTCACCCGCCTGAACCCCCTGATGCGCATCTCCGAGCACTTCGAGGAGACGATCAAGCAGCACGAGCCGGACCTGTCGAAGGACGAGATCCGCGCCCGCGCGCTCGAGACGCTCCGCCTGATGGGGATCCCGCCGACCCGGTACCGCTCGTACCCCCACGAGTTCTCCGGCGGCATGCGTCAGCGGCTGATGATCGCGCTGGCGCTGGTGCTGCGCCCCGCGTTCGTGGTGGCGGACGAGCCGACAACCGCCCTCGACGTCCTGGTCGAGGCGCAGATCGTGCAGATCCTCAACGACCTGCGGCGCAACTTCCAGACCTCGCTGCTCCTGATCACGCACAACGTCGGGATCGTGGCCGAGGCGTGCGACCGGGTGGCGGTGATGTACGCCGGCCGGATCGTCGAGCAGGGCCGGGTGGCCGACGTGTTCAAGAACCCCCAGCACCCCTACACCCGCGAGCTGATGAGGTCGACGATCTCGCTCACGACGACCGGGCTCAACTACATCCCCGGCGCACCGCCGGACCTCGTCGACCCGCCGGACGGGTGCCGGTTCCACCCGCGCTGTCCGAAGGCGATGAACGTGTGCGCCACCCAGAACCCCGTCAACATCGAGCGTCCCGGTGGTGGTCGGGTCGAGTGCTGGCTGGCCGGTCCGGAGGACCGGATTCCGGCCGGCGGCAAGCAGCCGCTCGAGCAGGAGGAGCTGACCGTTGCCGACGAGGCCTGACACCGCCCCCGACACCGGGCCCGAGACCGGACCCCAGGCGGGACCTCAGACCGGACCCCCGACCGGAGCCCAGACGGGGCCCCGGACGGGGCACGAGCGCGCAGCCGACGCGTTGGTGGACGTACGCGACCTGTCGGTGCACTTCGAGCTGCGCGGCGGGACCCTGGCCCGGCTGTTCGGTCGTGACACGGGCACCATCAAGGCCGTCGACGGGGTCAGCCTGTCGTTGCGGCCCGGCGAGGTCGTGGGTCTGGTCGGCGAGAGCGGCAGCGGCAAGTCCACGCTGGGCCGGGCCCTTCTCGGCCTCGTGCCGGCGACGCACGGCTCGATCCGGGTCAGGGACCAGGACCTGGCGGACCTGAAGCGTCGCGAGCTCCGCGAGATCCGGCAGGTCGTCCAGATGGTGTTCCAGGACCCGAACGCCGCCCTGAACCCCTCCATGACGGTGGAGGACGCCGTGGCCGATGCGCTCGTGGTGCACGGTGTGCGGTCGGCCTCCGAGCGGCACACGCGGGTGGTGGAGGCGCTCGAGCGGGTCGGGCTGTCGCCGGTCGAGCTGTTCTTGAAGAAGTACCCGCGCGACCTGTCCGGCGGGCAGAAGCAGCGCGTCGTCCTGGCCCGGGCCATCGTGCTCGACCCCGAGCTCCTGGTCGCCGACGAGCCGGTGTCGATGCTCGACATGAGCGTGCGGGCCAAGATCCTGCAGCTGATGCTCGACCTGAAGAACGAGCTGGGGCTCACCTACGTCTACATCACCCACGACCTGGCCACCGCCAAGTACTTCTGCGACCGGATCGCGATCATGTACCTCGGGCGGATCGTGGAGATCGGCGACACCGAGGAGATCTTCGCGAACCCCCGCCACCCGTACACCAAGGCGTTGCTCGCGGCGATCCCCGAGCCGGACCCCGACAAGATGGTGCCGCGCAACCTGCCGCGCGGCGAGATCCCGGACGCCGCCCAGCCACCGCTCGGATGTGCCTTCCATCCCCGTTGTCCGGAAGCGGTGACGGGCTGTGGCTGGGAGTCGCGGGACCTGCGGGCGCTGCTCGAGGAGCACTGGCTGCGCCCCGGTGTGGCGTTCGAGGACGAGCAGAAGGTGATCGGCGAGCTGGAGGAGCTGGACACCCCGTCCACGACCGCGACGCTCGGGGTCGGCGGCAGCGGAGCCGTGCGAGCGGTCCTCGACCGGATGAAGGCCGAGGACCCGGGGGAGCCGCTCTGGTCGGGAGTCACCTCGATCGAGGACTCCGGGGCCGGCGTCAACGTCCACTTCGAGCCGGCCCCGTCACCCGCGCTGCGTCGCGCCGGCGGCGTCGAGGTCGCGTGTGTCCTCTACCCGGATCCGGGCGAGGGCTGAACCAGACTCGGGCCCTGGTCGTAGTACCACCGACCAATGGTGACCCCGACCCTTGGGGACGGACCCTGGTGTCCTCAACACCCGACTCGAGGAGCTCGACATGGTCACCCGCACGACAGTTGCCGCCTTCGCCGTGGCGGCGCTCACTCTCCCGGTGGCGTACGCCGCGCCCGCGGCCGCCTCGCATGGGGGCGGGGGCGACGTCCGCACGAGCGGCGGATGCTCGGGGAGCGCGCACTGGAAGCTCAAGGCCAAGCCGGACGACGGCCGGATCGAGGTCGAGGGCGAGATCGACAGCAACCGGTCCGGGCAGGTGTGGCACTGGACGTTCAAGCACAACGGCAGCGTCTCGGCGCGTGGGGCGAGCCGGACCGGTGGTCGGAGCGGGTCGTTCGACGTCCAGAGGCGGATGGCGAACCTGGCCGGCGAGGACCACTTCGTCTTCCGGGCGCAGCATCACGGCCAGGTCTGCCGTGGCACCATCTCGTACTGATCCAGGCTGACCCAGGCTGACCCATGCTGACCCGGGCTGACCCAGCCTGACCCAGCCCCGGAAGGAGCGCCGTGTGACGGCACTGCGGCGCCCCTGGGCGAACCCGCTGGTGCAGTTCGTGACCGCCAGCCTGCTGCTCTTCGGTATCACCTGGTGGGCGACGGGCATCTTCTCCCAGCGCGCTGCGCGCTCCGAGGCGCTGGCCGATGCGCGGGTCACCACGGAGCTGCTGGCGCACTCGGTGGCCGAGCCGGCCATGCCCCGGGGCCTGGCCGACGGCGACCCGGGTGCCATCGACCGGTTCGACCGCGAGGTGCTCGAGCGGCTGCTCGTCGGCGACGTACGCCGGATCAAGATCTGGCGGTCGGACGGGACGATCGTCTACAGCGACGAGACGCAGCTGATCGGCCGGAGGTTCCGGCTCGACCGTGAGCAGCTGAGCGTGCTGAACAGCGGCGACACCGAGGGTGGGCTCTCCGACCTCCGGAGACGGGAGAACGAGTTCGAGAACGAGGAGGGCGGCCTGCTGGAGGTGTACACCCGGATCGAGTCGCCCGAGGGGGAGCCGTTGCTGTTCGAGGCCTACTACTCCGTCGAGGCGGTCAAGCAGCGCTCCGCGGAGGTGCTCACCCCGTTCCGCCGCATCACCGTGGGTGCGCTGCTCGCGCTGCTGCTGATCGGCGTGCCGCTTCTCGGCGTCCTGACGCTCCGGCTGACGCGTGCGTCGCGGGCGCGGGAGCGGCTGATGCGACGCGCCGTCGACTCGTCGGAGGCCGAGCGCCGACGGATCGCGCGCGACCTGCACGACGGCGTGGTGCAGGAGCTGGCGGGGACGGCGTTCGCGCTCTCCGGGACGGCCCGGGAGCCGTCGGTGTCGCCGCCGCTGCGCGCCGAGCTGGAAGGCACCAGCGAGTCCCTGCGGAGGTCCCTGCGCCAGCTGCGGTCGCTGCTCGTGGAGATCCACCCACCCGGCCTGAACGCGTCCGGGCTCGGCGCGGCCCTGGAGGACCTCACGGCGCCCGCCGCCTCAGCAGGGATCACCACGTCGGTGTCGGTGGCCGGTGTCGACGGCGCCCCGGACCACGTGATCACCCTCGTGTGGCGGGTCGCGCAGGAGGCGATCCGGAACGCCGTGCGCCACGCCGACGCCTCGGAGCTGACCGTGGAGGTGCTCGGTGACGAGCGACAGGTGCGGCTGATCGTGCGCGACGACGGGGTCGGCTTCGACCCGGCGGCACCGGCGCCGGACCGGTCCTACGGCCTCCGCGGGCTCCAGAGCCTGGTCGAGGACGGCGGGGGACGGGTGCAGGTCGAGTCCGCTCCCGGGGTCGGGACGACGGTTCGCATGGTGGTGGAACGACGGTGACCGAGAAGATCCGGGTGGTGATCGTGGACGACCACGCCATGCTGCGGGCCGGCCTGGAGCAGCTGTTGAGCGGCGAGCCGGACGTGGAGGTGGTCGGCAAGGCGGCGTCCGGCGACGAGGCGGTCACCGTGGTGCGTGAGGTGCGGCCCGACGTGGTGCTGATGGATCTGCAGATGCCGGGGGTCGACGGCGTGAGCGCGACCCGGGAGATCGTCGGCGAGGAGCTCGCCGATGTCCTGGTGCTCACGTCGTACTCCGACGCCGAGCGGATCGTGGGGGCGCTCGACGCGGGTGCCCTGGGCTACCTGCTCAAGGACGCCGAGCCGGACGAGGTCCTGCGCGGCATCCGCGCTGTGGCGCGCGGCGAGTCCCCGATCGACCCCAAGGCCGCCCGCGAGCTCCTCGGGGCGCGACGGACGACGTCGACCGCGGCCGCCGACCTGACGCCCCGCGAGCGCGAGGTCCTCGCCCTCGTGCGCGCGGGCCTGGCCAACAAGCAGATCGCCCGCCGGCTCGGGATCTCCGATCGCACGGTCAAGGCCCACCTCACCTCGACGTTCCAGCGGATCGGCGTCGTCGACCGGACCCAAGCGGCCCTCTGGGCGGAGCGGAACGGGATCTAGCGAGCGGGATCCGGACCCTCAGTCGACGTCGGCGGGCGTCAGCTCGCCGGAGTCGCCGGTGCGGTCGGGCAGCGGTGGGGGAGTGCCACCGAACTCCGGGCACAGGGACTGGAACGAGCACCAGTCGCACAGGCGCGAGCGGTTCGGACGCCAGTCGCCAGACTCCTGGGCGTGGGCGATCGCTCGCCAGAGGGCCTCGACCTTGCGCTCGGTCGCGACCAGGTCGGACTCGTCGGGGACGTAGCGCAGCATCTCGCCGTTGCCGAGGTAGACCAGCTGCAGCATGGCCGGGACCACGCCGCGCGTGCGCCAGATGACCAGTGCGTAGAACTTCATCTGGAACAGTGCCTTGGCCTCGAACCACTCCGGGACCGAGCGCCCGGTCTTGTAGTCGACCACGCGGATGGCGCCGTCCGGGGCGACGTCGAGCCGGTCGATGAAGCCGCGGAGCAGCAGCTTCGAGTCGAGCAGGGCCTCGACGTACAGCTCCCGCTCGGCCGGCTCGAGGCGTCGTGGGTCCTCCAGGGTGAAGTAGCGGTCGAGGACGGAGCGGCAGGATGCGAGCCACTCGGCCAGGTCGCGGCCCTCCTCGGCGAACAGCTCGGCGAGCCCGGGCTCGGCCTCGAGCAGGGCATCCCAGGTCGGGACCAGGAGGTCGCGGGCGCGCTCCGGGGTCCGCGTCGGGGAGGGAAGGTCGAAGAGGTCCTCGAGCACCTTGTGCACGAGCGTGCCCCGCAGTGCGTCGACCGACGGCTCCTCCGGGAGCCGGTCGATCGTGCGGTAGCGGTACAGCAGCGGGCAGGTCATGAAGTCGGAGGCACGGCTCGGAGACAGCGCTCCCAGCACGTCGACACCGTCCACCGGGGTGGATCTCAGCTCGGCCGGAGAGGCCGGCGTCGGGTGCGTCGTGCTCATGGGGCGAATCTAGGCGAGACCACCGACAGGGGTGGGTACGCCGCGCGCCGTACCGCCGATCGGCCAGGGGTGGTTCGGCTAGCCTCGAGGTATGAGTGACGACCACGCGCCACGCGGCTCCGCGCGTCGTCCTCCGGGCACGTTCAAGGTGGGGACGATCGCGGGTAGCGACGTGCTCGTCAGCCGCTCGTGGTTCCTGATCGCGGGTCTGATCGCCGTGATCACCGCGCCGGCGATCGAGAACGCCGAGCCCGGCCTCGGCCCCCTGAAGTACGTCGCCGGCCTCGCCCTGGCCGTGCTGCTCTACCTCTCCGTGCTGGCGCACGAGGCCTCGCACGCCTACGTCGCGCGCGCGTACGGCCTGCCGGTGTCACACATCACCCTGCAGTTCTTCGGCGGGATGACGGCGATCGACACCGAGCCGGAGAGCCCGCGCCAGGAGTTCTGGGTGTCGGTCGTCGGTCCGCTCTCGTCGCTCGCGGTCGCCGGGGTCGCCTACCTCGCCTCCCTCGCGGCGCCGGGCGGGCTGGTCGGCCTGGCGCTGTCCGGACTCGCCTGGACCAACCTGTTCGTCGGCATCGTGAACCTCGTCCCCGGGCTGCCACTGGACGGCGGACGCATCCTCAAGGCAGCCGTCTGGGGCGCCAGTGGCGACACCCATCGCGGCACCATCGTCGCTGCCTGGGGCGGCCGGGTGGTGGCCGTGCTGGCGCTCGGCTACCCGTTCCTGACCGAGCGGATCCTCGGTGGCGCTCCGACCGTCATCGACTTCGTCTTCGCGGGCGTGATCTCGATGTTCCTGTGGAGCGGCGCGACGGCGGCACTGGAGTCGGCCCGCGTGCGCTCACGGATGCCCTACCTGGTGGCGCGCGACCTGGCCCGCCGTACCCTCACCGTCCCCGGTGAGCTGCCGCTGGCCGAGGCGGTACGCCGTGCCCAGGAGGTGCAGGCGGGCAGCATCGTCACCGTGACGTCGTCCGGGATCCCGGTCGGGGTCGTCAACGAGGCGGCCCTGCTCTCGGTTCCGGTCGACCGCCGGGCCTGGGTCCCCACGTCGTCGGTGGCGCGCACGCTCGAGGCCGGCCTGCAGCTCCCCGCCGGCATCGGCGGCGAGGACCTGATCCGCGCCATCAGTGCGCGGCCGGCGGGTGAGTACCTCCTCCTCGACGTCGACGGCAGCATCTTCGGGGTCCTGTCCACCGCCGACGTCGACCGCGCGTTCCGCGCGAGCGCCTGAGAGCTCGGCGCAGCGAGCCTGCTCGCGAGGCGCACCACCCCCGCTCGACAGCGGCCCGATAGCCTCCCCGGCATGGCCGACCCGCCGGATCCGCCTCGGCACCCCGACGTCCCGCCCGACGCCTGGGCGGGTGTGCACCGCGGCCCGCTCCGTGCCGGTGAGTGGGTGCGGCTGACCGACCAGAAGGGCCGGCGGCACAACTTCGAGCTGGTCCCCGGCAAGCGGTTCTTCTCCAACCGCGGGCACCTCGAGCACGACGAGCTGATCGGCCGCGAGGAGGGGTTCACGGTCGCCTCGTCGGCGGGCGGCGAGTACCTGGTGTTCCGCCCCCTCCTGAGCGAGTTCGTCGTCTCCATGCCCCGGGGTGCGGCCGTGGTCTACCCGAAGGACGCCGCCCAGATCGTCGCGATGGCCGACGTGTTCCCGGGCGCCGACGTCATCGAGGCCGGGGTGGGGTCCGGTGCGCTCACCTGCTCCTTGCTGCGGGCCGTGGGGCCGCACGGAACGGTGTCGTCCTACGAGCGTCGCGAGGAGTTCGCGGACGTCGCCCGACGCAACGTCGTCCAGTTCTTCGGCGGCGACCACCCCGCGTGGCGGCTGACCCTCGGCGACCTGGCCGAGGAGCTACCCGCATCAGGGGAGCGGGCCGACCGGGTCGTCCTCGACATGCTCGCCCCCTGGGACTGCCTCGACGCGGCCGCGGAGTCGCTTCGTCCCGGAGGCATCCTGTGCGCGTACGTCGCCACCACGACCCAGCTCTCGCGCTTCGTGGAGTCCGTGCGGGTACACGGGGGCTTCACCGAACCGCAGTCGTGGGAGTCGCTGGTCAGGGACTGGCATGTCGAAGGTCTCGCGGTCCGGCCGGGTCACTCGATGATCGGCCACACCGCGTTCCTGGTCACCGCGCGGCGGATGGCTCCGGGCGCACGCGCGCCCATGAAGAAGCGACGCCCGGCTCCCGGAGCCTATGGTCCCGACTACACCGGGCCGCGCCCTCCCGGCGTACCGGTGGATCCGGACCCGCGTGAGGGCCGAACAGGCGCATCATGAACGCTGAGATCAAATCGTGAGAAACGCGACCCGATTCTCGCGTGCCGGCACGCCTCGGACGAGTAGGGTCGAAACTGGAGGTGGGACACATGAGCAGTGGTCACGACTCCTCGAACACCGCGCCCAGCGGTGGGGGACGCAGCGCCCGCGAGCTCGCTGAGCAGGTGCAGTTCCTCGAGGCCGAGGTCACCGACCTGCGGCGCCGCCTGTCCGATTCCCCCGGTCACTCCCGCGGCCTGGAGCTGCGGCTCGCCGACACGCAGCGCTCCCTGTCCGCCGTCACGGCGCAGAACGAGCGCCTCGCGCAGACCCTCCGCGAGGCTCGCGACCAGATCATGAAGCTGAAGGAGGAGGTCGACCGGCTCGCCCAGCCGCCGGCCGGCTTCGGCACCTTCATCCAGCGCAACGAGGACGACTCCGTCGACGTGTTCACCGGCGGCCGCAAGCTGCGCGTCAACGTCAGCCCGGCCGTCGACCTCGAGACCCTGGTGAAGGGTCAGGAGGTCATGCTCAACGAGGCCCTCAACGTCGTGGCGGCGCTCGACTTCGAAGAGGTCGGCGAGGTCGTGATGTTCAAGGAGCTCCTCGCCGACGGCGAGCGCGCTCTGGTGATCGCGAACGCCGACGAGGAGAGGGTCGTGCGGCTCGCCGACCCCCTGAAGGCCGACACGCTCCGGGCCGGCGACTCCCTGCTGCTCGACCAGCGCGCGGCGTACGCCTACGAGCGGGTGCCGAAGTCGGAGGTCGAGGAGCTGATTCTCGAAGAGGTCCCCGACATCGAGTACGGGTCGATCGGCGGCCTGGTCAGCCAGATCGACGCCATCCGCGACGCCGTCGAGCTGCCCTACCTCCACCCCGAGCTGTTCCGCGACCACCAGCTGAAGCCGCCCAAGGGCGTGCTCCTCTACGGCCCTCCGGGCTGCGGCAAGACGCTGATCGCCAAGGCGGTGGCCAACTCGCTGGCCAAGAAGGTGGCGGCGAAGACCGGCCAGGAAGGGAAGTCGTACTTCCTCAACATCAAGGGCCCCGAGCTGCTCAACAAGTACGTCGGAGAGACCGAGCGCCACATCCGGCTCGTCTTCCAGCGTGCCCGGGAGAAGGCCAGCCACGGCACGCCGGTGATCGTGTTCTTCGACGAGATGGACTCGTTGTTCCGCACCCGCGGCTCGGGTGTCTCCTCCGACGTCGAGAACACCATCGTCCCGCAGCTGCTGAGCGAGATCGACGGCGTCGAGGCGCTGGAGAACGTGCTGGTGATCGGTGCCTCCAACCGCGAGGACATGATCGACCCGGCGATCCTCCGGCCGGGTCGGCTCGATGTGAAGATCAAGATCGAGCGGCCGGACGCCGAGTCCGCGCGCGACATCTTCAGCAAGTACCTCATTCCGGCGCTGCCCCTGCACGCCGACGACCTCGGGGAGTTCGGCGGCAACCGTCAGGCGTGCGTCGACGGCATGATCCGGGCGACCGTCGAGCGGATGTACACCGAGACCGAGGAGAACCGCTTCCTCGAGGTGACCTACGCCAACGGCGACAAGGAGGTCCTGTACTTCAAGGACTTCAACTCCGGGGCGATGATCCAGAACATCGTCGACCGCGCCAAGAAGATGGCGATCAAGGACTTCCTCGAGCACGACCAGCGCGGCCTCCGGGTGCAGCACATGCTCCAGGC
>DATBDF010000201.1:0-2443 GCA_036270075.1 Nocardioides sp.
CGCCCGGGTCAATGCGTTCGGGTTCGTGGAGACCCCGTACCGCAAGGTCACCGCGGGCAAGGTCACCGACCAAATCGACTACCTGACCGCTGACGAGGAAGACCGCCACGTCATCGCGCAGGCTAACACCCCGCTGGAAGAGGACGGGGCGTTCAGCGAGGACCGCGTCCTGGTTCGCCGGAAGGGCGGCGAGGTCGACCTGATCCGCCCGGACGACGTCGACTACATGGACGTGTCCGCGCGCCAGATGGTGTCGGTGGCCACGGCCATGATTCCGTTCCTGGAGCACGACGACGCCAACCGCGCGCTGATGGGCTCCAACATGCAGCGCCAGTCGGTGCCGCTGCTGCGCAGCGAGGCTCCGCTGGTCGGCACGGGCATGGAGTACCGGGCCGCGACCGACGCCGGCGACGTCATCACCGCTGAGGCGGCGGGCGTGGTCGAGGAGGTCTGCGCCGACTTCGTCACGGTCATGGCCGACGACGGGACCCGCAAGACCTACCTGGTCTCCAAGTTCCGCCGGTCCAACCAGGGCACCTGCTTCAACCAGAAGCCCATCGTGAACGAGGGGCAGCGGGTCGAGGAGGGCCAGGTTCTGGCCGACGGGCCGTGCACCGACAGCGGTGAGATGGCCCTGGGCAAGAACCTGCTCGTGGCCTACATGCCGTGGGAAGGCCACAACTACGAGGACGCGATCATCCTGTCCCAGCGACTGGTGCAGGACGACGTGCTCTCTTCCATCCACATCGAGGAGCACGAGGTCGACGCGCGGGACACCAAGCTGGGTCCCGAGGAGATCACCCGTGACATCCCGAACGTGTCGGAAGAGGTTCTCGCGGACCTGGACGACCGCGGCATCATCCGGATCGGCGCCGAGGTCGTCAACGGCGACATCCTGGTCGGCAAGGTGACCCCCAAGGGCGAGACCGAGCTGACCCCGGAGGAGCGCCTGCTCCGTGCGATCTTCGGTGAGAAGGCGCGCGAGGTCCGCGACACCAGCCTCAAGGTGCCGCACGGTGAAGAGGGCAAGGTCATCGGCGTCCGGGTGTTCACCCGCGAGGACGGCGACGAGCTGCCCCCGGGCGTGAACGAGCTGGTCCGGGTGTACGTGGCCCAGAAGCGCAAGATCACCGACGGCGACAAGCTGGCTGGCCGCCACGGCAACAAGGGTGTCATCGCCAAGATCAACCCGGTCGAGGACATGCCGTTCCTGGAGGACGGCACGCCCGTGGACATCGTGCTCAACCCGCTCGGTGTGCCCGGCCGTATGAACATCGGCCAGGTCCTGGAGAGCCACCTCGGGTGGGTCGCCCGGACCGGCTGGCAGGTCGAGGGTGACGAGCCGTGGAAGAACCGCCTCCGGAGCGCCGGAATCGGCTCGGCCGAGCCCGGTACCCCCGTGGCCACGCCGGTGTTCGACGGCGCCCGCGAGGAGGAGATCAGCGGCCTGCTGGGCAGCACGCTCCCCAACCGGGACGGCATCCAGCTGATCGGCGAGAGCGGCAAGACCAAGCTGTTCGACGGTCGTACCGGCGAGCCCTTCAAGGACCCGATCGCGGTCGGGTACACCTACATCCTCAAGCTGCTGCACCTGGTGGACGACAAGATCCACGCCCGGTCCACGGGCCCGTACTCGATGATCACCCAGCAGCCGCTGGGTGGTAAGGCGCAGTTCGGTGGTCAGCGGTTCGGTGAGATGGAGGTCTGGGCCCTGGAGGCGTACGGCGCCGCCTACGCCCTGCAGGAGCTGCTCACGATCAAGTCCGACGACGTGCTCGGCCGCGTGAAGGTCTACGAGGCCATCGTCAAGGGCGAGAACGTGCCCGAGCCCGGGATCCCCGAGTCGTTCAAGGTGCTCATCAAGGAAATGCAATCGCTCTGCCTCAACGTCGAGGTGCTGTCGAGCGACGGCGCGGCGATCGAAATGCGGGACACGGACGAGGACGTCTTCCGTGCCGCGGAAGAGCTCGGCATCGACCTGTCACGGCGTGAGCCCAGCAGCGTTGAAGAGGTCTGAGTGAAGCTGGGCGGCTCCCTCACCAGGGGAGCCGCCCGGCCCCGCTCGTTATTCGGATCTATTCAGGATCTAACCAGGGGAAGTGCAAGTGCTGGACGTCAACTTCTTCGACGACCTACGTATCGGCCTGGCCACCGCGGACGACATCAGGCAGTGGTCACACGGCGAAGTAAAGAAGCCGGAGACCATCAACTACCGCACGCTCAAGCCGGAGAAGGACGGGCTCTTCTGCGAGAAGATCTTCGGTCCGACCCGGGACTGGGAGTGCTACTGCGGTAAGTACAAGCGGGTCCGGTTCAAGGGCATCATCTGTGAGCGCTGTGGCGTGGAAGTCACCCGCGCCAAGGTGCGCCGTGAGCGGATGGGCCACATCGAGCTGGCCGCCCCGGTCACCCACATCTGGTACTTCAAGGGCGTGCCGAGCCG
>DATBDF010000202.1:0-2578 GCA_036270075.1 Nocardioides sp.
CCAGCCGTGTTCGCCTCGCTCGGCGCCGGCCGGTACCGGATCTGCGCGCACGGCCCGGCCGCCTTCGTGACGATCAACGGAGGCGCCGTCACGGAGGCTGACTGGCCAGACTGACCTGCCGGCCTTGCACGCTCGGATCCAGGGGCGCAGTATCTGCTGATGAGCGACCTCGGCGCCTCTCCCGGCGGAGCCGGGGGTGACAGCGACGCAGGCGCCCGCTCTCCAGGGACCGGGCAGCCGGAGGACCTCACGGCGCGCCACCACCGGCAGCTCATCGAGCTGCTCAACGAGCTCCGGGTGGGGCTTCCCGGGGTCCAGGTCCTGTTCGCCTTCCTGCTGACCGTTCCCTTCACGCAGCGCTTCTCGCTGCTCAACGGCATCCAGCGCGACATCTATTTTCTCGCCGTCCTGGCCACCGCCATGGCGACGGCCTTCCTGATCGCGCCGTCCTCCTACCACCGGCTCCGTTGGCGCCAGCACGACAAGGCGCGCATGCTGGAGACGTCCAATCGCCTGGCCATCATTGGCATCAGCTTCCTGGCCCTCGCCATATCCGCCGTCATCTATGTGATCACCAGCGTGGTCTACAGCCGCGGCGTCGCCGCCGGCGTAGCTGCCGCCTTCGCCGGGGTGGTGACCTGGCTGTGGTTCGGGCTACCGCTGTCCCGCCGGCTACAGGATTGACTGGTCCATCCGGACAGTCAGCGACACGCGAGCACCGGTCGCCGGACCGGCCACCGAATGGGTCGGGCGCCCGTCGGAATGGCCGGCCAGCCCGGGAGCGCGAAGCAGGCACAGGTCCCCGCCCCTGGTCGTCCAGGAGCGGACAACCTTGGTCGCCGACCGGTCCTCGAACACCGTGAACGTGGCCTCGCCCACCAGGGTGAAAGCGGCGACGAGCACCCGGTAGCGCCGCTGGTCCATATGCGGTGTGATGCCCGAGCTGGCGTCGAGGTAGCGCTGGCACGTGATCTCGTTGGGCTCGTAGCCCGCTGTCCCGGGTATGCGCGATGCCGTCACCTCACCCGTCAGCTCGGAGACCATCCTCGCCACGAGCGGAAAGGCCTCGTCGCCGACCCCCACGGTGAGCCCGTCGCCCCGCTGGTGGACGGTACCGATCAGAGGCTCGAGGGCAGTGAAGGGCCTCGGCGCCAGCTCGGCGAGCAGCGCCGCGGTCTGGGCCGGCGTCAAGGCGTCCCGAACCAGGCAGTGGCCAACACCGGCGACCTCCTCGAGGGCGGCTTCCAGCCCCACGACCTTCATCAGCCGGCGCTTCGACGAGGCGCGCCCGGCTCCTGGGTCGGCATCTGCTGCTGCGCCGGCAGCGGGTAGCTGGTGCCGGGGATGTCGACCTCGCTCAGCTGCGTGGGTTGGCACTCGCGGATGACCCGCGGGTCGTCCAGACGGGGCGTCGGCAGTGGTGGGGTTGACGGATCCGCCGATCGGAGGTGCAACGCCGTGGTCATGTCACCCGTCGCCCTGCGACGCCACGTCGACAGGTTGGGTACCTCGACGCCGAAGCGGGTCTCGAGAAAGCGCAGCTGCGAGGAATGGTCCAACGGTGTCGAGCACACGAAGCCCCCGCGGCTGAAGGGCGAGAGCACCAGCATCGGGACACGGATACCGAGCCCCACCGGACCCGACATGCCCTGGAGGTCGCCGGCGACCGGTGCCGCGGTCACATACTCGCCCGGTGTGCCGGCCGGAGCGACCGGCGGGGCGACGTGGTCGAAGAACCCGTCGTTCTCGTCATAGGTGACGAAGAGGGCCGTCTTGGCCCACACCTTGGGGTGGGCGATCAACGAGCCCAGGACCTGGTTGGTGAACCACTCGCCCCTCGTCGGCGGCCCTGGCGGATGCTCGTCCTCGCCGACCGGCCTGCTCGGCGACACCACCCACGAGACCTGCGGGAGGGTCCCCTTGGCGACGTCGCTGGCGAAGTCGGAGGGAAAGGTTGCTCCGAATGCGTTCTTGTACAGCGGTGAGCCGCGGTCGGCGAAGCGGCGGAAGAACAGCAGGACGTTGTTGGAGACGATCTGAGCGACCGGGCTGTCGGGACGGTAGAGGCTCCCCGGCGGGTTGTAGACCCGCCACGAGACTCCCTTCTGCCCCAGGACCTCCGGCATCGTGGTCCAGGACAGGCTGAACTTCGCGGTGGCGGACTGGAGGTTGCCGACCACCGGTCCCCCGGCTCGACCATCGGGGTCGATGGTGGCGGACACCGAGAACAGGCGGTTCGGATCGCTCGGGCCGAGCACCGAGCAGTGGTAGGCGTCGCAGATCGTGAAGGCGTCAGCCAGCGCGTAATAGAAAGGCAGATCGGCACGGGTGTAGTAGCCCATCGTGAGCACGCCGTTGCCGGGCCCCTCGTTCTGGGGCGCGGTATGGGCCTGCACGAAGGCGTCCATTGCGCCCCCGTTCCAGCACTGGTGCTGCGGGCCCCAGTTGTGCGAGATGTCGTTGAGAACCTGTCCGTTCTTGTCCGGTGGGTCACTCAGCAACCGGTACGGCTGCAAGTATCCGTCGGGGTCGACGCCTTTGCCCGGAGCGAAGCCGAACTGGTCGAATACCGAATGGC
>DATBDF010000203.1:0-4074 GCA_036270075.1 Nocardioides sp.
CCGGATGATCGCGCTCGTCGAAGGCGCCGCGCGCCAGAAGACTCCGAACGAGATCGCCCTGAACATCCTGCTGGCGAGCTTGACGATCATCTTCATGCTGGCCGTGGTGACGCTTCAGCCGCTCGCGATCTTCGCGAAGGCTCAGCAGCCCGGGGTCGCAGACTCGCTCGCCCTCAACTCGCACGGCGTGACCGGCATCGTCCTGGTCTCGCTGCTGGTCTGCCTGATCCCGACCACGATCGGGGCACTGCTCAGCGCCATCGGCATCGCGGGCATGGACCGACTCGTGCAGCGCAATGTGCTGGCCATGTCCGGTCGCGCCGTGGAGGCCGCTGGAGACGTCAACACCCTGCTGCTGGACAAGACCGGCACCATCACCCTGGGCAACCGTGAAGCGGTGGAGCTCCTGCCGCTGGAGGGCGTCGATCCCGACCGACTCGCCGACGCGGCTCAGCTGTCCAGCCTGGCCGACGAGACCCCGGAGGGGCGGTCGATCGTCGTCCTCACCAAGCGCGAGTTCGGGCTGCGCGACCGCACTCCCGGCGAGCTGACCCACGCCACGTTCGTGCCTTTCAGCGCCCAGACACGCATGAGCGGCTGTGACGTCGCCGAGAACGGCCGGTCCCGGAGTGTCCGGAAGGGGGCCACCAGTGCTGTCCGGGAGTGGGTACGGGAGAACGGCGGGACGCCACCGGCCGACCTCGGCCCGATGGTCGACGCGATCGCCGGTGGCGGGGGTACGCCGCTCGTGGTCGCCGAGCGCGACGGTTCGGGAGCACGAGTGCTCGGGGTCGTGCACCTGAAGGACATCGTGAAGAACGGCATGCGCGAGCGGTTCGACGAGCTGCGCCGGATGGGCATCCGGACCGTGATGATCACCGGCGACAACCCCCTGACCGCACAGGCGATCGCCGACGAGGCGGGCGTCGACGACTTCCTCGCCGAAGCCAAGCCCGAGGACAAGATGGCTCTGATCAAGCAGGAGCAGGACGGCGGTCGCCTCGTCGCGATGACCGGTGACGGCACCAACGACGCACCGGCCCTCGCCCAGGCCGATGTCGGCGTCGCCATGAACACCGGCACGTCGGCTGCGAAGGAGGCCGGCAACATGGTCGACCTCGACTCCAACCCGACGAAGCTCATCGAGATCGTGGAGATCGGCAAGCAGCTGCTGATCACCCGCGGTTCGCTCACGACCTTCTCGATCGCCAACGACGTGGCGAAGTACTTCGCGATCCTGCCGGCCATGTTCGCCCCGGTGTACCCGGGCCTGGACCGCCTCAACGTGATGGGTCTCTACAGCCCCTCGTCGGCCATCCTCTCGGCGGTGATCTTCAACGCCCTGGTCATCGTCGCCCTGGTGCCACTCGCCCTCCGCGGCGTCCGTTACACGCCGTCGTCGGCCGCGGACATGTTGCGGCGCAACCTGCTCGTGTACGGCGTGGGCGGACTGATCATCCCCTTCGTCGGGATCAAGCTCATCGACCTGCTCGTCCAGTTCATCCCCGGAATCAGGTGACCTCGTGAACATGCTTCGCCAGACGGTGGCCGGACTCGCCCTTCTCCTCGCCTTCACGGTGGTGCTCGGGCTCGGCTACCCCCTGCTCATGACCGGCTTCGGCCAGGTCGCCTTCCACGGCCAGGCCAACGGCTCGATGGTCCAGGTGAACGGACACGACGTCGGATCGTCGCTGATCGGCCAGGAGTTCAAGGGCGCCGAGTGGTTCCACGGTCGGCCGTCCGCGGCGTCCTACGACGCACTCGCCTCGGGCGGCACCAACCTGGGGCCGAACTCGCCCGACCTGCTGAAGTCGGTCGACGCGGCTCGCGCCCGCATCGCCCAGGAGGACGGCGTCGCCCCCGGCGACGTCCCCCCTGACGCCGTCACCTCCAGCGGCTCGGGCCTCGACCCGGACATCAGCCCCGCGTACGCGAACCTCCAGGTGAACCGCGTCGCACAAGCGCGAGGGATGAGCGTCAGCGACGTCCAGGAGCTCGTCGACGACCACACGCAAGGACGCATCCTCGGGTTCCTCGGCGAGCCCCGGGTCAACGTCATCGAGCTCAACCTCGCGCTCGCGCGAGCCGGGCAGTGACCTCGGCGCCGACCACCGCAAGGATGGCCACGTGAGCAGAGGGCGTCTTCGCGTCTACCTGGGGATGGCCCCGGGGGTGGGCAAGACGTACGCCATGCTCGACGAGGGCCGGCGCCGGCACAGCCGGGGCACCGACGTCGTCGTCGGGTACGTCGAGACGCACGGTCGCGCCCACACCGCCGAGCGGCTCGAGGGGCTCGAGGTCGTGCCCCGCACCGAGCTGACCTACCGCGGCTCGACCTTCGAGGAGATGGACCTCGACGCCGTCTTGGCGCGGCACCCCGCGGTGGCGCTGGTCGACGAGCTCGCGCACACCAACGTCCCGGGCAGCAGGCACGAGAAGCGGTGGGAGGACGTCGACGCACTCCTCGACGCCGGTATCGACGTCATCACCACCGTCAACATCCAGCACCTCGAGTCCCTCAACGACGTCGTCCAGCAGATCAGCGGCGTCGAGCAGAAGGAGACGATCCCCGACGAGATCGTCCGGCGGGCCGACCAGATCGAGATCGTCGACATCTCGCCGGAGGCCCTGCGTCGTCGGATGGCACACGGCAACATCTACCCGCCCGAACGCGTCGACGCCGCTCTCACCAACTACTTCCGCATCGGCAACCTGTCGGCGCTCCGTGAGCTGGCGCTGCTCTGGGTGGCCGAGCGCGTGGACGAGGGCCTGCAGCGCTACCGCGCGGCGCACGGAATCCAGCAACCCTGGGAGGCGCGAGAGCGGATCGTGGTGTCCCTCACGGGTGGCCCCGAGGGCGAGACGTTGCTGCGCCGTGCCGTCCGGATCGCGGCCCGGACAACCGGTTCGGAGCTGCTGGCCGTCCACGTCGTCAAGGGCGACGGGCTCGCGGGCATCGACCCGGCCGAGCTCGGGCACCAGCGACGGCTAGCCGAGTCGATGGGCGCGTCGTGGCACCAGGTCGTCGGCGACGACGTCGCGGTCGCCTTGCTCGACTTCGCCCGCGCCGAGAACGCGACGCAGATCGTGCTCGGTGCCAGCAGCCGCGGCCGGTGGGAGACGTTCCTGGCCGGTGAGGGGATCGGAGCACGGGTCACCCGGCTGTCCGGGAAGATCGACGTCCACCTCGTCACCCACGAGGCGGCGTCCTCACCTCGGTTGCGCACGTTCCTCCCGACCGCCGGCCTGACTACGGCGCTGAGCGTCCGTCGCCGGGTTCAGGGGGTGGTGTTCGCCGGGATCGTGCTGCCGCTGCTCACCGTCGTCCTCCACTGGATGGACAGCGAGCTCAACCTGCCCAGCGACATCCTGCTCTACCTGGCGGTCGTGATCGTGGTGGCCCTGATCGGGGGGCTGTGGCCCGCCCTGGCGACCGCTGTCGCCGCGAGCCTCCTGCTCAACTACTACTTCACCCCGCCCCGCTACGCGTTCACGATCTCCGACCGGAACAACGCCCTCGCCCTGCTGTTCTTCATCGGTGTCGGCGCGCTGGTGTCCGTCCTCGTCGAGCGCGTCGTCCGGCGTACGACGGAGGCCGGACGCGCTCAGGCGGAGGCGGCCATCCTGGCCGGACTCGCCGGAGGAATCCTGCGCGGCGAGACCTCCCTCGAGCAGCTCCTGGGACGCGCAAGGGAGACGTTCGGGCTGACGTCGGTCACCCTGCTGGAACGGGTGGACGACGCCGCCGACTGGACGACGCTCGCCCATGTCGGCGAGGACAGCTCCGAACCCGTCACGGACCTCCCGGTGGGCGAGCACCTGATGGTGCGCGTCGCCGGCACGGTGCGCGAGCAGGACCGGCGGCTGCTGACGGCCTTCGCGGCCCAGGCCGCCGTGGTACGTGAGCACGCGGAGCTGTCCGACGCCGCCGCGCGTGCCGCCGTGGTGTCGGAGGCGGACCGGACCCGGTCGGCCCTCCTCGCGGCCGTCAGCCACGACCTGCGTAGCCCGCTCGCGTCGGCCAAGGCGAGCGTCACCTCGCTGCGCAGCGACCGGGTGGAGTGGAGCGAGGAG
>DATBDF010000204.1:0-9193 GCA_036270075.1 Nocardioides sp.
CTGTCGGCGAAGCGAGCCCAGACGGTGACGTTGCGGACGGCGTCGGCCATCCTCGACGAAGCCCTGGCGGAGGCCTGGCGGAGGCCTGACGGGGGCCTGACGGAGGCCTGACCCGACTCCGGGCGAGCGGGGCCAGGGACACGTCACGCGTGCGTCGGAACGACGCACGCGTGACGCCTAGCCCCCCGGCCAAACATCGGCATCCTAACCGCGATGGGTTCGGTTGCCGACGGAGGTGAATCTAGTCTTTCGGATGGTGTCGGGTAGTCCTTTCGGGTCAGTTCGTCCAAATTTGCCTCCAAAGATCGCCGAGTTGTCAGATTTCTTGCCCACGGCCCTCTTCTCTCAGTCACAATCCCCCCATGGACGTCCGGGATGCAGACCTGCTCAAGGAGCTTGACCCTGCCGAGCTCGGTCAGCGCATCCGTGCTGCCCGCGTGGCGAAGGGATGGACTCAGACCCAGCTCGCCGGTGACGACATCTCGGTGGGCTATGTCTCCCGTATCGAGTCCGGCCAGCGACGACCGAACAGCCAGACCCTCGACGACCTCGCCGCGCGCCTCGGCGTCCCGACGGAGCACCTGCTCCGCGGTGTGACCGCGCGGGAGTACGACGAGATCAAGCTGACCCTCGACTTCGCCGAGCTCTCGCTCGAGACCGGGCAGCACGTCGAGGCCGAGAGCCAGGCCCGCGACGCGGTCGAGCGCGCCTCGGTCGCATCCCAGGACGAGCTGGTCTTCCGCGGCCGCTTCATCCTCGCCCGAGCCCTCGAGGGCCAGGGCAGCATCGACGACGCCATCCTCGAGCTCGAGCCACTGGTCTCGTCCCGGCAGGGCGGCGTGCTCCGGATCAAGGCCGCCATCGCGCTGTGCCGCTGCTACCGCGAGTCCGGTGACTTCGGGCAGGCGGTCGAGGTCGGCGAGCGGGTGCTCACCCAGCTCGCCAACTCCCCGCTCGACGCCAGCGACGAGAGCGTGCAGATGGCGGTCACCCTGGCCGGCGCCTACTTCATGCGCGGCGACACCGGGCAGGCCGTGCGGATCTGCCGCAAGTCGATCAACAAGGCCGAAGGCATCGCCTCCCCGGCAGCGCGCGCCGCGGCGTACTGGAACGCCAGCGTCTTCGAGTCGGAGCGCGGATCCGTGTCGAACGCGGTGGCCATGGCCGAGCGCGCGCTCGCCCTGATGGGAGAAGGTCAGGACGCGCGGAACCTCGCACGGCTGCGCAGTCAGCTGGGCATCATGCAGCTCGAGCTCGACCCGCCCGACATCGCCGAGGCGCAACAGCACCTCGACAAGGCGGCCGAGGAGCTGGTGTGGTGCAGCGCGAGCCCGGCGGAGATCACCGTCAACGACTTGGCGCGCGCCTACGCACTCCTGCTCGACGGTGACCTGGAGCGCGCCGAGGCGATGTGCCGGCAGACGTTCGAGATCGCATCAGATGCACCGGGCACGGCGGCGCAGGCTCGCGCGCTCCTCGGACAGATCCTCGCCGAGCGCGGCGACATCGAGGGCGCCCAGACGGCCTACCGTCAGGCGGTGTTCTTCTTGACCAGCGCAGGGGCAGACAACGACGCGGCGCAGCTCTGGTTCGAGCTCGCCGATCTGCTGGAAGACGTGGGCGATCTCGACGCAGCCCGTCAGGCCTACCGCAGCGCTGCGGCCAGCTCTGGACTGCGGTCCCGTTCGAGGTCCCGCGTCAGCGTGTAGTTCTCAGTAGCGGTGGATCAGCAGCACAGCTGGCGGCCGCCGCTGCCGATGAGGCGGTTGCTGTGCGTCTGGCCGGCCTCGGACCCGACCGCGGGCGAGACCGCGACGATCCCGAGCGCAGCGACGAATGCCGTTGCCAGCGCTGCGACCTTGATCCTGCTCTGACGTGCCATGTGAGTGTTCTCCCTGTGTGGTGCCAGTCCCGAGCTTCGAGGAGCAGTCTGGGGCAAGTCCTGGCAAATTTGGAAGTCTTGACACACACCTACGAGTCGTGTGTGGCGGTTGTGACTTCCCACCAGAACGCTCCAAACCACTTCTTTGAGCCGGTCTGAGCGTGTTATCGAGCGGGTTAGGTAAAAACCCCGGCAATTTCCAGAATCTGCTTCGCGCGCACGCGCGACGTGTAAACTTGAGTCAACATCAGGTGGCAACCCCCCAGCCATCCGATGCCACAACATCAGATGGCAACCCCCCAGCCATCAGGTGGAGAGCTCGCAGACGCCAGCCCCCCAGGCCAAGCGAGACCGTGGTTGGATCTCTTCCAATCACGACCGGCCCCCCGCATTCGTGCGGGGGGTCCTTACATTTCTCGCCTTTTTACCCTTTGACAAGACCCGCGCATAAAACAGCGCTATTTACCGTCTTTACCAGAGGAAGTCTTGGGGCCGCGCGCACCCACTGGACTAGACCAGTTGGCAAGGAACCGGCCGTTCGCCTGCGGACACCCCGCCGGCCGTCCGGCCGAGCGGTCCCGCGGAGCCTCCTCACACCCCGATGAGCGGCCTGCCGCCGGGACACCCTCGGGCGCGCTGACAGAGGTATGACAGGCTCGCGGCATGCTCGACGAGACCGGCCGACGGACCCTGGACCTCGAGGCCAGCTGGTGGCGGTACGCCCCGACCAAGGAGGCGGCGATCCGCGCCTGGTTCGCCGAGGACCCGTCGACCTACTACCGGCGCCTCGGGCGCCTCCTCGACGACCCGGCCGCCATGGACCAGGCACCGGTCCTCGTCCGGCGGCTGCGCCGGCAGCGAGCGCGGCGTCTCGACGCCCGCTCCGGCCGCCGGCTGGCGGGCTGACTCGGGGCCGGTCGGCGATTCCGCCAGGCACGGGCCGGCGCCACACCCGCCACCGGAAGCCATCCGCGGAGCATGACTGCGGGCTCGCCCGCGACGCCATCCGGCGGCGCTGGAGATAGCCGAATCCCCTTGTTTTGAGCGGGATTCTCGTGACGGACCGCAGACCTGACGGCCGCTGACGATCCGTGGTCGTGCTCGACGGGTGGAGCTGAGGGGACTCGAACCCCTGACCCTCTCATTGCGAACGAGATGCGCTACCAGCTGCGCCACAGCCCCGGACGCCGCCTTCGGTTCTCCGGTGGAGTCCGGGCGACGCGAAGCGAAAGGCTAGCACCGCGGTTGGACCGGACCCGAATCGGCCCGAGGACGTCCGTGGGTCAAGAGCCGACCGCCTCGTCGCCGGCCTCGTCCTTGCGCGACACGCGGCGGCGGACGCGCTCGACGGCCTCGGCCTCGCGGGCCAGGGCGGAGTCGGCCTCGGAGCGTCCGGAGGTCCAGACCCCCGTCGCGTCCAGGTCGATGGTGCGGACCGTGCGGCGGGCCGGCGGCTTCGAGACGTACGTCGGCAGGGTCACCGGTACCGGGTCCCAGAGCTTCGGGTCGCGGGCTTCCACCGGCCCCGCAGCGGCGTCGGGTGTGGCCGGCACCGGCTCGATCTCGCCGGTCTCGTCGGCCTCGACCAGGGCGGCGGGGCGCCAGGCGCGTTCCTTCTTGACCATGAGGCGGCAGGCGACCAGCCATGCCATCAGCAGCCCGACCGGGACCGCGACGTAGGGCCACGCGAGTCGGTGCAGGGCGCAGGCGACGGTCGTCGCCGCCAGGGTCAGCAGGAGCACCCCGAGGACGCGACGGCGGCGCTTGGTCGCCGTGCGGGTGGCGGCGCGACGCGCGGCGTACTGCTCATCGGGGGTCGGTGCCACGGCTCGCTCGGACTCACGCGAGGGCGTGACGACGAGCCGGGCCATCCGCGCACTGACCGGTTCGCGGCGTGCCAGCACCCGCATGCTCTCGGAGAACCGGTCGACGGAGCGGCCACGGACGACGTCCTCGTGGTGACGCAGCGCCTTCGGGATCAGGTACGCGGCCCACGCGACTGCCAGGGCCACGAAGATGAGTCCGCTCAGGTCCACGACCCGACCCTAGGTTCGGGCCCACAGGCGGCGGCGGATGTCAACAGGTGTGTCGCGAAATCACTCCTGTGACTCATGTGGCGACGAGAGGCGGGCGAGCATCCCCTCCGGGCACTCCTCGACGGTGATCGCGTAGATGCGGTGGTCGCGCCACGCGCCGTCGATGTGGAGGAAGTTGGGCGCGTAGCCCACCTCGCGGATCCCGAGCTTCTCGACCACGCGGAGGGAGTTCGAGTTCTCGGGTCGGATGGCCACCTCGATCCGGTGCAGGCCCGCGGAGCGGAAGCAGTGGTCGATCACCAGCGCCACCGCCGTGGGCATGACGCCCCGGCCGGCGACGTCGCGGTCGAGCCAGTAGCCGACCGAGGCGAACTGCGCCGAACCGCGGACGATGTTGTTGACCGTGACCTGGCCGGCGAAGCGGCCGTCGACCTCGATCGCGAAGGGCATGCCGAGCCCCTGGCGCGCATGCCGGTGCATCCGGGCGACCAGCGACCGGAACGTCGCCGGGCGCTCGGTGCCGCCGGGCGGAACCGTCGCCTCCCAGGGCTGCAGCCAGCCGGCGTTGCGGCGGCGTACGGCGCGCCAGGCCCGGGCGTCGCGGAAGCGCAGCGGACGGATCGTGACGTCGCCGTAGTGCAGCGTCGCGGGCCAGCCAGGGTTCATGCGGGGTCCCCGCAGGGATGTGCGGCGGAGGAGCGAGGCGGGGGAGGCGAGGAGCGGCGGGGGAAGCTCAATGGTCGCTCCCCACGATCTGCTCGACCGCGTGGACCAACAGCGGCTCGAGCACGGCGATCGCGTCCTTCACGCCACCGCGCGACCCAGGCAGGTTGACCACGAGGCAGTCGCCCGAGACGCCCGCCAGGCCCCGCGAGAGCGCTGCGGTCGGCACGCCCTTGCTGACGCCGTAGGCGCGGATCGCCTCGGCGATGCCGGGGACCTCGCGGTCCAGCAGCGGGCGCGTCACGTCGGGCGTGAGGTCCGTCGGGGTGAGCCCCGTGCCGCCGGTGGTGAGGACGACCCGTGCACCGCTGTCGACCTCGACGGAGATGGCGCGGCCGACCGCGTCACCGTCGGGGACCACGACGGGCTGCTCACAGGCGAACCCCAACGAGACGAGCAGATCGACGAGCAGGGGGCCCGTGGTGTCCTCGTAGACCCCGGCTGCGGCCCGGTTGGATGCGACGACCACCGCCCCCCTCATCGACATCGCGTCACCGCACGAAGTCGCCGGACTTGCCGCCGGACTTGGAGAGGACCCTGACCTCCGAGATGACCGCCCGCTTGTCGACGGCCTTGACCATGTCGACCACCGTGAGGCCGGCCACGGCGACGGCCGTGAGGGCCTCCATCTCGACCCCGGTCCGGTCCGTCGTCCTGACGGTGGCCGTGATCTCGACGGCGTCGTCGGCGACCTCCAGGTCGACCGTCACCGACGAGAGCGCCAGCGGATGGCACAACGGGATCAGGCTCGGCGTCTGCTTCGCGCCCATGATCCCGGCCAGGCGTGCCACCGCGAGGGTGTCGCCCTTCGGGACGCCGGCACCTCGCAGGAGCCCGATCACCTCGGGCGACACCACGACCCGGCCGGCCGCGACCGCTTCGCGGGCCGTGACGTCCTTGCCGGACACGTCGACCATCCGGGCAGCGCCGGACTCGTCGACGTGCGTCAGGCGGTCGGCCATGCAGCTCCTCAGAAGTCCTCGTCGAGTGGTAGCACGGTCACTGTCTCACCGGCGGCGACCGAGGTCACGGACTCCGGCACCACGATCAGCGAGTCGGACTCGGCGAGGTCGCCGATCATGTGCGAGCCCTGCGCGCCGACCGGGGTGACCGCGAGCCGGCCGTCGACGACCGACAGGACGCCGCGGGCGAACTGACGGCGCCCCTGGGGGGAGGCGAAGGCGTGTGTCAGCACCGCGTCGGCCGACGGCCGGGTGTAGGGCGCACGGCCCATCAGTCGGCGGATGGCGGGCAGCACGAACTGCTCGAAGGAGATGTACGACGACACGGGGTTGCCCGGCAGGGTGACGATCGGGACCGCGTCCTCCCCCACCGTGCCGAAGCCTTGCGGCTTGCCGGGCTGCATCGCGACGCCGCCGAACCAGACCGTGCCGAGAGGTGCGAGTGCCTCCTTGACGACGTCGTAGTCGCCCATCGACACGCCGCCGCTGGTGACCACCAGGTCGGCGCGGACCAGCTGGTCGTTGAGAGAGCTGAGGAACGCGCGCGGCTCGTCGCGCACGATCCCGACGCGGTAGGCGATCGCGCCGGCCTGGCGGGCTGCGGCCGCGAGCAGGAACGAGTTCCCGTCGTACACGGAGTCGTGACCGAGCGGCGATCCCGGCTCACGGAGCTCGGAGCCCGTGGAGATGACGACGACGCGCGGGCGGGGACGCGACCGCACGGACGCCCTGCCGACCGCGGCAAGAAGGCCGATCTGCCTGGCACCGAGCACCGTGCCGGCCTGGACCAGCAGGTCGCCCTCGTCGACGTCCTGACCCTTCGGGCGGACGTGCTGGCCCATCTCCGGGGCCCGCGAGATCACGACGTTCGCGACGCCGCGATCGGTCCACTCGTAGGGGACGACGGAGTCGGCACCGGCCGGGACCGGGGCGCCGGTCATGATCTTGACCGCCGTACCTGGTGACACCGCCATGAGCGAGGCCTGTCCGGCGCCGATCTCACCCACCACGGGAAGGTGGACCGGAGACTCCTCGGTCGCGGACGCGACGTCGCCGTAGGCGACGGCATAGCCGTCCATGGCGGAGTTGTCGAAGCCCGGCAGCGCGACCGAGGCGTACACGTCCTCGGCGGCGGCGAGGCCGAAGGCCTCCATCAAGGGCTGGTCGAAGGCCGGGAGCGGCTCGATCGTGGCGAGGATGCGGTCACGGTGCTCCTCGACGGAGACGAGCTCGTCAGTCATGCTCCAAGACGCTACCTGTCGGCACGCGCTCGGCCGCCGCCGTCTTCAGGGTGACGTCGCCGACGACCTTGACCTTGCCGCCGAACGTCCAGTCACCGGTGACCGTCAAGGACGTGGCCTCGCGCAGGCTCGGCGCACCGTCCGGGAAGCGGCGCTCGAACTCGGGGACCAGCCTGTAGTAGTCCGAGTCGAGGTCGACGTACGGCGCGTCGCCGGCGGGGTTGAGCACGAAGTCCCCGCCGACGTCGTACACGTCGGAGCGGAGGACGAGCAGGTCGTTGGTGGTCTTCACCGGCACGAAGCGGTCGCGGCCGACCTCGATGGTCCGAGAGCCGTCGAAGACCTCGATCGCCGCGCCCATCGCGGTCTCGATCTGGACCACCTCGGGCGACGAGGGGTCGGACGGGTCGACGTTCTTGACGTTGCGGATCAGCGGAAGCCCGAGGATGCCGTGCCGGGCATCGAGTGCCTCGGTCATGGCCCGCAGGTCGAACCAGAGGTTGTTGGTCGAGCAGAAGCGGTGCCGGTCCAGGTCGGCGAGTTCGGCCTGGTCCTTCTTCGACGTCTGAGCCGACTCCCGCAGCACGATCCGTCCGTCGCTCTTGCGCCGAGCGAAGTGCCCGCCCTTCCGGTCCGACGGCGTACGCCGGACGGCCTCGATCGCGAACGGGGCACCCGACTCGGCGAACCAGCCGGCGATCTGGGCGTCGGGCACGGCGCCGAGGTTGTCGCTGTTGGAGACGAAGATCCGTTCGTACCCCTGGTCGAGGAGTCGCTGGAGCAGGCCCGTGCCGCGGAGCGCGGTGTAGAGGTCGCCATGGCCGGGAGGACACCACTCGAGGTCGGGGTCGCGCGCCCAGCTGACCGGCGTGAGGTCGTCGGCGAGCAGCTTCGGCTCGCGGTTCTGCAGGAACTCCAGCGGGAGACCGGCCACCGGCAGGTCGGCGTAGCGCGCGAGGGCGTCCATCGTGTCGGAGGAGGTGCGGAAGCTGTTCATGAACATCAGCGGGAGCGGGGCGTCGTGCTCGCGCCGGAGGTGGAGCACCTGCCGGGCGATCACGTCGAGGAACGACATGCCCTTGCGCACGCAGAGCAGGCTCTTGGCCCGTTCCATGCCCATGGAGGTGCCGAGCCCGCCGTTGAGCTTGATCACGGCCGTCGTCCGGAGCGCCGTTGACGCGGTCGCCTCGTCGACCTGAACGTCACCGAGGCTCTCGCTGTCGAGGGGGTCGATCGACGACTCCGGGATCATCCCGGTCTCGCCGTGCTCGAGCAGGCGGTAGTAGTGCGCGAACGTCTCGATGGCCACGGGGTCGATGCCTGCGCCGGTCATCTTGGCTCGGGCGCGCTCGAGTCCGGCACTGCTCATGCTGCGATCGTAGGCTTGCCGGGTGCCACCGCCGCAATCCCGACCCGGCGATCTGCCGACCGCCGGCGCGGCCGGCGCCAAGATCGCGCTCCGAGACCAGATCCGCACGGCGCGCAACCGGTTGTCGGTGCAGGAGCTGGGCTCGCAGGCCCGCGCTCTCGCCGAGGTCGTGACGTCTCATCCCGACGTGCGCCGCGCTGCGACGGTCACGGCGTACGTCTCCGTCGGCACGGAGCCCGGGACCGGGCCGATGCTGGAGTCCCTGACAGAACTGGGGAAGCGCGTCATCCTTCCGGTCGTGCTGCCGGGCATGGACCTCGACTGGGGGACCTGGCGGGGACCGACGTCCCTGGTCCCGGCGCGCTACGGGCTGCTCGAGCCGGTCGACCGGCTGGGGCTCGACGCCATCGCCACGGCGGACGTCGTCCTGGTGCCGGGCCACGCCGTCTCCTCGACCGGAGCCCGGCTGGGACAGGGAGGCGGCTGCTACGACCGGGCGCTCACCCGGGTCCCCGTGGGCACGCCGGTCGTGTGCCTGCTCTACGACGACGAGGTCGGCCGCGACGTCCCCCTCGACGACCACGACCGGCTCGTCACGGACGCGGCCACCCCGACCCGCTGGGTCCACCTGCGTTGATCTCGATGCCGTAGAATTAGCAGTCGCCGGTGGTGAGTGCCAGCGGCTCGAGAAATCCCCGAGACCCGAGGATCGGCCGCGTTGCCCACCTACCAGTACCGCTGCACCGAGTGTGACCACGCCTTCGAGCAGTTCCAGAGCTTCACCGACGACGCCCTCACCGTCTGTCCCGCGTGTGGCGGCCGGCTCCGCAAGGTGTTCAACGCCGTGGGCGTGGTGTTCAAGGGCTCGGGCTTCTACCGCACCGACAGCCGCGGCAGCTCCGCGACCGACGGCGGCTCCGGCTCGAAGTCCGGCGGTGACTCGGGCTCGGACTCCGGCTCCTCGAAGGGCTCCGACTCCT
>DATBDF010000205.1:0-6750 GCA_036270075.1 Nocardioides sp.
CCACCGCGAAGCCCCCCAGGGACGTGGGAGGTGCGGCGCGCAGCCGGCCCATGGCGGCGCCGATCTCGGCGAGGTCCGTGACGCGCACGGACAGCTGGTCGGTGGCGTGGAGTCCGTGGGCCAGGGCCAGGTCGTCCAGGACATCGACCAGCGTGCGCCCCTGAGCCTTCTCGGCTGCCGCAAGCTCGCACAGCAGCAGGAGGGCAGAGACGCCGTCCTTGTCCTTGACGTGCTCTGGGTCGACGCAGTACCCCAGCGCCTCCTCGTAGCCGAAGACCAGGCCGTCGACCTTGCTGATCCACTTGAACCCGGTGAGGGTCTCGGTGAAGCGCTGGCCGGCGGCCGCCGCCATCTTCCCCAACAGGGTCGAGGAGACGATCGAGCAGGCATAGGTGCCCGTGTGACCACCGGTCAGCAGGTGGTGCGCCAGCAGGGCGCCGACCTCGTCGCCCCGCAGCATCCGCCAGCCGTGGGCCTCGGGCACCGCCGCGGCGCACCGGTCGGCGTCCGGGTCGTTGGCGACCACCAGGTCCACGTCCCGCTCGGCCGCCAGGGCCATCGCCAGGTCCATCGCCCCTGGTTCCTCGGGGTTGGGGAAGGAGACGGTCGGGAAGTCCGCGTCCGGATGCTCCTGCTGGGCTACGACGTACGGCTCGTCGAAGCCCGCCGTCTCCAGCACCTGGATCACCGAGGTGCCGCCCACCCCGTGGAGTGGCGTGTACACCAGGCGCAGGTCGCGCGGGCCGTCGCCGGCGAGCCCGGCGACCGTGTCGAGGTAGGCGTCGACCACGCTGTCGCCGAGGATCGTCCAGCCGTCGCCTCGCGGGACGTCGGACAGGGCGCCGACCGCCTCGATGCGGTCGGCGATCGCGGCATCGGCCGGGGGGACGATCTGGCTGCCGTCACCGAGGTAGACCTTGTACCCGTTGTCGCGCGGTGGGTTGTGACTGGCGGTCACCATCACTCCCGCGACGCACCCCAGCTCGCGGATCGCGAAGGCGAGCACGGGCGTCGGCAGCGGGCGCGGCAGCACCAGCGCACGTAGGCCGGCACCCGTCATCACCTCGGCGGTGTCGCGGGCGAAGACGTCGGAGTTGTGGCGGGCGTCGTACCCGATGACGACGGAAGCGTCGCGACCAGCCCCCTCCTCCTTCAGGTACGCCGCGAGCCCGGCCGCGGCGCGCGACACCACGACCCGGTTCATCCGGTTCGGCCCGGCGCCGAGCTCACCGCGCAGTCCCGCGGTCCCGAACTCCAGCGTTCCGTCGAACCGGTCGGCCAGCTCCGCCGGGTCGTCCTGCTCCAGGAGCAGCGCGAGCTCCGCTCGGGTGGTGGGGTCGGGGTCCTCGGCGGCCCAGGCACGGGCGCGCTCCCGGAGGTCGTCGGTGTGGGCGTCACTCACCTACGGCAGGCTAGTGGTGACGTCGTGTCCGCGGGATGTCGACGGTGGGCGGCATGATCGGCGCCATGAGCGAGCTTCCGCTTCCCGAGCCGGGCGACCGGCCGGTGGCGGCCCGCATCCAGGAGCTCGACGTGCTGGTCGGACGCCGCCGGTTCGTCGAGGTCTGCGTGGACCTGCTCGAGGGCGCGGACCGCACGACGTACGTCCCCGAGCTGCGCTACCTCACCGGTCACTCCTGGGAGCGGGACGACCCGATCCTCGACAACGAGGCGTGGAAGGACTACTGGGTGCGCACCTGGGGTGCGCGTGGGCTGCTCTACTGCTGGGACGACTCGGCCACACGAGCGGTGGTGACAGGCCTGGCCGACGAGCACTACCGTCCGGCCGAGATGTGTCTGAAGGTCTCCGCGAAGCACGACGTCGCCGGCACCGGGCCGGGGGCGGCACTCCTGACCCGTCACGAGCTCCCGCGTGTACGCGCGAACGCCGTGCGCACGCTGGGCGTCGTCGGCGACACCGAGCACGCGGACGACGTACTCGCCGTGCTGCACGACCCGGAGGAGTGGGTGCGCGAGCACGCGGCCCGTGCCTATACCCGTATGGCCCTCCGACTGGATCTCCCCCCGCTCGACTCCGTCATCGGCGGGGTCACCGACACCGATCGGGCACCCGACCGATGAGGCGGGAGTGAGGCGGGGGTACGCGTTCTCGGGCACGTGGAAGGTCGACGCTCCGATGTCGACGGTGCAGGAGGTGCTGGTCGACGTCGAGCACTACCCGGAGTGGTGGCCGCAGGTGCGCGCCGTGGCCTCGCTCGGCGCCGACGACGCGCGCGTGCTGTGTCGCTCCGTCCTGCCGTACACCCTCGACCTGCACGTGCACGCCGTACGCCGGGGGCCGTCGCGGCTCGAGGTGGCGATCGCCGGCGACCTGGACGGCATGGCCTCGTGGCGGCTGACCGACCTCGGCCGGCGTACCCGGCTCGACTTCGCCCAGGAGGTCACGGTGGGCGGCTGGCTCGCCGCCCTGTCGCCGGTGGTGAGGCCGATCCTGCGGTGGAACCACGCGCGGATGATGGCCGGGTGCATGGAGGGTCTGCGCGACCGGGTGGTTTCGAGACGGGCGTAGAACGCCCTCCTCAACCACCGGAAGCAGACGTAGAGCGCCCTCCTCAACCACCGGAAGCGGACGTAGACCGCCCTCCTCAACCACCGGAAGGCGCGTAGAACGCCCTCTCAACCGTCCGGGGGCGTCTGGTGGTTGAGGAGGGCCCTCTCGGGCCCGTCTCGAAACCACCGGAAGGCGGCCTCGCACGCCCTCCTCGACCGTCCGGGGCGTCAGGTGGTTGAGGAGGGCCCTCTCGGAACCACCGGAAGGCGGCTTCGTTCGCCCTCCTCGACCGTCCGGGGCGCTCGCCTAGGGTCGGGGGATGGCGCTGACCAGGAAGCAGGAGCGGCGTACCCAGCTGATCGTCGAGACGCTGGATGACGCGTTCGCGCCGCTGATGACGGCCGATCCCGCGGCGTTCCGGGCGAAGTACCGGAAGATGGCCAGGGACCCGCACGCGTTCTTCCGCGGGACTGCCTGCCTGTTCGACGCCGACGTGACCGCGATGGACGACCCGTTCGTCGACGACCGCGCGTCGCGGATCTGGATCCACGGGGATCTCCACGTCGAGAACTTCGGCACCTACCTGAGCTCGGAGGGCGTGCTGGTCTTCGACGTGAACGACTTCGACGAAGCCTATCTGGGCCACTTCTCGTGGGACCTCATGCGGTTCGCCGCGAGCCTGGCGCTGACCTGTTGGCAGAAGGCGCTCCCGGAGGAGGACGTCCGCCGGCTCGTCGCCCGTTTCGCGCGGGCCTACCTGCGCCAGGTCAACCACTACCTCGACACCGACGACGACACCGACTTCGCGCTCCACCTCGACACCGCGTCCGGTCCCGTCCTGGAGGCGTTGCAGGACGCCCGCAAGATCCGGAGAGCCGAGGCGCTCGACGAGATGACGTCCGTGCACCACGGGGTGCGCCTCTTCCACGACCACCCGACGGTCCGGCGGCTGGGCAAGCGCGAGCGTGCGCGCGTGATGGCGGCGTTCGAGGAGTACCTCGGCACGATCCCCGACGACAAGCGCTTCGACCGCCAGCTCTTCTACGAGGTGCGCGACGTGGTCGGGAAGTCCGGGTTCGGGATCGGCAGCGCCGGCCTTCCGGCGTACAACGTGCTCGTCGAGGGGTTCAGCCAAGCCCTCGACAACGACGTCGTGCTGTCCATGAAGCAGGCGAACGTCCCCGCCCTCCGGCGTTTCGTCGACTCCGCCGAGATCGACCGGTACTTCGAGCACGAAGGACAGCGCACGGTGGTCAGCCAGCGCGCCCTGCAGGCGCACACCGACCCGCTGCTGGGGTACACCAGCGTCGATGGAGTCGGGTATGTTGTCGCCGAGGTGTCGCCGTACGAGGTCGACCTCGACTGGGGTGACATCACCGAACCCGGCGAGATCGGGGAGATCGTCGACCAGCTCGGTCGGGCGACCGCCAAGATCCACTGCGCCTCCGACGAGGACAGCACCCAGGACCTCGTGGACTTCCAGGTCGAGGAGGCGATCGCGGGCGTGCTCGACGGTCGACGGCAGGCGTTCACGGAGCACCTGGTCGAGTTCGCGCTCGGGTACGCCGCGCGGGTGCGCGAGGACCACGCACTGTTCGTGGACGCCTTCCGCGAGGCGCGGATCGGGATCAGCGCGACGTAGGGGCCCTCAGAGCTGGGGGACGATGCGGCTGAGCAGGTCGCCCATGCGGGTCGCGGCGGCGCGGCCGGTCTCCAGCACCTCGGCGTGGTCGAGGGGCTGGCCCGAGATGCCCGCCGCGAGGTTGGTGACCAGGGAGATGCCGAGCAGCTCCATGCCGGCCTCCCGGGCGGCGATCGCCTCGAGCGTCGTACTCATGCCGACCAGGTCACCGCCGATCCGGCGCGCCATCTCGACCTCGGCCGGCGTCTCGTAGTGCGGCCCCGGGAACTGCACGTAGACGCCCTCGTCGAGCGTCGGGTCGACCTCGCGACACAGCGCTCGGAGTCGTGCGGAGTAGAGATCGGTGAGGTCGACGAAGTGGGCGCCCTCGAGGGGGGAGCGCGCCGTCAGGTTGATGTGGTCGCGGATCAGCACCGGCGTCCCGGGGGGCCAGCTCTCCTTCAGGCTGCCGCACCCGTTGGTCAGCACGATGGTCTTGCAGCCCGCCGCGGCCGCCGTGCGGACCGGGTGCACCACGGCCGCGACGCCCTTGCCCTCGTAGTAGTGGGTGCGGCTGCCGAAGAGCAGCAGGCGCCGCTGACCGAGTGCGACGCTGCGGATGCTGCCGGAGTGGCCGGCGACCGCGGCAGCGGAGAAGCCGGGCAGGTCCGTGGTCGCGATCTCGGCGACCGGCTCCCCGAGGGCCGCGGCGGCCGGGAGCCAGCCCGATCCGAGCACCAGCGCGACGTCGTGCTGCTCTACGCCGGTGAGCCGGGCGAGGACGCCGGCGGCCTCCCGGGCCTGCTCGTACGGAGTCACGGCGGCGAGCCTAGGGCACGGCGACCATCCGCCAGGATGTCCCTGGTGCGACCCGACCTCACAGGCCGGTCGACCGGCAGGGACGCAGCCGGAGGGCCGAGACGTAGTCGGCGGGGGCGTCGGCCGCCTCGGCGGCATCCGCGACGACCCCGAGGTACGACGCGCTGGGCAGGCCGCCCTCGAAAGCGTCGAGCACGTAGGTCCAGGCGAGCACCTCTCCGGTGAGCGTGGCGACCCGGACCTTGAGCTTGCGGTACAGACCGGTGTCGGTGGACTCCCAGCTATCGAGGTTGGCCTCGTCCTCGCGGGAGACGTCGTACACCGCGACATAGACCTGGTCGATCGGGTCCTCGACGATCGTGGAGAGGGCGCCGTCCCAGCCGAGGTCCTCGCCGCCGAAGGTGAGCCGCCAGCCGAGCAGCCAACCGGTGGTCTGGAGCGGTGAGTGGGGACAGCGCTCGCCCATCCGCCGCGGGTCGAGGTTCGACGCGTAGGCGGCGTACAGGGGCACGCGCAGAGCGTAGTGGTTGCGCTCACTAGGCTGGCCGACGTGAGCGAGCAGTCGTCCTCCCAACCCCAGCACTTCGACGTGATCGTCCTCGGGGCCGGTCCCGGCGGGTACGTCGCCGCGATCCGAGCCGCCCAGCTGGACAAGTCGGTCGCGGTGGTCGAGAAGAAGTACTGGGGCGGGGTCTGCCTGAACGTGGGCTGCATCCCCTCCAAGGCGCTCCTGCGCAACGCCGAGCTCGCGCACGTGATCACCCGCGAGAAGGACGTCTTCGGCATCCAGGGCGAGGCCACCATGGCGTTCGGGCCCACCCACGAGCGCTCCCGGAAGGTGAGCGCGGGCATCGTCCGCGGCGTCCACTACCTGATGAAGAAGAACAAGATCACCGAGATCGACGGTTGGGGCACGCTCGACGGCCCCGGGAAGATCGACGTGGCCCTGAACGACGGTGGCAGCGCGTCGTACACCTACGGCGACCTGATCATCGACACCGGCGCCACCACCCGGCTGATCCCGGGGACGACGCTCTCCGAGCGCGTGGTCACCTACGAGGAGCAGATCCTCGACCCGGGCCTGCCGGAGTCGGTGATCATCGCCGGGTCCGGCGCGATCGGGGTGGAGTTCGCGTACGTGATGGCGAACTTCGGAGTCGACGTGACGATCGTGGAGTTCCTCGACCGGATGGTGCCCACCGAGGACGCCGACGTCTCCAAGGAGCTGCTCAAGCACTACAAGAAGCTCGGCGTGAAGGTTCTGCTCGGCACCAAGGTCGAGTCGATCTCCGACGCCGGAGCCGAGTCGGGACAGAAGGTGCAGGTCACCGTCTCGAAGGACGGGTCGTCGGAGGTGATCGAGGCCGACAAGGTGCTCCAGGCGATCGGCTTCGCGCCACGGCTGGAGGGCTACGGCCTCGAGTCCCTCGGTGTCGCGACCGAGCGCGGCGCGATCGTGGTCGACGACTACTGCCGGACCAACGTCGCGCACGTCTACGCGATCGGTGACGTGACCGGCAAGCTGATGCTCGCCCACGTCGCCGAGGCCATGGCTGTGGTGGCCGCCGAGACGATCGGAGGCGTCGAGACGATGCCGGTCGCCTACGACTTCGCCCCGCGCGCGACGTACTGCCAGCCGCAGATCGGCTCCTTCGGCTACAGCGAGGAGCAGGCGCGCGAGAAGGGGTACGACGTGAAGACCGCGACGTTCCCGTTCTCGGCCAACGGCAAGGCCCAGGGCCTCGGCGAGGCCGTCGGCTTCGTCAAGCTGGTCGCCGACGCCGAGTACAACGAAATC
>DATBDF010000206.1:0-24112 GCA_036270075.1 Nocardioides sp.
AAGGTCGTCTCACGGTGCTCCTCCGGCCACCACGGCACCGAGGCCTTCGCGTCGAGCGGCAGCGCCTCGAGCGACTCGTCGCTGTGCTGCCACGCCCGCTGGTAGAGCCCGAGCAGGTAGTCGCGCGACTGGTCAGGGGTCGCCCACATGTCCGCGGACTCCCAGACGGACCCGTCGTCCTCCCACGGCAGCGACACGGGTGAGGGCCGCCCGACGCAGGCGCCGAGGTAGCCCAGCTCGATGCCCGTGAGGTGCTTGACCAGGCCGAGCAGGTTGGTTCCCGACGGCACCATCGGCCGGCGCACGTCGTACTCCGACAGGCCCTCGAGCGAGCTCATGATGTCGTCGCGCGACCTCTGCAGGTGACGGCGGAGGTGGACGGTGAGGGTGGGTCCGCTCATCGCCGGGTCAGGTCCTGGTAGTCGGGGTGCCGACGCAGCCAGGCGTTGACGAACGGGCAGAGGACGGTCACCTTCGTGTCGTCGTCGGCGCGGAGCAGGTCCAGCATCTGGCGCACGAGGGACGACCCGATCCCCTGTCCCTCGAACGCGTCGTCGACCTCGGTGTGCAGGATCAGGATCCCGTCGTCGGTCAGCTCGTAGGCCGTGTAGCCGGCGAGCCTCCCGTCGACGAACGCCTCGAACTGCCGCTTCGCGGGGTCGTCCCGCACCTCCACCGCCGAGGGGTCGCTCACGACGCCAGGCTAGCCACGACTCGGCAGCGACCTGCCCTCGGCCGCGGCGGCGTACCGGTCGAGCAGGACGTGCCACTCGTTGAACTTCCCGCGCCCGGCGACGTTGCCGGGGGTCCAACCGCCGTGCTCGAACACGACGCGGCAGCCACCGGCGGTCGCCTCGAACCAGAGGTCGAGACGACTGGGGTGCTCGGGGTCCTGGGCGAGGCTGAACGCCTGGGCGTAGTGCGACGGACGATCCCACACGAGCACCTCTCCCCAGACGTACGCCGTGCCGTCGGCCAGGTGGTGCGTCACCCGGCCACCGACGCGTGGCTCGATCTCGACCCGGGTGAGCCCCTCGGGTGCGTAGCTCGGGCCCCACCAGTCGTCGATCGCGACGAAGGTGTCGAAGGCGCGCTCGGGGGTGCACGCGAGGTCGTAGGCGAGCTCGATCGGCCCTGCCGCGTCGGCCGGCCGAGGGTCGACCACGTCGGTGACGCCGACGCGAGGCTGGTGGAAGACCAACCGGTTGTGGAACGGGTCCACGACCACCATCACCCGGCCCCAGTCCTCGTCCCGGATGCCGGGGTGGGCGTAGCCGTAGGGGCGCGAGTGGAGCTCGGTGTGCAGGGCCTCGACGTCGGTGACCGGGACCAGTGCGGCACCGCCCGGGCTGGCATCGCCGTGGTGCTCACTGAGGTGCAGCACGGCCCGCCCTCGGTGCGCCTGCGCGTACAGCGGTCAGTGGTCGGCGTGGCCGTGCTCCCAGTCGATCGTGAAGCCGAGGTAGTCGACGTAGAACTCGACCGCCTTCGCCCGGTCGAAGATGCGCAGGATGGGCACCGCCGGACCCTCGGCCGTCTGGCCGGGAGCCCCGTCGGGCGCGGGCCGCGCGGCCAGGGTGTTCCAGTCACGTGCGCCGTGCTGGTGCGCGACGATCTCGAGGGCCTCGCTGTGGCTGAGGGCGACGTCGCGGAGGGCGAGGTCGGCGCGGAGCTGTCGGGCCATCTGCTTGTGGTTGTCGGACATGATGCTGCTTCTCTCCGGCGGACCACCGGTCGTGGAGATCGGTGCCTCAGGGGCCTGCGTTGCCTGGTCGGTCCGCCCGGTGAAGGGCGCATCACGGACAGGTGTGGAATCTGCGGCATTCACCGTCCCGGGAGCTCCGGGTGCAGGCGGCGGGCTGCCGTGGCCGGTCGAGCTGGCTGCCAGGGTAGCCCCGCGGGAACGGCACGAGGAAGACTCGGTGAACACGTCCACGGCACGCACCGAAGTCCCCCGCGGGCGTGGGTAGCCGGGCAACAATGAGGACATGCGGCCGCAGGTCGTCGCCCACCGTGGCGCGAGCTACGAGAACCCCGAGCACACGCTCGGCGCGTACCTCGAGGCGATCCGTGCGGGAGCGGACGCGCTCGAGTGCGACGTCCGCCTCACCGCAGACGGCCACCTGGTCTGCGTGCACGACCGCGACCTCCGGCGGACGGCGAGTGCCGACGGGCTCGTCTCGACGATGGAGCTCGCCGATCTCGACCAGCTCGAGTTCGCGTCCTGGAAGAACCCGTGGGCGGTCTTCGACGACGAGGCACCCGACCGCGATCCCGACCTCGACCGCGTCCTCACCCTGCGCCGGCTCCTGGAGACCGTCGCCGATGCGGACCGGCGGATCGAGCTGGCGATCGAGACCAAGCACCCCACCCGCTACGGCGGGCTCGTGGAGCGGCGACTGGTGGAGCTGCTCGCCGAGTTCGGCTGGACGACCGAGGACGGCCCGGTCAGGGTCATGAGCTTCTCCTACGTCGCCCTCCAGCGGATGCAGAAGCTGGCCCCGCGGCTGCGTCTGGTGATGCTGATCGACAAGGCTCGGCACTGGCCGGTGCTGAAGCCGGTCGTCGACGACGCGTGGATCCTGGGCCCGGGCATCCGCGCCCTGACCAAGCACCCGAAGTTCGCCGCGAAGCTCGCGCGCACCGGACGTGAGCTGCACGTGTGGACGGTGAACACCGAGGCGGAGCTCGAGCTGTGCCGCTCGCTCGGCGCCCGCGCGATCATCACCGACCGACCGGGCGAGATGCTCGGTTGGCTGGACGCGGTGCCGACGGCCTAGATTCGCCGGCATGGCGAAGCGCTCCCGTACCAAGGCCCGCGACCGCGTGACCGAGGGCGAGGTCGGACCGCGTGAGCCCTGCCCCTGCGGCTCCGGCAAGCGGTACAAGGCGTGTCACGGATCGGCCGGGGGTGCCTTCGTGGCCCGGCCGTTCGCCGGACTGGCCGCCGAGCGTGACCTGGTCGCACTCCGGGAGTTCGTGCCGTCGGCGACCGCTCCGCTGACGGTGGGTGACCGGTCGGTGCTGCTGGGCAGCCTGCTCCCGGCTGCGGCTCCGGCGATGGTCCGCGAGTCGGGTGAGGTCTGGCTGGGCATGCAGGTACGGCACTTCTTCGGCGACCCGTCCCGCGACCTGGGTGCCGTGCTCGAGAAGGCGCTGGCGACCGATGAGGAGGGCATCGTCGGACTCGTCGACCCGCCAGGACCAGGTGCGCGGCTCCAGGACCTGGTCGCCGACCAGCCGCTCGACGTCACCGTGCACCACGACTTCGAGTGGTGGCTGGGCGACGTCACCGAGCGTGACGAGGCGATGGTCGAGGCCCTGGAACAGGCGAGCGGCGCGGTCGCGCCCACCACCCGGCTGTCCTCGGTGGACGCGGCGTACTGGGTGGACGCCGGCAGCAAGGAGCACCTGCGCTGGGTGCTCCCCGAGGACGAGACGGCTCTCCTGGACGCGTTGGCGCGGCTCCACGCAGCGGGAGACGACTCGATCGCCGACGACTCGAAGCTGGTGGGGATGTTCCGGGCCCACGGGCTCCTGACGCCCGTGTGGGACCTCGCCCCGGGAACCGGCGCCGAGGCGCTGGAGGGGCCGGTCGCGGCTCTGCGGGAGCGGCTCGATCGGGCGCTCGCGACCCGGACGACGCTCACGTCGCAGGAGCGGGCGGCCCGTTCGATGCTGGCCAACCAGCAGGTGACTCTCCGGTGACACCGCCACTGACCTGCGACGATCCGTGGGCGCAAAAAGACACGCCCGGGGGAGGTTGAACCACCGACCAGTCGTTCGCTAGCGTCGCGGACGGCCCGGTCGTTGTTGCCTCCCCCGTCGACATCGACCGGGCCCTCTTCATGCCCGGTCGCGGTCGCTCACGGGCCCGTGCTGCCCTCGTACTTCTGGCGGGTGCCGTCGCTCTCGATGGCGGCATAGCCGACCCGGGCCTGCTCGCTGTTCTGGTCCCTGGCCCGGACCAGCAGGCGGCCTTCGCCCGCCCGGCGGTGAACCAGTCGAGGGCCAGCAGCACCCCCACGAGGACCACGAGCGCGCCCACGACCCACACGACAGCAGGCATCCCGGTGTCCTTCGGCTCCGCGCCCGAGCATCGCTCGCAACGGTTCAACGCACTCGGGGTGGGGCCGGTGGCACCCTGACCGCAACCACGCCGCCACGGTGCCCGTCTGGGCGTGTCTGGTCTGTCTGCGGAGCTCGGGAAGACCGACGGCGCGGACGAACGATCGGGCTCGTGTCCGCGGCGTTCTGATCGGGTCAGCCGAGCGGGTCCCGCTCGATCGGGCAGCTCATGCAGCGCGGTCCGCCGCGTCCGGAGCCGAGCTCGGAGCCGGCGATGCGGACGACCTCGATGCCGGCGGCCTCGAGGCGGGAGTTCGTCTCGTCGTTGCGCTCGTAGGCGACCGCGACCCGCGGGGCGAGGGCGAGGGTGTTGTTGCCGTCGTCCCACTGCTCGCGCTCGGCGGTGACCGGGTCGAGACCGGTGTCGATCTGGTGGAGGGTGTCGATCTCCATCGCCTTGGCCGCGGCGACCAAGAAGTGCTCGGCCTCGGCGACGTGGAGCTCGAGGTCGCCCGGGTCGGCGCTGCTCGACCCGCCCGTCGTCGTCACGGCGTACGCCGTCAGGGTGTCGGCGACGTTCGGGTACATCACGACCTTGTCGACGTCGACCATCGTGCAGACGGTGTCGAGGTGCATGGTGGCGCGTTCCTGCGCGATCGGGACCGCCAGCACGGTCGTGGCCAGCCCGGCCATGAAGACCTCGCGTGCCAGCTGCTCGGCCCCGGCCGGAGTCGTGCGCTCGCCGACCCCGATGGCGAGCACGCCGGGCGCGAGCAGCAGGACGTCGCCGCCCTCGACGTGCTCGTGCCGCCAGCCGTGCAGGCGTGGGGTGCCGGTGAAGCGCGGATGGGCGCTGTAGATCAGCTCGGTCAGCTGCGTCTCTCGCGATCGGGCGGGCATCGCCAGCGACGTGACCGTCACCTGGTCGCACACCCACACCGACGAGTCACGGGTGAACAGCAGGTTGGGCAGCGGGTCGATCAGGAAGTCGTCACTCGGGAGGAGCGAGGTGACGAGCCCGAAGCCACCGCGGACCTCGTCGTTGCGCACACCGGCCGTCAGGTGGGTCGTCAGGTCCTCCGGCGACGACTCGTGGAGCATCGGCCCGAGCCAGCGGCGCATGGTCTCGCCGAGGTGCAGGCTGCCGAGGGCCGTCTCGATCGCGCGGTCGCGCGCCCCGACGTCGGCGAACGTCTCTGTCAGCAGGTCGGTGAGGTACAGCACCTCCACGTCGCGCTCGCGGAGCGCGGCGGCGAAGGCGTCGTGCTCGTCCTGGGCCCGCGCGACCCAGGGGATCCCGTCGAACAGCAGCCGGTCGTTGTTGCGTGGGGTCAGCCGGGTCAGCTCCGGGCCCGGCCGGTGGAGCATGACGGTGCGCAGACGGCCGACCTCCGAGTCGGCGCCCGAGGGGCGACCGGGGGTGGGGTTGCTCGACATGGGGCGCACTCTAGTGGGGCCTCATGACGCCCGGTCACCCCGCGACCGCCTGGTACGCCGTGACCGCGGCGAGCAGGAAGCACACCGCCGCCCCGACGTAGTGGATCGTCGACAACCGGAGGTACCGGAGCAGGAAGCGACCGGCCACCACGGCCAACCCGGAGACGACCAGCAGCGCGCTCCACGCCCCGACGAAGACCGACAGCGCGTCGTGGTAGCGCCCGACCAGGCTGATCGTGAGCAGCTGGGAGAGGTCGCCCCACTCAGCCGCGAACAGCACGAGGAAGCTGGCACCGACGGCGGCGAGCCCCGACTTCGGTGACGACGCCTTGGCGGCGTACTCCTCCTCGGTCGCGGCTTCCGCAGCGTCCGCCTTGGGCGCCTCGCGCAGCAGCAGGATGCCCCCGGCCAGGAAGATCACGCCCGCGACGACCTCGACGATGCGGTGCGGGAGCAGGGTGACCAGGCCCCCGACCGTGCACGCGATCAGGGTCTGGATCAAGAACGCCAGGCCGACGCCGACCCAGACCGCCCACGGGCGGTAGCGGGTCGAGAGGACGAGCGCGGCGACGAAGGTCTTGTCCGGGAGCTCCACCACGAAGATCGCCCCGAACGCGATCGCGATGACGGCCGGATCCACCCCGAGAACCTATCCGTCGCGTTTCGGCAACGTTCACCCGGCAACCCGTTGCCTCGGCCGGGAGAGAGGTGTTGAGTCGGGAGCGGGGTCGACCACCTCACCGAGGGAGACGACGATGGCCAAGTTCGATCACTACGAGCAGGGAACGCCGAGCTGGGTGGAGCTGATGACGCCCGACCAAGGGGCGGCGCGCGACTTCTACCGAGAGCTCTTCGGCTGGGACTACAACGACAGCGACATGGGCGACATGGGCCACTACTACGTGGCCACCATCGAGGGCGACGAGATCGGGGGTCTGAGTCCCCAGATGCCCGGCATGGAGGGCCACCCGGCCTTCTGGGGCGTCTACCTCGCCGTCGACGACGTCGACGCGGCCACCGCGAAGGTCGAGGGCGCCGGCGGGAAGGTCGAGGCAGGCCCGATGGACGTGTTCGACAACGGCCGGATGTCGGCCATCCAGGACCCGACCGGCGCTCGCGTCGGACTGTGGCAGGCCGGGAAGACCACGGGCACCCAGCGCGCCAACGAGCCGGGGACACCGACGTGGAACGAGTGCGTGACGCCGGATGTCGCAGCCGCCGTGAAGTTCTACGGCGAGGTGCTCGGGATGGGCAGCGAGGCCATGGACATGGGCGAGGCCGGGACCTACACCGTGCTGACCAACGTCGAGGGCCGCCAGATCGGCGGGTCGATGGACCTGTCCATGCTGCCGCCCGGTACGCCGGCCCACTGGAACGTCTACTTCAACGTCGACGACGTCGACGCCAGTGTCCGTCAGGCCGAGGAGCTCGGAGCCAAGACGCTCGCGCCGGCCATGGACGTTCCTGGTGTCGGCCGCATGGCGATGATGGCAGACCCGCAGGGTGCGGCGTTCTGGGTGATGGCTGCCGCCGACGCGGCGTGACCGTCCGACGCTGACGAGGTCACCGGTGGCTGAACGGGACCAGCTCCGCTACTCCGGTGGTTGAGCAGGCCCCGGGCCGCCATTCCGGTGGTGGAGGAGGGCCAAGCCGCCATTCCGGTGGTGGAGGAGGGCCCCCTGGGGCCCGTTTCGAAACCAAGGTTTCCAGGGCAGGGGGTTTCGAGACGGTCGCGGAGCGACCTCCTCAACCACCGGAGTACTTGCGGACCGACCCTCTCCCACGGGAGCACTCGCGGACCGACCTCCTCCACGACTGGTGGCGACCTAGGTCGACTGGTCGAGACGGAAGGGGTCGGCCGGGTAGATGCCGAGCACCTTCACCTCGGTGGTGAAGAACTCGAGCTCCTCGAGGGCACGGCTGACCGGCAGGTCGTCCGCATGCCCGTCGACCTCGGCGAGGAACTGCGTGGCGGTGAACTCGCCGCCGACCATGTAGCTCTCGAGCTTGGTCATGTTCACACCGTTGGTCGCGAACCCGCCCAGCGCCTTGTACAAGGCGGCCGGCAGATTCCGCACGTTGAACACGAAGCTGGTCACGACCGGGCCGTCGTCCTGCGGTGCCTTCTCGAAGTCGCGGGAGAGGACCACGAACCGGGTGGTGTTGTGGTCCTCGTCCTCGACGTCCTCCAGGAGCACCTCGAGGCCGTAGATCCCGGCGGCGAGGGGCGGGGAGATGGCGCCCTGCCCGGGGTCCCCTGCTTCCTTCACCTCGCGGGCCGCGCCGGCGGTGTCGCCCGAGATGACCGGCACGAAGCCGTGCTCGCGGATCACCCGACGGCACTGGCCGAGCGCGTGCACGTGGCTGTGCACCGTCTTGATCCCCTCGAGGGTGGCTCCGGGGACGCCGAGCAGGGCGAACCGGATCCGCAGGAAGTGCTCCCCGACGATGTGCAGCTGCGAGGTCGGCAGGAAGTGGTGGATGTCGGCGACCCGGCCGGCAAGCGAGTTGTCGATCGGGATCATCGCGAGGTCGGCATCGCCGGCGTCGACCGCGGCGAAGCAGTCCTCGAAGCTCGCGCAGGCGACTGCCTCGAGGTCGGGGTAGCGCTCCTGGCAGGCCAGGTGCGAGTTGGAGCCCGGCTCTCCCTGGTAGACGATCCGGCGCGAATCCCGCTCGCCGATGGTGGTGCTCACGCGCGTCAGTGTCACATGTCGGCGGGGGCCGCGATTAGGCTCGTTCAGCGTGTGGATCCTCGACGTCGTCGCGATCGTGGTGGCCCTCGCGGCCGGTGCACTCGCGGTCGTCGCCCTCAGACGCCAGGCTGCCTCCCGCCGTACGCCGGGCGTCGAGGCGCTCCCGGAGGACGTGACCGGCCTCCGTCAGGAGGTGGCGGCGCTAAGGGTCGAGACCGCCGGTGCACTCCGGCACCTCGCGGTCGTGCGCTACGACGCGTTCGGCGACATGGGTGGGCACCTCTCGTGGTCGGTCGCCCTGCTCGACGACTCGGGTGACGGCGTGGTGCTGACCTCCATCCACGGCCGCTCGGACGCCCGCACCTACGCCAAGAGCGTCTCGTCATGGTCGAGCGAGCAGCAGCTCTCACCCGAAGAGGACGAAGCGATCGCCCACGCTCGTCCGTAGGCTTGTCACCCCAGCGACCGCAGCACAAGGTCACAACTGGGCCACGGTCGTCTCGCGCGTGCAACTCCGCCGGCACCCGGGACGTCCTACGGATGACGGGGTGACTCGGGGAATGGGGGCGGGACGTGGCAACGACTCACGCACCAGGGACGGGGATCGGTCCGCACGGCGGCAAGAACACGCGTCGCGCGGCGATCATCGCTGCGGTGGTCCTCGCGTCAGCGGCGATCGTCGTGCCCTTCGCCGTCCACGACCTCGATCGCGATGGCGCGACGGCCTCGGCTGCCACCCATGTCTCGACACCGTCGCACGTGTCGCACTCGGGCCACCAGCAGTCGGGCACCGATGCCGCTCTGGGGCCGCGCGGCAGCCTCCCGGCGCTCCTTCCCGGCAGCACGAGGCTCGCGGCGGGCACGCACGTGCGACTCGGCGACCTCACCTCCGGCGTCCTGCGGCGTACGCCTGACGGCACCTGGCAGGTCATGGTCCGGTGGAACGGCCGGATCCAGCCCGTGTCCACCCGCGGCCCAGTAGCCCTCGCGCCCGGCTCGGCCGCGCACGGGTCCGTCACCTGGATCTCCGGCCGGGGTCTGCTCTACACCCGCGTGCCGAGCGGTGGTCACGGTCAGTTCCAGGTCTTCGCCTGGGACCCGCGGGGTGCCACGGCGTACACGCCGCCGACGTTGTTCCCCCACTCCCTCGGGAAGGTCTGCTTCAACCGATCCTTCACCGCCTTCGGCGACTGCAGCACCGCCGGCTGACACCGCCGGCTGACGCAGCCGGCCGGTCAGCGCGGGACGCGGACCAGGACCCGGCCGTGCAGGCAGGTCATCCGCAGCTCCTTGCCGGCGCCGAGCGGGTCACCGTCGAGCTGGCGCGGCGTGGGTGAGGCCGCGCGGATCGTGACCGTGTGGCCGCGCATCCGCGCGATGGTCTCGTCGGTGCGGGGTCGCTTGGCCAGCACCCGGAACGCGAGTGGGAGCCACGACACGACGCGCTTGGGGTAGAGGAGCACGACGTCCACGAGCCCGTCGTCGATCGCCGCGTCCGGGAGGAGCGGCATGCCCGCCTGCAGGAAGCCGACGTTCCCGACCACGACCGTCCGCGCGCGGTGGGAGGTGAACTCCTCGCCGTCGACCGAGATCTCCATCCGGACCACGGGAGACATCAGTGCCTTGGCGCCCGAGAGGACATAGGCCACCCAGCCGACCTTCGCCTTGATCTGCTCGTTGACGCCTTCCATGATCGCGGCGTCCAGCCCCATCCCCGCCATCACCATGAAGTGGGTGTCCTCCATGTCGTCACCGGACACCTCGACCAGGTCGATCGCCTGGTCCTGTCCGGTCAGCGCCACGTCGATCGCGGCACGCAGGTAGAGCGGGATGTTCAGGTTCCGCGCCAGCAGGTTGCCGGTGCCCGCCGGGATGATCCCGACCGGGATGCCCGTGCCCGCGAGCTCGGCGCACACCTCGCGAACGGTGCCGTCGCCGCCGCAGACCAGCACGAGGTCCGCACCGGCGATCGAGGCCTCCTCGGCCATCCCGGTGCCGGGGTCCTCCACGGTCGTGTAGTGCCAGCTCGGTCGCGACCACCCGGCCTCCTCGGCCATGGAGGCCACGATCGCGCGGAACTGCCCGACGTCCTCCAGCTTCGAGGGGTTGAGGACGACGGCGAGCTTCCGGTCCGTGGGGACGGACTCGGTCAGCGGCAACGCGGACTCGGCATGGCTGCGCGGCAGCGGGCTGTAGATCGCCAGCCAGAAGAGGGTCGCGAACGCGCCGAGGAGCCATCCGCCGATGACGTCGGTCGGGTAGTGGCGCCCCAGGAGCACGCGGTCCAAGCCCACGACGAGCACCACCACCACGGCCCCGGCGAAGATCAGGCGCCGGAAGCTCGACCGGCGCACGAGCATGAACGTCAGCACGATCACCACCCCGGCCAGGGCGGCGGTGCTGGCGGCGTGGCCCGAGGGGTAGGACAGCGACGTCAGGCGGTGGATCGGGTCCTGCCAGACCGGGCGGTCGCGGCCGTAGAGCAGCTTGATCCAGGTGTACAGCAGGACCGTGGTCACGACGACCAGCACGGTGTAGATCGCGGCTCGGTGATGCTTGCGGATCCAGAGCGGTACGACGAGCAGCAGCGTCAGCACCACGATGCCGGTGGTGGAGAAACCGGTCTCGATCCACCTGAGCACGTTGACGACGTCGTGGTGGTCGCGGGCCCAGCTCTCACCCGAGCGACCGAGGTCGTCGAACCCACCCAGGGGAGCACGGGTCAGGGTGACCAGGAACCCCAGGACCGTGAAGAGCACCGCGCACACCCCGGCCCAGGCCAGGATCCAGGGGCGGGGGCGGTCGAGCACGCGCGCCAGTATGCCGGGAGGCGCGCAGCCTGAGCCCACCCCGGCGAGCGGGGGAACTCGTGTGCTGGACCCGGCGAGCCGCAGATAGCCTTTCGGTGTGATCGACCCGAAGGTGCTGCGTGAGGACCCCGACCGCGTGCGAGCCGCCCAGGCCAAGCGAGGGCTGTCCGACGACGTCGTCGACCGTGCCCTGGCCGCCGACTCCGCGCGCCGCAGTGCCATCACGACGTTCGAGGCCAAGCGGGCCGAGCAGAAGCAGCTCGGCAGGCAGATCCCGCAGGCGCAGGGCGACGAGAAGACCGCCCTCCTGGCTCGGACCAAGGACCTGTCCGCCGAGGTGAAGGCGGCGGAGGCCGCGCAGACCGAGGCCGAGGACGCCTGGCGCGAGGCGCTGATGGACATCCCCAACCTGGCCGCCGAGGAGGCACCGGCCGGGGGCGAGGAGGACTTCGTCGTCCTCGAGACCGTCGGCACGCCACCCGAGTTCGACTTCGAGCCGCGCGACCACGTGGAGCTCGGCCGGATGCTGGGCGCGATCGACCTCGAGCGTGGAGCCAAGGTGTCGGGGTCGCGCTTCTACTTCCTGACCGGCATCGGTGCGCAGCTCGAGTTCGCGCTGATCAACATGGCGATGGACCAGGCGCGGGCGAACGGCTTCATCCAGGTGACACCGCCCTCACTCGTGAAGCCCCGGGCCATGGAGGGCACCGGTTTCCTCGGGCAGGCCGCCGACGACGTCTACCGGATCGAGGGCCAGGACCTCTACCTGGTCGGGACCTCCGAGGTGCCGCTCGCGGCCTACCACTCGGACGAGATCCTCGACTCGGCCTCGCTCCCGCTGCGGTACGCCGCGTTCAGCCCGTGCTTCCGCAAGGAGGCCGGCTCCCACGGCAAGGACACCCGCGGCATCTTCCGCGTGCACTGGTTCGACAAGGTCGAGATGTTCGTCTACACGACCCTCGAGGAGTCCTTCGCCGAGCACCAGCGGCTGCTGGAGTGGGAGAAGGAGTTCCTCGACAAGCTCGAGCTCTGCTACCGCGTGATCGACGTCGCCGCCGGCGACCTCGGTCTCTCGGCCCAGCGGAAGTTCGACTGCGAGGCGTGGATCGCCAGCCAGGGCCGCTATCGCGAGCTCACGTCGACCTCCAACTGCACCGACTTCCAGACCCGTCGCCTCGACACCCGCGGCCGGTTCCCGGCGGACGGCAGGGACGGCAGGGACGGCGAGATCAGGCCGATCGCGACGCTGAACGGCACCCTGTGCTCGACCAACCGGCCGATCATCGCCGTCCTCGAGACCCACCAGCAGGAGGACGGCTCGGTGCGTGTGCCGGAGGCGTTGCGGCCCTACCTCGGCGGCCTCGACGTGATGAAGCCGGTCACGGCATAACCCGGTGGTCTCCACACGCTCGAGTGACGAGAGCGGCCGGCCCGATGCAGGGTGGCGGCCTCGGCTGGTCGCGCTCGACATCGACGGCACCCTGCTGAAGTGGGTCGACGGGGTCGGTACGACGTACGAGCAGATCAGCCCGCCCGTGTACGACGCGGTGCACCGCGCCCTGGCCGACGGCGCGCAGGTAGTGCTCGCCAGCGGCCGCTCGCCGCACGGCATGACCAACGTGGCTGACCTGCTCGATCTCCACGGCGCGGGCAACGGTGCCGAAGACCGTGCGGATCGTGGTGCCGGTGGTGCCCGGGGCGTCGCCGAGCAGCTCTGGGTGGTGTCGAGCAACGGCGCCGTCGTCTTCCGGTACCCGCCGCTCGAGGTGGTCCACGAGGAGACGTTCGACGCGGCGCCGGCCGTGGCCGCGATCCTGGAGCAGCATCCGTCGGCGCTCGTGGCGGTCGAGGAGCGCGGCTTCGGGTACCGGGTGAACCGGCCCTTTCCCGACGGCGAGCTCACCGGCGAGTTCATCATCGCCGACGTCGCCGACCTGGTCGCCGTCCCGGTCAGCCGCGTGATCATCCGCGACCCGGAGGCGACCGCGGACGACTTCGTCGCCCTCGGGGAACGCCTGGGCCTGCAGGGCACCGACTACGTCGTGGGCTGGACGGCGTGGCTCGACCTCGCCCCGGTCGGGGTCAGCAAGGCCTCCGGCCTGGAGTACGTCGCGCGCGAGCTGGGTGTCGACCAGGCTGACGTGCTGGCCATCGGCGACGGGCGCAACGACATCGAGATGCTGCAGTGGGCCGGCCGCGGCGTGGCGATGGGGCAGGCGATCGAGGAGGTCCGGGAGGCCGCCGACGCCGTCACCGGAACCGTGTACGACGACGGTGCGGCGACCGAGCTCGACCGTTACTGGCCGGCGCCGTGAACGGTGGCACGAGCCGTCCGCGACTGGTGGCCACCGACCTCGACGGCACGCTGCTCGACGACGAAGGACGGCTCACCGAGCACACCCAGGACGTCCTGCGTCGCGTGCAGGCGCTCGGCGTCCGGGTCGTCATCGTCACCGCCCGTCCATTGCGCTGGATGGACGAGCTGTGGGCGCAGGTCGGCGGCGGTCGAGGTGTGGGCATCGTGTCGAACGGCGCGATCACCTACGACATCGAGGGCCGTGAGGTGCTCGACCTGGTCGGCATCCCCGCCGACATCGGGCTGCCGATGGTCGATGCCGTCCGCGAGGCGGCGCCCGGCACCGCGATCGCCCTCGAGTGCCTGGGCGGCTACCGCCACGAGCCGGCGTACGTCGACCTGCATCCGACGCCGCCGGACATGCGCGTCGGCGATCTCGCCGAGCTCTGGGACGAGCCGGCCGTGAAGGTGCTGGCTCAGCACCTCACGCTCGACCCCGACGACTTCCGCACCCGCGTGGTCGACGCCGTCGGAGACAGCGCCACGCCGACCTGGACGATCGACCACCTGATGGAGATCAGCGCGGCCGGTGTGACCAAGGGCGGGGCGCTCGCCTCGCTCTGCGCCCGACTGGGGGTGGCGCCCGAGGAGGTGATCGCCTTCGGCGACATGCCCAACGACCTGGCGATGCTGACCTGGGCCGGAACGTCGTACGCCGTGGCGAACGGGCACGAGTCGGTCCTGGCCGCCGCGGACCACATCGCCCCGCGCAACTCCGACGACGGTGTCGCGGCGACCCTCAGCCGCGTTTTCGGGCTGTGATGTGATGGGCCGCGTGACCCGGTTCCTCCGCCCCGCGATCCTGGCGGCGTGCGTCGCGCTCGTCGGCGGCGGCCTCCTCGGCGTGAGCGCGTCCTCCGCGGTGGCGGCACCCGCGCGATGCACGCCGAAGAGCCTGAGCCAGGCGATCAACCAGGCCGACGTGGTGTTCCGGGGCATGGTGGACACGGCGAAGCCGGTGCGAGGGAAGGGCGAAGCCCGCACCCGGACCTACACGGTGACCGCGGACCGCGTGTACCAGGGGTCGCTCGTGGCCGATCGGGTGCGGGTCACGTCGGAGGTCGGGGCGAAGTGCCCGCCCCCCGACCTCGCGAAGGGGAAGCGCTACATCTTCTTCGTCACCGAGCAGGGCTCGCGCCTGGTGTCGACGTCCGCGACCGCGCGGGCTTCGCACCAGCTCACGACCCAGGTCGAGAAGAAGCTCGGCAGTGGCAAGGCGCCGCGCAAGGCGCAGCCTCCGACAGCCGAGTTCACCAAGGTCGCGAACGCCGCACCGCCCAGCCTGTCGCGGCTGCTCGCCCCGGGCGCAGCGCTCCTGGTCCTCAGCCTGCTCGGGCTCCTGGTGGTCGGCCGCCTCGGCCGGCGTACCACCTGATCGCGCACACGAGGTCTCCCGACGCCCGGCCACCCGGCTTCGGTCAGAGGTACATCCCGCTCTGGCCCTTGCCGTCGTCGTCGCCCTGGACGTCCGGTGCCTGCGGCATGCCCGGTTGCCCGGCCATCCCCGGCGGCATGCCCTGCGACTGACGGCCGGGGAGGGCGCGACGCATCTGCTCGAACTGGGCCCGCGCCGAGACCTGCTGGGCGTAGATCGCGGTCTGGATGCCGTGGAACAGCCCCTCGAGCCAGCCGACGAGCTGGGCCTGGGCGATCCGCAGCTCGGCGTCCGACGGCGTGCCGTCCTCGGTGAACGGCAGGGAGAGGCGCTCGAGCTCCTCGACGAGCTCCGGTGCCAGACCGCTCTCGAGCTCCTTGATCGAGGCGCGGTGGATCTCCTTGAGGCGGTTGCGGCTCGCGTCGTCCAGCGGTGCCGACTTCACCTCCTCGAGCAGCTGTCGGATCATGCTGCCGATCCGCATCACCTTCGCCGGCTGCTCGACGAGGTCGGTGAGCTCGTGCAGGTCGTCGCCCTCGCTCGCACCCTCGTCCTCGGCCTGGCTCACGGCCTCGGCCGGGACGGCGACGGGCTGGCCGTCCGGTCCGACCACGATCACGTGCTGCTGTCCGGACTCCTGCTCACTCATGCGGCCAGCCTACAAACGCCGGACAGTCCTCACGCGGTCAGCAGGATCTTCCCGGTGGTCTCGCCGTTCTCCAGGAGCCGGTGCGCCTCGGCCGCCTCGGCCAGGGGAAGCGTGAGTCCGACCACCGGCTTGACGGTGCCGTCGGCCACCAGCGGCCAGACGTGCTCGGCGACCGCCGCGCAGATCGTGGTCTTCTCTCCGACCGGCCGCGCCCGCAGGCTCGCCGAGAACAGCGCGGCGCGCTTGTGGAAGAGGGTGCGCAGGTCCATCTCGGCCCGCGAGCCGCCCTGGAACCCGATCACGATCAGGCGTCCCTCGATCGCCAGAGCGGCGAGGTTGCGGGCCAGGTACGACGCCCCCATGTTGTCGAGGATGACGTCGGCGCCGTGCCCGCCGGTGGCGTCGGCCAGCACCTCGACGAAGTCCTGCTCCCGGTAGTTGATCGCGACATCGGCACCGAGCTCGCGGCACAGCGCCAGCTTGTCCTCGCTCCCGGCCGTCGCGACGACCGTCGCTCCGAGAGCCTTGGTCAGCTGGATCGCGAACGTCCCGATGCCGCCCGCCCCGCCGTGCACCAGGAACGTGTCGCCCGAGCGCAGCCCGGCCACCATCATCACGTTGGACCACACGGTCGCGGCGACCTCCGGCAGTGCCGCGGCCGTGGTGAGGCCGACGCCTGCGGGGAGCGGCATCACCTGCCCGACCGGAACCGCGACCTTGGTCGCGTACCCACCACCGGCCAGCAGCGCACAGACCTGCTGGCCGACCGTCACACCCTCGACACCTTGGCCCAGCTCACCGACCGTGCCGCTGCACTCGAGGCCGAGGATCTCGGACGCACCTTCGGGCGGTGGGTAGAAGCCCTGCCGCTGCGCCAGGTCCGCTCGGTTGACCGCGGTCGCCGCGACGTCGAGCACGACCTCGCCCGGGCCCGGCTCCGGGTCAGGGGTGTCGCCGTACTCCAGGACCTCCGGGCCGCCCGGGCCGGCCGAGAGGACCGCCTTCACGCGTCGTACTTGTCGCCGCTGTGGTCGACACCCGTGTCGTCGGGGACGTCGTCGGGTACGTCGTCGAGATCCGCAGTGCCCGACGGCCGGTCCCAACCCTCGGCGAGCGCCTGGGCGCGTGCGGCGAGGCTCTCGACCTCTTCCTCGTCCGCGCCTGCACTTCCGGCGGCGTACCCCACGAGGTACGCCGTGATGGGCGCCGCGGGCCGGATCACGTTGTCGGCCGCCACCTTCGCGAGGTCGAGGATGAGAGCCTCGTCGACCTCCGTCTCGATGTCGAGAGTGTCACACAGCTCGTCGATCCAGTCGTGCAGGTTCACGGCCCCAATCTGGCGAAACCGGGCCGCTCCTTCAAGTCCGTGGCCGCGCCACGCCGGGCGGGTTCTCGCCACGCAACCGGGCGAGGTCCTCCCGAGTGTCGACGTCGTCCGCCTCGGCGCCGACCGCAACCACGTCGACGACCTCCCCTCGGCCCATCAGCGAGCGCATCGGGGCACCCTCGGCGTCTGCCGGGGGAGGGACCAGCGAGGGGCGCACCACGCCCGCGAGCTGACGCCGTCCCGAGGCGTCGGTCAGCCACGAGGCGTCGGCGCGCTCGGCCGCCGCGAGCAACCGCCCGACGGTCCCCGAGTCGACGTGCGGCATGTCGACGGCCAGGACCACGACCCACGCATGGTCCTCCTCGAGGGCGGCGACGCCGGCCGCGACCCCGGCCAGGGGTCCACCCCCCGGGGGCGACTCGCGCACGAACGACACCGGTCGCGCGGTCGGCATCTCGGGACCGACGACGACGGTCTCGGCGGCGTCGGCGACGGCGGCGAGCGCGTGCTCGAGCAGCGTGGTGCCGGCGAGCGTCAGCGACGCCTTGTCGGTGCCGCCGAGGCGCGCGGCGCGACCACCGGTGAGGATCACGGCCGCCCAGGTCACTGGTTCATCGTGTGCCATCGGGGAACACAGTGGCAGGCTGGGGCCATGCAAGTGGTGCTCGTGCAGGAAGCCTCGACCCTCGACCCCGCCGACAACCGGCGCCGGATCGAGGCGTTGGTGCCCGAGGGTGCCGACCTGGTCGTGCTGCCCGAGGCGTTCGCCCGCGACTTCGGCGAGCCGGGCTCCGACCTCTCCGACCACGCCGAGCCGGCGGACGGGTTGTTCGCCTCCGAGGTCGAGCGGGTGGCGAAGCTGCGCGGCACCACCGTGGTGGCCGGGATGTTCGAGCAGGCCTCCGGCACGCCGTACCCGACCCCCTTCAACACGGTGGTCGTCCGCGGCGACACCCACCTCGACTACCGCAAGATCCACCTCTACGACTCGTTCGGCTACCGCGAGTCGGACGTGCTGTCGGCCGGGCCGATCGAGCCGGCGACGTTCGACCTCGGCGGCACGACCGTCGGCCTGATGACCTGCTACGACCTCCGCTTCCCCGAGCTCGCCCGGCGTCTCGTCGACGACGGCGCCGAGGTGATCGTGGTGCCGGCGGCCTGGGTCGCGGGGCCGCGCAAGGTCGACCACTGGACGACCCTGCTGCGCGCTCGGGCGATCGAGAACACCGCCTACGTCGTCGGCGTCGGCCAGCCGACACCGTGCTACAGCGGCCACTCGATGGTGGTCGGCCCGCTGGGCGACGTCCTCGCCGAGGGCGGCGACGACGCGGAGGTCCTGACCGTCGACCTCGACCCGTCGGCGGTGGCGGAGGCCCGGCGTACCAACCCGTCGTTGGCCAATCGCCGCCTGTAGCCTCACGCCGGTGTCCAAGGCCGTGTCCAGCGCTGCGCCCCGTCGGCGGGCGGAGCGTCGCCCGCGACGAGCGGCGGACCCACCACCTCGCCGGACCTTCGCCGCCCGCGCGCTGCACGGGCTGACGTTCTCCTCCTGGCTCGCGGTGGTGCTCGCTTCTGCCGCGGCTCTCGTCGCCGCCCTCCTCGGGTACGTCGGCGACTGGGTCGCCGACGTCGGCGCGGTCGCGGTCGGGGCGGCGTACGCCTGGGGCCTGTCGGCGCGCACGGGCGGACGGCCGGTGATCTTCTCGCTCCTGGCGCTGGTGCTCGGCGGGATCGTGGTCGTGCTGGACGAGAACGCACTGCGCAGCGGTGCGGCGGTCGTGACGGCGGTGCTGTCAGCGGTGTTCGCGGTGATGGTGACGGTCCCGGCGAGCAGCTTCATCGCGGCCGTCCGCGAGACGGTCGTCGCCTTCCTGGTGGCGGCGGTCGGGGCTCTGGCGACGCTCGGGTGGGCGCCGGTGGTCGACCTCGAGCGGTTCGAGTACACCGTGCTCGGCCTGTCCCTGGTCGGGTCGTTGGTGATGGTGTACCGCCTCGGGTCCGGCTTCCACGGTCTCGGAACGCGCGGCATCGTCACCGTCGTGGCCGGGTGCCTGATGGTCATGGTGACGGTCGGGTACGCCGAGCTCCTGCAGCGCTACGGCACCCACAGCCTGGTCGAGACCCTCGACGACACGGTCCGGTGGAGCCACCACCACCTCGGCGCCTTCCCACGCCCGATCATCGCGCTGCTCGGAGTGCCGGCCCTGACCTGGGGCACCCACATGCGTGCCCGCCGACGACAGGGCTGGTGGGTCACGGCGTTCGGGATCGGCATGACCGCCCCGGTCGCGTACTCGCTCGTCGACCCCGGTCGAAGCCTGGAGGAGGTCGGCCTGGCGACGGCGTACGGCGCCCTGATCGGCCTCGTGATCGGGTTCGTGCTGATCCGCGTCGACCTGCGCCTCAGCGGCCGGGGGAGCGTCCGCGGCCGGCGGCAGGCGGAGATCGAGGAGGTCACCACGGTGCGGCCGGAGCCCGGGCGGACCCACGCCCTGTGGTGACGCCACCCGACCGGACGGCCGGAGGGCATCCACTAGGTTCGGACCGTGGCGCGTGAGCAGACGGTCCGGATCCTGGCCGAGATGGTCGCCAACGTGATCGTGGTCGAGGTGGCCGTCGGCGACGCGGTGGAGGCCGGCGACCCGGTCTGCCTGCTGGAGTCGATGAAGATGGAGATCCCGGTGCTCACCGAGCACCCCGGCGTCGTCTCGGCGATCAAGGTCACGCCGGGGGACGTCGTCCAGGAGGGCGACATCCTCGTCGAGCTCACCGCTCCTCGGTGACCCACATCGGCAGAGGGGGCGGGATTCGAACCCGCGGCTGACATCTCTGCCAGCGACCGCTTTCAAGGCGGTTCCGATCGGCCACTCCGGCACCCCTCCGAGCGCGACCCGTCGGGGCCGACACCGGGCAGGAGTCTAGGTCGTGCCGGTGGGGACGGCGGACGGGATGGTCCCCGTCACCGGGGTCGCCGACACGCGGTCCGATCCCTCCAGCTCTTGGAAACCCGGGGAGAGCGGTCTACTCGGAGCCGCCGATCTCGAGCTCCACGTCGTCGTAGGCGAGGTCGTGGACGCGCTGGTGGTGGCGGTCGATGTCGGCGAGGAGTCGGCTGAGGCGGTCGGCGAGATCAGCGATGTCGTCGGCCACCATCACCTGGGAGGTGAGGCCGTTGAGGCGGGCCAGCAGCTCGTCGCGCTCGCGCAGCGCCCGGGTGGCACGGGCGGACAGCCATGCCTCGCCCCGGTCGGGGTGCTCACGGAGCAGGCCGTCGCGCACCGGCACCAAGTGGCGGCGTACGGTCCAGCGCCAGGCACCGGAGTTGTCGCGAACGGCGCTGTCACGGACGTACGCGGGCCGCAGGAGGTCATCGAGAGAGAGGGAAGTAGCCGTCATGGGGACCTCCCGACTGCCGGCTCTCGAATGGGGGTATCGCCTTGCGTCAAGGGTGGACCCTCCGGGCCGCGGCGACAAGGTCGGGAACCGCACCGATTCGCAGGTCCGGCGACGGTTTCAGTTGAATGACCGGGTGACCGGCCCAGCCAGACCTCCTGCCACGACCTACCGGTTGGCGCCCGCGCTCGGGGCCCGCATGGTCGGACGCAGCCTGGTGACGCTCGCCGTCCTCGTCCTGGCCGCGACTCTGGTCGGCCTCGTCACCGGCGTGGGCTGGCGACTGGCCGGCTGGGTCAGCGCAGCCGGGATCGTCCTCGTCGCGATCTGGGCCTGGTACCTGTTCCGACGCGCGTGGGCCGTCCGCCTCACCGGGCAGGGGTACGCCGTGCGACTGCTGGGCGGCGTCGGCGTCCGGTCCGCGTCCTGGAGCGAGATCGACGAGGTGGCGGCGGCCGGACCGGCCGGGCGCCCCTGGCTGGTGCTGCACCTGCGCGACGGCCGGACGACGCGGCTGCCCATGGCAGCGCTGGCGGGTGATCCGGACACCTTCGCTCGCGACGTACGCCGGCGGGTGCGGGACGCGCACAGCCCGGCCGACCCCGCCGACGGACCCCTGCCGGAGACTCCGGAGTCCTGATTGGGTGGCCACCGGCCGGTCCTTGTAGCCTGTGCGGGCTGACGGGAGGCGTCGCCTAGTCCGGTCTATGGCGCCCGCCTGCTAAGCGGGTTGAGGGTAACCCCCTCTCGCGGGTTCAAATCCCGCCGCCTCCGCCAGTGCTCGCAGGCCCCGTCCCCGCGCAACTGCTGTCGGACGACGGGGCCTGTGACGTAGGGTGGCGAGTTGATTCCGCGATGGCTCTCCCGACTCGGGGTTGCAGGAAAGTGCATTGCAACTTTCTGAGCCACCGCCGCTGTGTCGTGCCGCGAGCCGCGCCCTGAGAATGGGTACTGGGTGACCACTCAGGCCCTACCCGGGAGGATGTGCGACAGATGAAGATGATGCGGAAGGCGGGGCTGGCGCTAGCAGCGACGGTTCTCGGCGTCGCCGTGACCGGCATCACCGCTCCGGCCCACGCCTACAACGACACCAACTGGCCGTGCGCGGGCTGCGCCAAGCCAGGACACCGTTGACCCGCGCGTGAGGTTCGGTGCGCGGCCTCGGCCGCAGCAACGCGCCCTCGCCCTAGCAAGTCCCCACGACGGCCCGGGAGCCAGGCTCCCGGGCCGTGGCACGTGCCGAGGTGTCGGACTCAGTCCTCCTCGCGACCGGACACGCCCATCTGCCCCATCGTGTAGCCGAGCTGGAACCTGGTGTCCGCGTCGTACTCCGTCTTCAGGTCCGCCACGTAGCCGGCGAACGTGCGGGCACTCACGCCGAGGCGCTTCGCGCTGACCGGGTCCGAGTGGCCCTCGATCAGCATCCGGATGGTCATCGCCCGCTGCTCGCGAGCGATGTCGTTCATCATCCGGCGCTCGGTGTTGGTGAACGCCCGCGCTCGTTCCCACGCGCGCTCGAAGACGTCGACCAGGTAGGCCACCAGTGCCGGCTCCTGCACCGCGATGCCGACGTTGTCGCCGGTGGGGCCTGGGATCACCGCCAGGCGGCGGTCGATCACGATCATCCGGTTGAAGAACTCGTCGAGCGTGCGCACCTCGGCGCCGGCGGCGCTGACCTCGGCGACGTAGTCGCGCGTGAGCGCGTGCCGGCGAGCGCTGTGCTGGTACAGAGTCCGCATCCGTACGCCGCGCTCGATCGCGGCCTTGTCGCGGTCGGCCGCCGCCCTGAGGCTCGCCCTCTCACGACCCGCCTGGGGCTGGGCGGTGAGCAGCTCCTCCTCCGCCTCGGCCACGGCGCCGTTGATGAAGGTCTGGATGGCCTTGTTGTGGAACTCGGTGATGGGACCGCGCACCGCGGTCGGCGAGCGCCGCCAGGCCTGGGAGAGGCCGCCGAAGGCGCGCGCCCACTCCGAGGACTCCCCGAGGAGCTCGACGCCGCGCTGGCTCATCGGCCCGACCACGTGCGACTGGACGGTCGTCGGGTCGACCGGGACGTACACGGCGTTCTCGCGGTCGTGGACGAGGAGGTTCAGTGACAGGAGCAGCTGCAGCGCGTCGTGCAGCTCGCCGCCCTCGACGATGCGCGGATCGTCCTCCTTGAGCCCGCCGCTGAGCGCCGTCTCCTCGTAGAGCGGCGTCGCCGCGGACTCGAAGAGCTCCCGCTCCTCAGGCCCGAGGGCTGCCACCGGTCACGCTCTCGCCTTGCCCCACGCAGGCATCGTCGCACATCGGCTCAGGGCTCATCACAGTCTCCCGCCAGGATGCACCCAACTGTGATGAACGGCCGCTGCTCGAGCCCCGGGCTCAGCGCCCCGGCGCGACGAGAGCGAGCCGCGCTAGACGCCCAGGCGGGCCTTGAGGCCGTCCAGCTCGGTCCACAGCACGGCGGGCAGCTGCTCGCCGAACTTGTCGAACCACTCCTGGATCTGGGGGATCTCGGCCTTCCACTCCTCCGGGTCGACCGCCAGCGCCTGCGCCAGCTCATCGGGAGTCATGTCGAGCCCGTCGGTGTCCAGGGACTCCGGGGTCGGCACGTGGCCGATCGGCGTCTCGACCGCGGCGGCCTGACCCTCGATCCGCTCGATGACCCACTTGAGGACCCGGCTGTTCTCACCGAAGCCCGGCCACAGGAAACCCCCGTCGTCGTCGCGGCGGAACCAGTTGACGTAGAAGATGCGAGGCAGCAACGCCTCGTCGTTCTCCTTGCCGACGGTGATCCAGTGGTTGAAGTAGTCGCCGGCGTGGTAGCCGATGAAGGGCAGCATCGCCATCGGGTCGCGGCGGACGACGCCGACCTGACCGACGGCCGCGGCCGTCGTCTCGGAGCTCAGCGTCGCGCCCATGAACGTGCCGTGGGTCCAGTCGCGGGCCTCGGTCACCAGGGGGATCGTCGTCTTGCGGCGACCGCCGAACAGGATCGCGTCGATCGGGACGCCGCGCGGGTCGTCGTACTCCGGGGCGAGGATCGGGCACTGCTTGATCGGCGTGCAGTAGCGGCTGTTCGGGTGGCTCGACAGCTCCTCGCTGTCGGGCGTCCACGGCTCGCCCTTCCAGCTGGTGGCGTGCGCCGGGGTGTTCTCCAGCCCCTCCCACCAGATGTCGCCGTCGTCGGTCAGGGCGACGTTGGTGAACACCGAGTTGCCCTTGTTGAGGGTGCGCATGGCGTTCGGGTTGGTGTGCTCGTTGGTGCCGGGCGCGACGCCGAAGAAGCCGTACTCCGGGTTGACGGCCCACAGCCGGCCGTCCTCCCCGATCCGCATCCAGGCGATGTCGTCGCCCAGCGACTCGACCTTCCAGCCGGGGATCGTGGGCTCGAGCATGGCGAGGTTGGTCTTCCCGCACGCGCTCGGGAACGCCGCTGCGACGTACTTGGTGACACCCTGCGGCGAGGTGAGCTTGAGGATCAGCATGTGCTCGGCGAGCCAGCCCTCGTCACGGGCCATCACGCTGGCGATGCGCAGCGCGTAGCACTTCTTGCCCAGAAGCGAGTTGCCGCCGTAGCCGGAGCCGTAGGACCAGATCGCCCGCTCCTCGGGGAACTGCACGATGTACTTGGTGTCGTTGCACGGCCAGGCGACGTCCTGCTGACCGTCCGCGAGCGGCATGCCGACCGAGTGGAGGGCCGGGACGAACCCGCCCATCCCCTGGGCGTCGAGCTCCTCCATCCGGCGCAGGACCTTCGTCCCCATGCGCGCCATCACCCGCATCGAGACCACGACGTACGCCGAGTCGGTGATCTCGACGCCGAACATCGGCTTCTCGGCCTCGAGGTGGCCCATCACGAACGGGATGACGTACATCGTCCGGCCCTTCATGCAGCCGGCGTACAGCCCGCGCATCAGGTCCTTCATCTGGCTCGGGTCCATCCAGTTGTTGGTGGGCCCGGCGTCCTTCTCCTCGACGCTGCAGATGAAGGTGCGATCCTCGACGCGCGCGACGTC
>DATBDF010000207.1:0-6441 GCA_036270075.1 Nocardioides sp.
CGGCGTTCTGGGTGGCGACGTCGCTGGCGGTCCTGACCGCGGCCCTGATCACCTCTCTCATCCCTGCCTGTCCCGGCAACGCCGACGCGACCGGCCGACGAGAGCTGCGGCTCTTCGCCGAGCCCCAGGCCTGGCTGACCCTGATCGCCGGCGCGATCGGTTTCGGCGGCATGTTCGCCCTGTACTCCTACATCGCCAAGGTGGTCACCCAGGTCGGCGGCCTTCCGGACGGGGCCGTGCCGCTGTTCCTGCTCGCGTTCGGCCTCGGCATGGTCGCCGGCACCTACGTCGCCGGCCCACTCGCGGACTGGTCGGTGTTCCGGTCACTTCTCGGGTCGTCGCTGGCGATGGCCCTCCTCCTGCTGCTGTTCGCCGCCCTGGCTCCGACCGGCTGGCTCGCGCTGATCCCGGCGTTCCTCGTCGCGGTGTCGTCGTCGGTCCTCGTGGTCAACCTCCAGCTCCGCCTGATGTCGGTCGCCGGGGAGGCCCAGACCCTGGGCGCGGCGATGAACCACTCCTCGCTGAACATCGGGAACGCCCTCGGTGCCTGGCTCGGTGGACTGGTCATCGCGGCCGGCTGGGGCTACCGTGCGCCGGCACTGGTCGGCGTCGTGCTCGCCCTGGCGGGCCTGGCCGTCCTGCTGCTCTCGGCCACGGTTCATCGCCGGACCACGACGGCGGCCCGCTGACCCGTCAGCCGCCGGCGTTGGGGCAGGTGCCGCCACGACTGGGTCCGCCGGGCAGGACGTCGAAGTCGGACGTCAGCACGTAGGCGCCCTGGACGCGCGCGTGCAGGAGGGTCCAGGGCCCGTCCTGCGAGAGGCAGCCGTGGGCCGGAACTCCTTCGGACACCGGCTGGGAGCCGTCGAGCACGGCGAGGTGGTCGGACCACCGGACCTGGATGGGCACCAGGCCGCGATGGTCCACCCACAGGCGGAGCTGGTTGCCGTCCATCGAGATCACCTGGGCGTTGCGCGCCAAGGGGGCGGAGTCGACGACCTGGTAGAGGCTCCAGTCGGGGTTGTGCCAGACCTCGCGGAGGTACGGCAGCCCGCCGTTGATCAGCTTCGCCTCGTCCACCGAGGCGAAGTCGAGCTGGGTGTTCGGGACGGCGACGTAGGCGACGGCGAGCTCGTCGAGCCAGTGCCGGTACGACTCGGCGTTCAGCGCGTCGTCCTTGTAGAAGATCGGGTTGTCGGTCATGTCGGCCTGGCGTTCCCAACCGCGCGCGACCGGCATGGACTCCGCGACGTAGCGGGCGGCCCCCTTCGTCTCGGGCTCCACGACCTCGACCCGCTGGCCGAGGGTGGTGTCGGTGTTCATGCGCCTGTGCAGCTGGGAGAGGAGCGGCGTGTAGTAGGACTCCGACGCCGACGGCGAGTCGGCCTCGGCCAGCTGCCACGTGACGTCGACCGTCGGGAAGATCAGGGCCAGTCCGGTCAGGGCGACCACGTGTCGGTCGGGCCGGTGGCCGTAGCCGACGATCAGCGGTGCGGCGAGCAGCCAGACCATCCGGGTCAGGTTCAGCCCGACGCTGTTCGGGACGACCAGGCACACGATCAGCCCGATCGCGACGATCACCGCACCGACCCGGATCGTGGGCTCGCGGCACGCGATCACGACCAGCGCGAGCCCGAGCAGCGCGAGGAACATCTGCTCCGGTGGCGCGCCCATCACCCCCGGGTTGTGGAACAGGACCGCGAGCGTGCCGAGCGAGGCCGCGGTGGCGACACCCACGACGAGTGCCTCGCGACGGCGGCTGCGGTCGGTGAGCAGCACGGCCGCCGCGACGATGCCGGTGAAGAGCCCGGCGAGGGGGCTGCCGAGCACGCTCACCACCGTGGCGAACCCTGCGAGCCAGGGGTGGCGTCGGGAGAGTGCCAGGACCGCGAGCATGGCCGGCGCCAGGCCCACCAGGAACGTGATGCGACCACCGAACAGGTTCGCCAGGACGCAGGCCGCGAAGACGATGCTCGCCGCGCGCGGTCGAGCCGAGCCGCGGAGCAGGAGGTGCCCGGCCCACATCGCGATCGCAGCGGCCAGGGCCCCCGTGGTTGCGACACCGATGGTCGCCATCAGACCCGGCGCGATCACCGAGTACGTCGGGAGCTCGACGCCGCCGAACCACCCGGGCCACCACGTGACGTTGCCGAGCTCCTTGAAGATCGCGGCCCGGGTCGCCTGCGCGGCGAAGTCGGGCACCGGCGGCACCAGGATCAGGTACACGGCGAGGCCCACGGCCGGGACGAACCACACCAGCATGCGTCGCGTGCGCAAGGACGAGATCGCCCGCTGCATGCTCACAGGTCCTCCTCCCGCGTCCCCTGAACATTGTGCCAAGTGCTCGGCGCGGGCAGAAATCCGACTCGGTGCGGCGAGTCAGGCGGTCGGGCCGGAGGCGTGCCCGGACCGCCACTCGTCGAGCAGGACGTCGTACCAGGCGATGTCGGCCCGACCGGTGCGCACGACCGTGCCGAGCCGCTCGATCCCGAACTGCCGCAGCCCGTTCGCCTCGATCACGTGGCGCGATGCCGCGTTGTCGACCGCGGCTCCCGCGGACACCCGGCGTACGCCGACGTCCTCGAAGAGGTGGCGCACGACCATCCCCATCGCGCGGGTCATCAGCCCGCGCCCGCGGGCCTGCGGATGGGTCCAGTAGCCGATCTCGGCCTCGACCTCGGGCACCAGCCCGAAGTAGCTCACCGACGCCAGAGCGAGGTCGTCCGCCGGATCGACGACCGCCCAGGCGACGCTCGTACCCCTCGCGCGGTTCTCGGCCTGGTGCTCCAGCCAAGCCAGGGCGTCGTCCTCGTCGTAGGGGTCCGGCATGGTGCCCAGCCAGGCCTGTGTCCGTGGGTCGGAGCACGCCTCGACGATCCTGGGTGCGTCCGACTCGTGCCACCGCCGCAGCCGAAGGTCTCCCGACTCGAGCAGCGGGACCTCCAGCCACCGGCCCATCGGCTCGCGGTGGTCGGTCGGGAGCAGCGTGCCCACCCAGGCGTCCCGCAGCTCGCCCCGGTGCGGCAGGGCCGCTCGGATCGTGCCCTCGACGGAGAACCCGAGCCGCCAGGCCAGCTTGCGCGAGGCCCAGTTCCCCTTGTTGGCTCGCCAGATGATCACGCGGGCCTGACGGTCCGTGAAGCCCCAGTCGACGAGCAGCCGAACCGCACGCTCCATCGCGCCTGTTCCGCGGACCCAGGGATGGGAGCCGAAGGCCACCTCGAGCCTGCCCTCCCCCTCGTCGCGGAGCTCGACCGTGCCGGCGTACCGACCGTCGACCTCGACCGCGAAACCCCAGCTCCGTCCGTCGCCCCAGCCCGTGGGCATGATCTCGGTGACGAAGGCGACGGCATCCTCGAAGGTGTAGGGGAGCGGCACCGTCGTCCACCGTTGGCTGTCCGGGTCCTGACACTGCTCGAACGCTCCCTGGGCGTCACTCTCGCGATGCGCTCGCAGCGTGACGGTGCCGTCGGTGAGGGTGGGAGCCGTGGCCATGTCGGCACCCTGCCAAGCACGGCGCGAGCCCGGCAAACCGGGTCCCCGCGGATCGCCGTCCTGACTGCGGTCCGGCTCCGACGCGGACACCAGGCCTGACACAATGCGCCCCATGCCCAGCCTCGCCACGTCACCGGAGCTGACCGTGCCCGACGTGACGTCGGGCGCCAAGCCGCGGGTGCTGTCGGGCATCCAGCCGACCGCCGACTCGTTCCACTTCGGCAACTACCTCGGCGCCACCCGGCAGTGGGTGGACCTCCAGCGGGAGTACCAGCCGTTCTTCTTCATCGCCGACCTGCACGCGATCACGGTCGAGCAGGACCCGAAGGTGCTCCGGGAGCGCACGCTGCGGGCTGCCGCCCAGCTCGTCGCGATGGGCATCGACCCGGAGCGGTCCGCGATCTTCGTCCAGAGCCAGGTGCCCGCCCACGCCCAGCTCGGCTGGGTGCTCCAGTGCCTGACTGGCTTCGGCGAGGCCCGTCGGATGACGCAGTTCAAGGACAAGTCGGCCAAGGGCGGGGAGGGCGCGGCGAGCGTCGGTCTTTTCACCTACCCGGTCCTCCAGGCGGCGGACATCCTGCTCTACCGGCCGCACTACGTTCCCGTGGGCGAGGACCAGCGCCAGCACCTCGAGCTGACGCGCGACCTCGCCCAGCGGTTCAACCGCCGCTACCGCAAGACCTTCCGTCTACCGGAGCCCTACATCCTCAAGGCCACCGCCAAGATCGGCGACCTGCAGGACCCGACCGCGAAGATGTCGAAGTCGTCATCGACGCCGGCCGGGATCATCGAGCTCCTCGACGACCCCCAGGTCAGTGCGAAGAAGATCCGGTCCGCCGTCACTGACTCCGGCACCGACATCCGGTTCGACCCCGAGGAGAAGCCCGGCATCTCCAACCTGCTCACGATCTACTCGGCGCTCAGCGACCGCAACGTCACCGACCTCGAGGAGGAGTACGCCGGTCGCGGGTACGGCGACCTCAAGCGCGACCTGGCCGACCTCGTCGTCGACTTCGTGACCCCGTTCCGTGACCGCACGCTCGAGCTGCTCGAGGACCAGCAGCACCTGATGGACATCCTCGAGTCCGGGCGCAAGCAGGCCGCGGCCATCGCCGACGTAACGCTGCGCGACGTCTTCCAGCGGGTCGGGTTCGCCGCCCGCGCCCAGGGCCGCTGAGGGCCGGGCCGTGCCGACCATCGGAGTCTCGCTCGCCGTCCCGGAGCCCTGGGGCGCGCGCCTCCAGGAGTTCCGGATCGCCAACGGTGACGCCCAGGGTGCGACCATCCCGACCCACATCACGCTCGTGCCGCCGATCGAGGTGGACGATCGTCGGATGGGTGACGTCGAGCGGCACCTCGAGTCGGTCGCCGCCGCCGCCGCGCCGTACCCGATCCACCTCCGTGGCTCGGGCACCTTCCGCCCCATCTCTCCGGTGGTGTTCGTCAACATCGTCGAAGGGATCTCCCCGACCGAGCAGCTGGCCACGAGCTGTCGACGGGGCCCCCTCGACCTCCAGCTCGGCTTCCCCTACCACCCGCACGTCACCGTCGCCCACGTGGACGACGACGAGCTGCTCGACCGCGCGTTCGACGAGCTGGCGGACTTCGACTGCTCCTACACCGTGACCGAGTTCCATCTCTACGTGCACGAGGAGCACCACGGCTGGAAGGCCACGCGCGACTACCGGCTGGCCGGTTCCTCGGGCTGATGTCGGTCAAGGACCGGGTCGACGCGCGCCTCGAGGCAGCCCGGGACCGCTGGCCCTGGCTCGACCACGGGCTACGTACCCAGCAGCACTACAGCCGGGTGAACGCCGGGTCGCAGGCCGGGGCCGTCACCTACTACGCGTTCCTCTCCTTCTTCCCGCTCCTCGCCCTGGCCTTCTTCGTCGTCGGGTACATCGCGCGCTACTTCCCCGACGCGCAGGACGGGCTCATCGACGCGATCGAGCAGGTCCTCCCCGGGATGATCGGACCGGACGAGGGCCAGATCTCCCTGGACGCGATCCAGCGTGCCGCCGCCACCGTCGGGATCATCGGCCTGGTCACCTTGATCTACTCGGGACTGGGCTGGCTGTCGGGCATGCGCACGGCCCTCCGCGTGGTCTTCGAGCTCCCGCCCGGCACCCGGCCGTCGTACGTCGCGGGCAAGCTTCGCGACCTGCTCACGCTGGCGGTCGTCGGCACCACCCTGCTGGTCAGCGTGGGGCTGTCGGGGGTCGTCACGCGGTTCTCGACCGACGTGCTCGACCTCATGAATGTCGACCACGACCTCTCCTGGGTCGTCGAGGTGACTGCCGTGTCCGTGGCGATGCTGGCGAACACGCTGCTGTTCTTCGTGCTGTTCACGGTGCTCGCGCGGCCACCCGTCCCGCGCCGCTCCTTGTGGGAGGGGGCCCTTCTTGGGTCGGTCGGCTTCGAGGTGCTCAAGCAGCTCTCCAGCCTCCTGCTCGCGGCCACGCAGAAGAGCCCGGCGTTCCAGGCGTTCGGCATCGCGCTGATCCTCCTGGTCTGGATCAACTACTTCTCCCGGCTCGTGATGTACGCCGCGGCGTGGGCCTTCACGACGCGGGCCGCCCGGGCGCGGCGCGCGGCGGAGGAGCGACCGTTGTCACCGGACACGCTGGCGCTCCGCGCTCGCGTGGAGACCTCGCGGTCTGCGGCCCCCGGCTCGCTGGTGCTCGCCGGCGACCCACCCGGAGCGTCGAGCCCTCACCGACGACGGCTCGATCCCCGGATCGCCTTCGCGGCGGGTGCCGCGGTCACGCTCGGCCTGGTGGCGATGGTCCGTCGCCGCCGGGACTGACGGTCTCGTCCGAGCCGCAAATCTCACACCACCCGGGTACGCCGTCCCCGCCGACCGCGCGATAAGTTGCTGTGTCGCCCGCGCCTCTCGGTGTCCGGGCGCGCCCCAGGGCGTGGAAGAGCGTCAGAGAGGACGGCGAT
>DATBDF010000208.1:0-9872 GCA_036270075.1 Nocardioides sp.
GTTTGCGTCACGCCGGAGGACGCCGACCCGGCGTTTAGATCACACCGGATCACGCCGACCCGGCGTTTAGATCACACCGGATCACGCCGACCCGGCGTTCGCGTCACGCCAGGTCAGCGGCGAACACGCGGACACCACCAAACGCCCGGTCAGCAGCTTTCCGCGTGACCCCATCGCCAGGTCAGCAGCTTTCCGCGTGACCCCATCGCCAGGTCAGCGTCTTCCCGCGTGACCCCATCGCCAGGTCAGCGTCCTCCCGCGTGACCCCATCGCCAGGTCAGCGGGGGAAGGGGAGGGCGATGGGGTCGGGTGCGAGGCGGCTGCGGCCCTCCTCGTCGAAACGGTCCAGGCCGAGGTCGGTCACGTCGAGCACGTCGGTCGAGCCCGAGACGGTCAGGTCGGCGGCGGCCTTGGCGACACCCGGGCCCCACATCATCCCGTGGCCGCCGGCCGAGGCGACGTACGCGCCCTCGATCACGCCGTCGACCCCGATGGCCGGTCCCAGGATCGGCAGGTGGTCGGGGGTGTAGTCGATCGTGCCGGCCCAGGTCTTGCGCAGGCCGACCTTCGCCGTCGTGGGGAGCAGGGTCGCCATCCGCGCGCGCATCACCTCGTAGTACGCCAGGTCGAACTCGGTCGCCTCGCCCGGCTCCTCGTCGGGGTTGCTCATGCCCCACATCACCCCGCCCTCGCAGGGCCGCCAGTAGATCCCCGACGGGAGGTCGAACACCATCGGCAGCCGTTCGGCCGCGAAGTCGGCGTGCGGCTCCGTCACCACGACCTGGTGCCGCGCGCCGCCGCTCGGTATCCGCACTCCCGCAGCGCGTCCGACGGCGGCCAGGGTGGGCCCGCCGGTCAGCACCACGCGAGGAGTGGCCACGTCGCCGGCCGACGTGCGGACACCGACGAGACGGCCGCCCTCGATCCGAAGGCCGGTGAAGGCCGTCCGCTCACAGACCCGCACGCCGGCGCCCAAGAGGGCCGTGGTGTAGGCGAGCACGTTGCGCGGCGGGTCGATGTACCCGTCCTCCGCGGCGTACGACGCGCCCAGTGTCTGCCCGGGCGCCATGGCCGGGTTCATCGCGTCCACCTCCTGCGGCTGCACCCATCGCACGTCGAGGCCGACGGCCTGCTGCATCGCGATCCGGTCGTGGGCCCTGACCACCTCGGCGTCGGTGAAGCACGGCATGAAGTAGCCCTGAGCCACGAAGCCCGAGTCGATGCCGAGCAGGTCCTGCTGGCCGGCGTAGAAGTCCCGGCTGAACATCCCGAGCCGAACCGCCGCCTCGGTGCCGCCCTGAGCGCGGACCATCCCGGCCGCGCGTGAGCTCGCCCCCTGCCCCAGCGTGTCCCGCTCGAGAAGGACGACGTCGCCGAGACCGGCGCGGGTGAGGAACCACGCCGCCCAGGCCCCGATCGTTCCTCCCCCGACCACGACCGCATCTGCTGCCCTCGGCACACTCGCCATGGTGGTCATCGTGCCCCACGCTGGCCTAGACTGAACAGTCAGTCAAACGCCGTTCATGAACGATCGGAGACGCCCGGTGTACGGACTCACGCCCGAGGACCTCGAGCTCCAGACCCACGCCCGCGGATTCGCCGACGAGCTGATCCCGCACGAGCAGTACGCCGAGGAGCACGGCGGCGAGCTGCCCCGGGACGTCGAGCACCGGCTCGAGGCGCGGGCCGTCGAGCTCGGGCTGACCGCCACCAACATCCCGGTCGAGCTCGGGGGGCGCGGGTGCACCTACCTGCAGCAGGTGCTGGTCCAGGAGCAGGGCGGCCGCGTCACCAACGCGCTCGGGTGGTGCCTGAGCACGCCTCCGGGCTGGTGGGCCGCCGTCGCCAACGAGCACCAGCGCGAGACGTACCTGATCCCGACGATCCAGGGCCGGCGCGAGGGGTGCTACGCGATCACCGAGGAGTACGCCGGCTCCGACGTCTCGGACCTGAAGGCGACCGCGACCCGCGACGGGGACGAGTACGTCCTCAACGGGGAGAAGTGGCACGTCACGTCGTTCAACAAGTCCGACCACGTCTTCTTCCAGGGGGTCCTGACCTCGGGCGAGCATGCCGGTGAGCAGGCGATGTTCGTGGTGGACAACGACACCCCGGGCATCCGCGTGGTGCGGACCCCGGCGTACTCGCACACGTTCGCCCACCACCACCCCGTCCTCGCGTTCGAGAACGTCCGCGTGCCCGCGTCGCAGCTGATCGGTGCCGAGGACGACGGAATGTCGTTCGTCTACGAGTGGTTCCGCTACGAACGGCTGATGATCGGCGCTCGGTGCCTCGGCGCGGCCGAGCGGCTCGTCGACGAGATGCAGTCGTTCGCGGCGCAGCGCAAGGTCGGGGACGAGTACCTCGCCGACAAGCAGCTCGTGCAGGGCATGCTGGCCGACAGCCTGACCGAGCTCTTCGCCGCCCGCGCGATGACGTACGAGGTGGCGCGGTCCCTGGACGCCGGTGCCGACCTGAAGGTCGCGCACGCGCAGTGCTCGATGGTCAAGCTGTACGTCAGCGAGATGGCCCACCGGGTCGCGGACCGTGCGGTGCAGATCTTCGGCGGCCGCGGCTACATGCGCGAGAACGTCGCCGAGCGCTTCTACCGCGAGCTGCGGGTCGAGCGCATCTGGGAGGGCGCGAGCGAGATCCAGCGATCGATCATCGCCGCGCAGCTGGGCAAGCGAGGACGAGCCGCGCTGGTGTGAGGTGGGCGGGGGTCGCCCGATTCCCCCGCCTGAGCGGGGGATCCGGACGTTCGTGCAGGTTGCAACCCACACGAACGTCCGGGAGACCACACGAACCCTGGGGCAGAAGTGGCGCCACCACAGGTCGGGCGGCTCGGCGCAGGGTCCTGTGGTTGGCTGGGAGCGTGAGCGCAGTCCCCGCCGCCTGGTCCGGCCTCGTCGACGACGCCGCGATCTTCCCGCCGGGTGACATGTCCCTGCCCGACGCCGTGACGGCGTACCGCGAGCACCACGACCAGTGGTACGCCGACCTGGTCGGTCCGCTCGTGGTGCGCGACACCGACCTTCCCCAGGTGGACCCCGAGGTGCCGGTCTCGGTGGTGCTCACCGGTGGCGCCGGGGCTGTGTCCGGCGTCGCGTCGCTGGCCGCCAAGAAGGGGAATCGTCTGGTCGGCGTCGAGGCGGCCGTCCGCGACCTCGACGACCCGGCGGGCAACGTCCGGCGGATCGTCACGGCCGTCGACGCAGCGCGCGAGAACGGCACGCTCGCCGACACCCGGGTGTACGTCGAGCTCCCGCAGATCGACCCGACCCCGGACTGGCTGGCCGCAGCCGACGCCGTCGCCGCCTCGGAGCACCGCCTGAAGCTCCGCACCGGCGGTGTCGAGGCGCACCTGTTCCCCGCGCCTGCCACCGTCGCCGCCTGGATCGACGCCGCGCTCGACCGCGAGACGTCGTTCAAGTGCACCGCAGGTCTCCACCACGCCGTGCGCCACCGCGACCACGAGACCGGCTTCGAGCACCTCGGCTTCCTCAACGTCCTTCTCGCCACCCGGGTCGCGTTCGACGGCGCCACCGTCTGGGAGGTGGCGCAGGTGCTGGACGACCACTACGCCAACGACCTGGTCGCACTGGCGCGCCAGAGCGACCTGGAAGGAGCCCGCCGGTGGTTCACGTCGTACGGCTCGTGCAGCGTCACCGAGCCTCTCGACGAGCTCGTCGGGCTCGGTCTTCTCGAGGCGCCGCATGAGTGACGGGTTCGGCCTCGACCACCTGCCGTACGGCGTGTTCTCGACCGAGGCCTCCGCGCCCCGCGTCGGGGTGCGGTACGCCGACACGGTCGTCGACGTCGCGACGGTGCGGCCCGAGCTCGACCGGCCGACCCTGAACGCGTTCATGGCGCTGGGGCCCGACCCCTGGACCGAGACTCGCACCGAGATCATGGAGCACATCGAGTCCGACCGACTCCCCGCGTTCCCGCTCGACGACGTGAGGCTGCACCTGCCCTTCACCGTGGGCGACTACGTCGACTTCTACGCGTCGCTCGACCACGCCTCCAACGTGGGCCGCATCTTCCGGCCCGACCAGGAGCCGCTGCTGCCGAACTGGCGACACCTGCCGGTCGGCTACCACGGACGCGGCGGCACGGTCGTCGTCAGCGGTACGCCGGTCGTCCGGCCCTGCGGCCAACGGAAGGCGCCCCACGAGGACGCGCCGACGTACGGCGCCACCCGGCGGCTCGACATCGAGGCCGAGCTCGGCTTCGTCGTCGGCGTCGGCTCCGAGCTCGGCAGCCGGATCGGCGTCGACGACTTCCAGCGGCACGTCTTCGGCGTCGTCGGCCTCAACGACTGGAGCGCGCGCGACATCCAGGCGTGGGAGTACGTCCCGCTCGGGCCGTTCCTGGGCAAGTCGTTCGCCACGTCGGTGAGTGCGTGGGTGACGCCGCTGGCCGCGCTCGCTGCCGCGCGCACCAGCCTGCCGGCCCAGGACCCCTCACCACTCCCCTACCTCTCGGGGGGTCACGCCCTCGACATCGAGGTCGAGGTGATCCTGAACGGGCAGGTGGTCAGCCGTCCGCCGTACCGGACGATGTACTGGTCAGCCGCCCAGATGCTCGCCCACCTCACCGTGAACGGCGCGAGCACCCGGCCCGGCGACCTGTTCGCCTCGGGCACCATCAGCGGTCCCGAGCCCGGCCAGCGCGGCTCGTTCCTGGAGCTGAGCTGGGGTGGCAAGGAGCCGTTCGGTGGCGGGCACACCTTCCTCGAGGACGGCGACGAGGTGATCCTGCGCTACTCGGCGCCCGGCACGTCCGGCGGGCGGATCACGCTCGGCGAGGTCACCGGCCGGATCGAGCCGGCTCGGGAGTGACGCGGCCATGGCTGCCCGGCGCTCGCGACTGCTGGTCACGGTGGCCGTCCTCGGCTGTCTGCTGCTCCCGAGCGGGATCGCCCTGGTGGCCAGCGGGGTCGGCGACGGCAGCGACGGGCGCACGGTGCTCGGCATCCTCGTCGGCCTGGCCGGCCTGGTCTGCCTGCGGATCCTGTACTGGGCCCGCCGCATCCGCTCGATGACGCAGGCCGGGCTCGCGTTCCACGTGGACGACGACGATCGCGGCCCCACAGAGCGCTGAGCGTTCCGTACGCTCTCCTCGTGATCCAGTACGGCCAGCTCCCACCGCCGACCCATGTGGTGGCGCACATCAGCGACACCCACCTGCTGAGCGGCGATGCCCGGCAGTACGACGCCATCGACACCGTCGCGCGGTTCGAGACGGCCCTGGAGCGGGTCGCGAGGATCGACCCACCACCGCAGGCGCTGGTGTTCACCGGTGACCTCGCCGACGTCGGCGACCCCGCGGCGTACCGGCTGCTCCGTGAGCGCGTCGAGCCCGTGGCCGAGCGGATCGGTGCCCAGGTGGTCTGGTGCATGGGCAACCACGACGAGCGCGCGGCGTTCTCGCGGGAGCTGTTCGGGGAGGAGTCGGAGGCGCCTCAGGACCGGGTGCACGACGTCGCCGGGCTGCGGATCGTCAGCCTCGACACCAGCGTCCCGGGATGGCACCACGGCGAAGTGGCGGACGAGCAGCTCACCTGGCTGACCGAGGTGCTGGCCACGCCGGCCGAGCACGGCACCCTCCTGGCCCTGCACCACCCGCCGATCCCGTCTCCGATGGTGCCCGTCGCCGAGGTGATCGAGCTGCGCGACACGGATCGGCTCGCCGCGGTCCTGCACGGGACCGACGTCCGCGCCATCCTGGGCGGGCACTACCACTTCAGCTCGCACTCGACGTTCGCCGGCATCCCGGTGTCGGTCGCGTCCGCGACCTGCTACCTCGCCGACCCTGCCCCCCTCGACCGCTTCATCTCGGCCGTGGACGGGCACACCTCGGTGAACGCCGTCCACGTGTACGCCGACCGGGTGGTGCACACGGTCGTCCCGGTGCCGGACGCACCGGAGGTCGGTGGGTACGGGATGGATGTGGCCCCGCTGGTCGAGGCGCTCGGGCCCGAGGAGCGGTTCGACATGGTCAGCCGGAAGGACTCCGAGTTCAACGGCGGCGCCATCGTCTGACCGCGATGCGGAGAGCAGCCCTCGTGGTGGTTGGCTTGCCTCAGTTGTCCAGCGGAGGAGTGACATGCACGGACGAGTGGCCTCGACGCAGGTCCTGACACCCAGCCTGGTGCGCGTGGTGCTCGAGGGCGGCGACCTCGCCGAGCTGGTGATGCCCGACGCCACGGACGCCTACATCAACGCCGCCTTCCGACCAGCGGATGCGCCGTACAGCGAGGTGTTCGACCCGCAGACCGTGAAGGAGTCCCACCCGGACGCCGAGCAGCCGGCCCGCCGCCGCTACACCGTGCGCAGCTGGGACGCCGAGGCGCGGCGGCTGACCGTCGACTTCGTGGTCCACGGCGACAGTGGTGTGGCGGGTCCTTGGGCCGCCACCGCCCGACCGGGCGACGTCCTGGTCTTCACCGGTCCGAGCGGTGGGTACCGTCCGGACCCGGCGGCCGCCTGGCACCTGATGATGGGCGACGAGTCCGCGATCCCGGCCATCGCCGCCTCGCTCGAGTCGCTGCCGTCCGGGGCGCGCGTCGCGGTCCGGGTCGTCTGCGACGGACCCGAGCACGAGCTCGAGCTCGCCACCGCCGCCGACATGGACCTGGTCTGGCTGCACCGACACCAGGACGAGCGCGACGAGTCGCTGCTGATCGCCTCGGTGGAGGCCGTCGACTTCGGCGACACCACGCCGTTCGGTTTCGTGCACGGAGAGGCCGACGAGATCCGCGCCGTACGCCGGCACCTGCTGCAGGAGCGCGGCCTGAGCCGGCGCGACCTGTCCTGCTCGCCGTACTGGCGGCGGACGATGAGCGACGAGGCCTGGCGCCGGATCAAGCGCGACTACGTGGCGGCCATGGAGGCCGAGGCGGTCGCCTCGTAGGCGACCCGCTCACACGCCCTCGCGCTCGTGGAAGCCGAGGTGTGCGAAGGCCTCGCGGGGCGCGGCCGCGAGGATCGCCCCGACCTGGCCCACCTGGCCGGTCACCTGGGTGACCACGGGTGCCTGGTGGATCAGGAACCACAGGGTCACGAGCCGGATCACGCTGACGAACACGGTCGCGTCGCCCGCTCCGATCACGGCCCGCGCCAGTACCGCGACCGGGAACGAGGTCGCACAGGCGAACGTGAGCTGGCCGGCGGTCATCAGCACCAGTCCGGTGAGCAGCAGGGCTCGCGAGCCGAACCGGTCGAGCAGCACCCCGCCCGATCGGGATCTGCAGGCCGGCGTACACAACCAGCTGCAAGACGGTGAAGAACGAGAGCTGGACAGCGTTGATGTGGAAGCGGTCCTGGGCCAGCAGACCCGCCACACCGAGCGAGCTGCGGTGGAACACCGCGAGCACGTAGACCGCGAGACCGACCATCCAGATGACCCACGCCCGGCCGGCCGATGTCGTGGATCTGCTCGGTCATCAGCGACATGATCCAGCACCCATCGAGCACCGACCGACGCGGCCCCGGGTCAGCTGATGGGTACCGTCCACACCAGCGTGGTGCCCCCGAGGTCGGGCACCTCGGCGATGACCATGGAGCCGTTGCGGTCCTCGGCACGCCGGCGCATGTTGTCGAGGCCGCTGCGACGCCGGGGGTCGCCGATGCCCGCGCCGTCGTCGCTGATCGTGACCGTGAGTCGGGTGGTGGTGGCGAAGATGCTGAGCTGGACGATGGTGGCGGTGGCATGCCGCGCGATGTTCGCCAGCGCCTCTCGCACCACCGCGATGACGTCGCTCACCAGGTCCGCGGTGGCGACCGAGTCGAGCGGGCCGTCCAGCTCGACGCGCGGTGCGACCCCCAGCGCGGGCCGCAGCTCGGCGACCACGTCCATCACCGCGGCACGCAGGCTGCCCGGCACGGGCGGCTGGAGCTGGAAGACCGACACCCGGATCTGCTTGATGGCGTCGTCGAGGTGTTCGACGACCTCCGCCAGGGCGCTCACGGACGCCTCGTCGGTCACGCTCGCGGCGGTCGCCTGGACCACCAGCCCGGCGGCGAAGATCTGCTGGATCACGTGGTCATGCAGGTCGCGCGCGATGCGAGCGCGGTCCTCGAGCAGGAGCACGCGCTGCTGGTCGCGCCGCGCCTCGGCCAGCTCGAGGGCGACCGACGCGTGGTTGGCGAACGTCGTGGCCATCTCGGCATCCACCTGGCCGAACGGCCGTCGACCGGCTCCCCGCATCACGACGAGGGTGCCCCGCACGGTCTCGCGTCCCAGCAACGGCAGCACCATCACAGGTCCGACCTGAACCTGCCCGGAGAGGTAGATCGTGCGCCCGTCGACGCTCGCCGTGTCCTCCGCGTCGGCGAGCCGGACCGGACGTCCGGTGCGCAGCACGTGCTCGCTCAACGTGCCGGAGGCCGGATACCGCGCGTCCTCGATCCCCGCTGCCTCGGCACCTACTGCCACCGCGACGCGGAGCTCGGTGTCGGCCGGCACGACGACGGTGGTCAGGTCGGCGTCGGCGAGGGAGTGGACGCTGTGTGCGATCAGGCGCAGGGCTCGCTCGTCTCCCGCGAGCACGCGCCGGGTGACCTCCGTCGAGGCCGTGAGCCACTGCTGGCGCAGGCGCGCCTCCTCGAACGTCCGCGCGTTCTCGATCGCGATCCCGGCCGTCGTGGCCAGGGCCTGCACCAGCTCCTCGTCTCCGGCAGCGAAGGGTCGCGGGTCACGGCGCGTGAGGTAGAGGTTGCCGTACGCCTCGTCGCGCACGCGCACGGGTACGCCGATGAAGGCGCGCATGGCGGGGTGGCCGTCCGGGAAGCCGACCGAACCCTCGTGACTGCCCACATCGTCGACGCGGATCACCTGCTGCTTGTCGATGACGAGCCCGAGCAGGCCGCGGCCCTCGGGCAGCCGGCCGATGGCCTGGACTGACGCGTCGCTCATGCCGACATGGATGAACTCCTCCAGCAGACCGTCGCCGCCCAGCACCAGCAGCGCGCCGTAGTCGGCGCCGACGAGCTGGGTGGCCGTCTCCACGATCCTGCGGAGGACGAGCGCCAGGTCGAGATCCGCGACGATGGTGCGGTTGGCTTCGAGCAGTGCCCGCAGCCGGTCCTCCGCGACGCCCCCGGGCTCCGACACCCCCCGACGATAGCCCGGTTCGGCGTTCCGCGACGTCCCGTCGGAGGTCTACCCGGCCGCGGCGGTGTTGGCAGCGGCTCGCCGTTCGAGGCGGGCGGGAGCCGGGACGATCACGACCGGCACGGGCGAGTGCCGGACGCAGTACTCGGCCACCGAGCCGAGGACCTGGTGGCTGGCGCTGCTCGGGCTGCCGCTGCCGACGATCACCATCGACGCCTTGTCCGCCCGTGCGACGAGGACCCGGCCCGCGTAGTCGTGGACGACGACGCGCAGGATGTCCGGCACGTCCTCCCGCTCCTCCAGGCAACGCGCCACGACGTCCCCCTGCATGTGGTGCACGCGAGCCCGCCCGTCGGCGAGGTCGTCGGACTCCGGGGTGCCCTCGAGCTGGCTGCTGCCGAGCCAGGCCGTGACGACCTCGACCGTGCAGCCGCGCTTCGACCCCTCCGTGAGCGCGAAGGACAGGGCGGCAGCGGCGCCCGAGCTGCCGTCCACACCGACCACGATGGCGCCACCCTGGTCTCCCACGGCGACAGGGTGACGGCAGTGTCGGGAGAGGCGCATCCGGCCATCGGCCCCGATCGGCGGGACGTTCGTCCCGAGGGTGCCGGACCGGCGGCCCTGTCACGCTCCCGCGGCGGGGGCGCACCCTCGACCCGTGAGCGGACGCACTCATCTCTGGTACGACGTCGCCTGGCCGGCCGCGACCGGCCTGGTCACGGGGCTGGGCCTGGTCGCGGCGTGCCTGTGGA
>DATBDF010000209.1:0-6527 GCA_036270075.1 Nocardioides sp.
GCCGTCGCCACCTCCGCCGCGAGGCGCGCGTTGGAGCGCACGAGCGCGACGTTGGCGCGCAGCGACTCTCCGGCGCTCTCGCGGTGGAACCAGTCGAGCAGGTACGGCGTGACGTCCTTGCCGTGGACGCCGTCGCGCTCAGCGGCGGCCAGGCCGGACTCGAGCAGCCGGTCGTGGAGCCCGCGGTCGAGCTCGTCCTCGGGAGCGATCGGGTTGGCCAGGACCATGCCGAGCCCGCGCGTCCCGACCCGGTCTCGCGCGGCCAGGATGTCCGCGACCTCGGCGGCGGACTCGACGCACCACCCGACGTCCTGCCCCGAGTCGGCGAGGTAGAAGCCGGGGAACCGGTCGGTGCGGTAGCCCAGCACCCCGACCCCGAGGGTCTCCAGCCGTTCGAGGGTGGCACCGACGTCGAGGATCGACTTCACTCCCGCGCACACCACGAGCACCCCGGTGTGGGCGAGCGTGGTCAGGTCGGCGGACTCGTCGAAGGTGTCCTGAGCGCCGCGGTGCACACCGCCCAGGCCACCGGTCGCGAACACCGTGATCCCGGCGAGGGCGGCCAGGTGTGCGGTCGAGGCGACCGTGGTCGAGCCGACGCCTCCGCGGGCCGCCACGGCCGCCAGCTCACGGACGCTCACCTTCAGGGCGTCCTCGTCGGAGGCGAGGCGATCGAGCGCCGCGTCGTCGAGCCCGACCCGGGCGCGTCCGTCGATCACGGCGACGGTCGCCGGCACGGCACCACCGTCGCGCACCGCCTGCTCGAACTCGCGCGCCAGTCGCGCGTTGTCGGGGCGGGGCAGGCCGTGGCTGATGATCGTGCTCTCGAGCGCGACCACCGCCCGACCCTCGGCGAGCGCGTCGCGGACCTCGTCGTGCACCAGCACCGGCGCATCCCCCTGTGATGTGTGGCTGTCAGCTGCTCACGGGCCGGTCGAACGCACGGCGTACCAGCTCGAGTGACTCATCCTGCCCGACACCCAACCCGCGCATGGCGTCGGCGTACGTCATGGCGGCCTCCTTGGCCGCTCGGTCGCTCCCGTCGCCGTTGACCACCGTGCCGTTGCGGCCGCGGGTCGTGACGACGCCGGAGTGCTCGAGCTCGCGGTAGGCACGGGCGACGGTGTTGCTGGCCACACCCAGCTCCTCGGCGAGGGCTCTGACACTGGGGAGGCGCGTGCCCGCCCCGAGCCGGCCGGAGTCGACCTGCGTGGCGATCTGGGCCCTGATCTGCCGGTACGGCGGATCCGGGTCGTCCGCACGGATCGCGATCCTCAGGTCGGTCACGAGCCGAGCGTAGGCCGCTGACCTGGCGATCGCGGCACGCGCGAGCACGCTGACCTGGCGATCGCGGCACGCCCGAGCACGCTCACCCGGCGATCGCGGCACGCCCGATCACGCTCACCCGGCGATCGCGGCACACCCAACGCCGGGTCGGCGCGATTTCCCGTGACTCAAACGCCGGGTCGGCGTGATTTCCCGTGACTTACACGCCGGGTCGGCGCGATTTGGCGTGGCTCAAACGCCGGGTCGGCGCGATTTGGCGTGACTCAAACGCCGGGTCGGCGTGTGTTCGCGTGACCGGAACGCCAGGTCGGCGCGATTTCGCGTGACTCAAACGCCAGGTCGGCGTTGCCACCAGACCCAGGTGAACCCGTCCCGGGGTTCGCGGCGGGTCTCGACCCAGTCCTCGGGATCGAACTCGGGGTAGCAGGCATCGCCGTCCGGGGTCAGGTCGACCTCGGTCAGCACCTGGTGGGTCGCCCGGGGCAGCGCCCGCTCGTAGACCTGCGTGCCGCCCACGACGAAGGTCTCACCCGGCTGCTCCGCCGCGAGCTCGAGTGCCTCGTCGAGGGAGTGGGCGACCAGCACCCCGTCCGCGGTCCAGTCCGGGTTGCGGGTGACCACGATCGTGGTGCGGCCGGGGAGCGGCCGGCCGATCGAGTCGTACGTCGCCCTCCCCATCACCAGCACGCCGCCCATGGTGGTGGCCTTGAAGTGGGCGAAGTCCTCGGGGATGCGCCACGGGATGCGGCCACGATCCCCGATCACGCGGTTGCGCGCGTACGCCGCGACCAGGGTGATGCGACGCCGCTCGGCCGGACGGGCCTCAGACGGCAATGGGGGCCTTGATGCCCGGGTGGGGGTCGTACCCCTCGATCGCGATGTGCTCGAGGTCGAAGGCGTCGATCTGCGTCACCGAGCGGTCCAGACGCAGGGTGGGCAGCGGACGCGGCTCGCGGGTGAGCTGGAGCCGGGCCTGGTCGACGTGGTTGGCGTACAGATGAGCGTCGCCGAGCGTGTGCACGAAGTCGCCGACCCCGAGTCCGGTCACCTGGGCGACCATGTGGGTGAGCAGGGCGTACGACGCGATGTTGAACGGGACGCCGAGGAAGACGTCGGCCGACCGCTGGTAGAGCTGGCAGCTCAACCGCCCGGGCTCTCCGTCGACGCCCGGTGCGACGTAGAACTGGAACATCGTGTGACACGGGGCGAGGGCCATGTCGGGGATGTCCGCGACGTTCCAGGCGGAGACCAGGTGGCGGCGGCTGTCGGGGTCGGTCCGGATCTGCTCGACGACCTGCGCGATCTGGTCGACGTGCCGGCCGTCCGGAGCGGGCCAGGACCGCCACTGGTAGCCGTAGATCGGCCCGAGGTCACCGTCGGAGTCGGCCCACTCGTCCCAGATGGTGACGCCGCGGTCCCGCAGCCACTTGACGTTGGTGTCGCCCCGCAGGAACCACAGCAGCTCCGCGAACACCGACCTCGTGTGGATCTTCTTCGTGGTGACGAGCGGGAAACCCTCGGTCAGGTCGAACCGCATCTGGTGGCCGAACACGCTGCGCGTGCCGGTGCCGGTGCGGTCGGACTTCTCCACTCCGTCGTCGAGGATCCGCTGGAGGAGATCGAGGTAGACCTGCATGAGGTCAATCTAGGCTCCTTCGCCGACAACCTCGCGGACGCGCGCAGACGCCGGGCGCGCGACCGCGCAGGTGACCCCGCGGCTCGGCTCAGGCGGGCAGGCCGCGCTCGGCCATCAGCTCCTCGCGGCGGAACGCGTAGCCGACCATCCATGTCGGATCCAGCCGCCACATCACGACGTCGCCCCAGGACAGGGGCGACGAGCCGTAGTGAGTCGTCCAGTGAGCGTCGACCGCCGCGAGCTCGTCCCCGGCCAGCTCCACGACGTGCCCGTGGCTGAACACCGCCAGCGCCTCGCCGTCGACATGGGCGACCGAGACCGCCGGCCGCTGGGCCAGGTGGCGGGCCTTCGCCGAGGTGCGGCTGGTCGAGAACGTCCACGTGCCGTGCAGGAAGTGCCCGTCCATGGCGCTGATCCGCGGCTCGCCCGACGCCGTGACGGTCGCGGCGGTGATCACCTTCATCCCGGTGAGCAGCGCGGCGATCTGCTGCGCCGACAGCGTGCGGTCGTCGTTGATGATGCCGCGCAGGTGCTCGGTCGACCGCGCGTGCGAGGCGTCCAACAGCGACTGGAGTCGGGAGAGGTCCTCCTCGGTCTCGAACATGTCCCGAGGCTAGGTGCCGAGTCCGACAGTCCCCTTGATCGTGGTTGCCGCGTCACCACCGACCCAGACCGTGTCGCCGACCTTCTCCACGTGCACCCGCCCGGCGCGACCGAGGACGGTGCCCTGCGACGCGACGTACGACGAGGGCAGCCGGTCGCCGGCCAGCCACTGGCCGATGCTGGCGTTGAGGCTGCCGGTCACCGGGTCCTCCACGATCCCGATGCTCGGGCAGAAGGCGCGGACCTCGACGGCACACTCCGCGCCGGCGGCATACGGTCCGACGACGCCGATGTCGAGACCTCCGAACGACGTCCAGTCGGGACGCACCGAGAGCACGGAGGCGGCGTCGCGCATCAGCACCACCACCCAGCCGGGGCCGTTGTCACCCCATGAGAGGTCGACGACGTCGTCGTCGGTCAGGGCCAGTGCTGCGAGGATCCGAGCCCGCTCGTCCGCCGTCACCGGCCCCTCACGCAGGAGCGGCGGCGCCGCAAAGGCGAGTCGCTCGCTGCGCCGGATCCGGAGCAGCCCCGCCCCGCACTCCTGCACCAGCTCGTGGTCGGACCGCGGCACGCCACCAGCCTCCATCCAGGCGTGGGCGCTGCCGATCGTCGGGTGGCCGGCGAACGGGAGCTCCTCGCTGGGTGTGAAGATCCGCAGCCGGTAGTCCGCTTCCGGCTGGGTCGGGGTCAGGAGGAACGTCGTCTCGGACAGGTTCGTCCAGTCGGCGAACCGCTGCATGTCCTCGTCGCTCAACCCGTCGGCGTCGTGGACGACGGCGACCGGATTGCCCCGGAGCGGCTGAGAGGCGAAGACGTCGACCTGGGAGAACGCGAGCATGGGGTCACGCTAATGGCGCCCGGGTCTCGAGGGGCTCGACCGCCGAGGCGGATGGTCGCGAACAATTCGGATGAGCATCGGGGGTGGTTCCTGGTCCGATAGGACGGTGTCTCGTCTCGGATCCTCTCTTCGCCGGCTGATCCCGCCGACGCCGCTCTCGCGTCGCCTGGCGACGCAGTCGTTGCTGTTCGCGACGGCCGAAGGGACGTTCCTCACGGGCTCGGCGGTCTTCTTCACCCAGGTGGTGGGGCTCAGGGCCGCCCAGGTCGGTCTCGGTCTCACGATCGCGGGCGTCGTGTCCTTCCTGGTGGCCTACCCGGCCGGCAAGCTGACCGACGGCATCGGCCCGAAGCGGATGTGGGCGGTCGGCGCCTTCGTGGCGGCGCTCCTGTTCGCGGCGTGGCCCTTCATCGACAGCTTCACCGGCTACCTCGCGATGGTCGTGTGCTTCGAGATCATCGAGAACGCCGGCGGAGCCGGCCGCAACGCCTACGTCCTCGACGTGATGCCCGAGGACGAGCGGGTGGCCACCCAGGCCTACATGTACTCCTCGCTCAACGTCGGCTTCACCCTGGGCGCGGTCATCGGGGGCGTGGCCCTGGCGTTCGACAACCTGACGGTGATGCGGTGGATGCCGCTCTTCACCCTGGCCATCGGCCTCGTCAACGCCGTCTTCATCACCCGCCTGCCGCGGGCGCCCCACGACATCGCGCGGTCGTCCCGCGAGAGCGCGAAGCCCCGGGTGCAGCCGCGCGGACGCGGACCCCTGCACAACGTCGGGTGGATGCTGGTCAGCCTCTTCAACGGGACGATGTGGACCAACCAGGTCCTGCTCAACGTCGTGATCCCGCTCTGGCTCGTCCAGGCGACGGACGCACCCCACTGGCTGCTGGCCTGGCTCTTCGGGACCAACACCGTGATGTGCATCTTCCTGCCCGCCTACACCTCGCGCGGCATCGCGACCCTCTCGGACGCACTGCGCTCCGAGCGCATCTCGGGCGCGTTCTTCATCCTGGCGTGCCTGATCACCATGGCCACGCACAGCACGGCGGGATTCCTGACGATCTTCCTGGTCTGGCTCGGGCACGTGGCGGTGACCGGTGCCGAGCTCTACAACTCGGGCGCGAGCTGGGCGTTCGAGGCCAAGCTCATGGATCCGGCGCGACGCGGCGAGTACGGCGGAGTGTCCGAGGTCTTCAGCACCCTGGGCGGCCGCTGGGCGCCGGCGGCCTTCACCTTCCTGGCGATGTCGTGGCATCCCGCCGCCCTGCCCGGCGCCGGCTGGCTGGTGATCGCCGGCACCGTGGTGCTCGCCGTCGTCGGGATCCATCCGTCGGTGCACCTGGCCGAGCGGTTCCTCGAACGCGAGGGGATCGTCGAGGGCGAGCTGGCCATCGACGAGTCCGAGGCGGGCGTCGCACCGTCCCTCGGCTGATGCCCTGCCCGTGCGGCCTTGGCATGCTGGCGGCATGGCCGGTCCCGTGTCCGAACTCGCATCGTGGTCCCAGCAGGTCGCATCGTGGCGGCGCGAGGTGCACGCGATCTACGCCGACGTCCGGGCGAACGCGGACCCTGCGGCCGCGCACGCCGACTGGGTCGAACGCCGGACGGCGCTGTTCCGCGACCACCCGGCGACCGCCCGCCAACCCGGGCAGGAGCTGAGCCACGCGGCGTACGACCCGGAGTACCGGTTCGTGGTGGAGATGCAGCCCGCCGAGGCGGCGGAGTGGGCGCCGACCACCGGCTCGGACGGAGCGGTGCCGTTCACGCGGGCGGGACGGTTCGAGATCCCCGAGATCGGCAGCCTCGACGTGTGGTGGCTGGGCTCGTACGGCAACGGCATCTTCGTTCCGCTCCGCGACACCACCGCCGGCCGCACGACGTACGGCGCGGGTCGGTACCTGCTGGACACGGTGAAGGGAGCCGACCTCGGCCGCGAGGGCTCCGAGGACGCGTGGGTGCTGGACCTCAACTTCTCCTACAACCCGTCGTGCGCCTACGACCCGGACTGGGCCTGTCCCCTCGCGCCCCTGGGAAACCGGCTCGCGGTCGACGTCCCCGTCGGCGAGCTGACCCCGAGCACCGCCGCCTGAGCGAGCGGTGGTCGAGGAGGTCGTTTCTACGACCGTCTCGGGACCACGCCTTGCCCGACCACGTACG
>DATBDF010000210.1:0-8134 GCA_036270075.1 Nocardioides sp.
ACGCGTTGTCTGCTGCGCTGCTCGAGGGCCAGCGCGACGACACCAACCCCGGCGAGACGGTGCAGGTCGGTGTCGTCAACGGCGAGCGCGTCATCGTCGACGTCCTCGGCAAGGGGCCGGTCTACACCGGTGCGGTGTTCCAGACCGGCGAGGCACCCGAGGCGCGCATGGTGATCGCCGACGACCAGGTGAACGCGTCGTGGATTCGCACCTACTCGGCCGACGAGGTGACCTACTCCGAGATCAGGGGCACCAGCCAGTGGTTGCAGGCGCAGGGAAACCCGATCGGCACGGGCGTCGGGATCGCCAGCCTGTTCCTCACCGGGGAGTCGGCGGCCGGCGCCGCTGACGACTCGATCACGGCGACGGCGTCCGACCTGTTCCTGGAGTTCGACACGGCCGGGAACGGCCACGGCGTCAAGTTCGGTGCCCCGTCGACGGGCACGCCGCTGCGTCGTCTCGGGTTCGGCGACACTGGCGCGCAGACGACGAACGCCAGCGGGCAGTTGGTCGTCACCCACGGGCTGGGCGTCGCACCGGTCGCCGTGCTGTGGTTCGACTACGCCGGGAACAACCCGCTCGTCGGGCGTCACCTCACGGGCTCGCTCTCGAGCACCACGTTCACGGTCGCGTTCCGCAACAGCACGACCAACGCGGCCGCCGGGTCGGGTGTCGGCGTCGGCGGCCACTGGCTGGCGCTGTACTGAGCCAGCGGGTAGAAACGCACTCTCATGCCGATGAGCGGTCGTCCGCTCCTCAGCAAACCGGGGTTGACCAGCCGAGTCCGTCCGGGCGCACTCTCATGCCGATGAGCGGTCGGTTTGTCAGCGGCTCTCGTCTGCTGCCCAGCGGTTCACAGCCACCAGGGCATCGACGTACTCGACGTACCCGCCGAGCACGTCTGCCTCCGAGTCCGAGACTGCTTCCCGAAGGACCAACAGCCGGTCCCTCAATGCCGCGAGCCCGGAAGGGAAGTCCAACACGCCCGGGTCGTAGGCGCTGGCACGCTCGACCATCGGCACGACCGTCTCAGCCGTCATTGCATCCCAGTAGGCGAGGTCCGCATGTGCCTCATCGACTTCATCCACCGAGGACCCGCTGGGAAATGGCAGCGCCCTCCACGCGTCGTACGCAGTCCTGTCCACGCGCTTATTCTGGTCAGGAAGTGCCCACCAGGCCGCGAAACGCACTCATCTGCCGCTGTCCGTGCGCGGTCCGAACGCCCTCGGCGGCCCCGCTCTGACGGGTGCGCGGGTCGAGACGAGAGCAGTGTGTTGTTGTGCGGAACGGGGCCGCGGCCCGTCGAGCGACCCTTTATGCCTCGTGCCAGGCGGGGTCGTTCGGGACGATGGCCGCCCAAACCTGGACCAACTCGCGTCGAACGACTTCCGCCTGACGCATGAGCCACGCCACTTCCTCGACTCGATACGAGTGACTCACGACCTGGCCGCGTGTGACGGTGCGCACCGTCAACGTCAGCGGTTTCCGCTCCAAGAAGACCGGCTGGGCGAAGCCGTGCGCCAGTCGGTGCCGGAACTGAAACAGCCGCCGTACGACGGGCATGACGAATGGGAATTCGTCATCGAGGCCGTGCCTGGACAGGAGTTCTTCGAGGAGCTTGAGCCGCACGGAGGTCTGGAGTCGCCACAGGACGTCTGCGGCCAGGGCGTCACCGAGTCCCATGGTGCGCGCGCTGGCGGCTGCCAGGATCTCGTCAATCTCATGCTCGGCGACAGCCGCGGACTCGAGAACCTGAGCGCGAAGCCGGTGCCACGTCGAGGTGGTGGGCGGCGGGCCAAGGATCTCGGTGAGGATCTTCTCGGCAGGGGACTCGTCATCCGGGACCACGGACCGACCCTAAGACGAGTCACCAGACTGCGCCGGAGGGTGCGGCAGAAATCCTCGAACGGTCATCGAACCTTCATGGGCACGCTTGAGCGTCATGAGCACGCATGAGCACGCAGGGATTGAGCGTGGGAGCGTGCGGCATGTAGTTCTGGGAGAACCACCTGCACGTGCCCGTCTTCGCCGACGGCGTCTACACCTGGCGGAAGCGGTACGGCGACGTGATCCGCGCGCACGCCCTCGACTCCTTCGAGAGCCTGCTGTGGGCTGCGGTCACCCATCCGGCCATGGGCATCTACCTCGACAACGCCGTGTCGGACAAGGACCACCCGAACGAGAACCTCGGTCGCGAGCTCCTGGAGCTGCACACGGTCGGCGTCGGGAACTACACCGAGAGCGACGTGAAGAGCTCGGCCCGGATCCTGACCGGGTGGCGGGTGGACGAGTGGAACACCTGGGCCGCGGCGTACGACCCCACGGCGCACTGGGTGGGGCACGTGAAGGTCGGGTCCTTCCGGGCGCCCAACGGGTCCTCCGACGGACGCAAGGTCACCCGCGACTACCTGCGCTACCTGGCGCACCACCCGGACACCGCGCACCGCATCGCCTCGAGGCTGGCGACGGTGTTCGTGCAGGACGACCCGCCCCGCGACCTGGTCCGGCATCTGGCGAAGGTGTACCTCGACACGGGGACGCAGATCCGGCCGGTGCTCCGTGCCCTGGTCGACTCCAAGCCTTTCCGGGCCTCGGTCGGCGAGAAGATCCGCGACCCGGAAGGTGACCTGGTCGCGACGTACCGCCTCATCGGCGTGACGATCAAGAAGCCGACGACCCGCGACAGTGCCCCCCACCAGATCATCTGGCAGGCCAGCAGCATCGGGCAGGGCGTCGGTGAGTGGCCGCGTCCCGACGGCCAGCCCGTCGACGGTGCGTCGTGGGCGTCCCCCGCGCGGATGATGGGCTCGATGTCCTTCCACTACGGCGCCTCCGGCGGATGGTGGCCGAGCAAGGACATCCACTACCGGACGCCGCCGTCCTGGCTGCCCAAGGACACGACTCCGTTCAAGGTGCTGGTCGACCACCTGTCGCAGCAGATCCTGCACCGGCACTCGACCGACACGCTGCTCAAGGCCTGCTGCCAGGCGGTCGCAGCCAAGCCGATGGACCAGATCGACCAGGACCACCCGGTCATGCGCTGGCTGTTCCCCCGCCTGCTGACCACCGTTCTCGACTCCCCAGCCCACTTCCGGCGGTGAACCCGTGACCAGTCCCGTGTACCAGACGCTCGGCGAGGCCTGCTGCGAGGAGTTCGCCGTGGTGAGCCGACGCAGCCTGCTGCGCGGCGCGCTCGCGCTGGGGGGTGCGACCACGATGGTCGGCTCCGCCGTCGTGTCGGCCTCGGCCTCCTCGGTCGTCCCGGCGACCTCGGTGCTCGTGGTGCTGTCCCTGCGCGGCGCGGCGGACGGCCTGTCGCTGGTCGTCCCGCACGGCGACCAGGCCTACTACGACGCACGGCCGCGGATCGCGATCCCTCAGGACAAGCTCCTGGCCGCGGACGCCTTCTTCGGTCTGCACCCGAACCTCGCGCCGTTGCTGCCCCTGTGGAACGCCGGCAAGGTCGCCGCGGTGCACGCCACCGGCCTGCCCGCGCCGAACCGGTCGCACTTCTCGGCGATGGAGGAGCTGGAGGACGCGGATCCCGGTTCGAGCAAGCGGGTCGGCTGGCTCAACCGGCTGGTCGGGACCCGCGACCACCACTCGCCGCTCCAGGGGGTCGGCGTGGTGTCGGGTCCGCCGCCGACCGAGCTGGTCGGGCCCGTGCCGCTGATGACGGTCGGCTCGGTTGACGACATGGCTGTCGCCGGAGACGACCAGTACGACACCGATCCCGCGGGGAAGCGTCGCCGTTCGCTGGAGACGCTCTGGGGCGACGACCACAGTCCGCTCGGCCGTGCCATGCGCGCGACGCTGCAGGCCACCACCGACTTCACGCCCGTGCGGTCCACGAGCGACAACAGCGCGGCGTACGGCGACTCCGACCTCGGCCGCGCGCTCTCGGAGGTGGCGCGGGTGATCCGGGGCGACGTCGGGGTCGAGGTCCTGACCGTCGACCAGGGGGACTGGGACATGCACACCGGGCTGGGCACCCTCGAGTGGGGCCAGATGATCAAGAACGCGGGCGACCTCGCGACCGCCGTCGCCGCGTTCTTCGGCGACCTCGGCCCGCAGACGGACAAGGTCACCCTGGTCGCCCTGAGCGAGTTCGGCCGTCGCGTCGCCGAGAACGACAACTACGGCCTGGACCACGGCTACGGCAACGTCATGTTCGTCGCCGGCGCCGGCGTGAACGGCGGGTACCGCTGCGCGAGCTGGCCCGACCTCGGCACCGGGCTGGACGCGGACGTCACGGTGACCACCGACTACCGCAGCGTGCTGGCCGAGATCGTCGCCAGCAGGTTCGGGAGCTCACCGTCGGCGGTCTTCCCCGGCTTCACCCCGGAGAGCGTGGGGGTCATGCAGGGCGCCTGATCGGCAGCACCGTGAGATCGTCCGGAGGGGTGAGTCGGTGAGCGGCGGACGCTCCTAGGCTGGCCCCGGCGGGGGCTCCGTGACGGCCTCTCGACAGGAGTTCTCCTCGTGCTCGCTGCCTTCCTGCTCGCCGGCCTGGTCGCCGCCCCGCTCGCGACATTGGCGCTGTTCACCCGGGCCGTCTCGCACCGCCGTCGCGTGGGTGCCTGGTCCTCCGCCCGACGACTCGCGTTCTCGGTGGTCGGATCGATCGTCCTGGCCGCTGTCGTGGTCGGGGTGCTGCATCTGCTCGGCGTCACCCGCACCAACACGATCGCCGGTGCCGCGGGCCTGCTGGTGGTCAGTGTCCTGTGGCTGCCGGCGACCCGGCACTGGGTGGCCCGGGCGCACCTGGCCTGGGCGTCGACGTTCTACCTGTTCGTCGCCTACCTGGCGTACATGCTGTGGTGGACGTTCGTCAGCGACCTGGGGGTGCTGGGGACCGTCGGCGCGCTGATCCTCTGGGTCATGGAGGCGTTCGCCGCCGTCCTCGGCGTCGCCTACCTCTGGGAGCTCTGCGACGCCCTGGGCCGCGAGGCGTGGATACGCCGGGTGACGGACGGGGCTCCCCTGGAGCAGCGTGACCATCGGCCGTTCGTCAGCCTGCAGGTGCCCGCCTACAACGAGCCGCCGGAGATGGTGATCGAGACCCTCCGGTCCCTCGCCGCCCTCGACTACCCGGCGTACGAGGTGATCGTCATCGACGACAACACCGACGACGAGGCGCTCTGGCGGCCCGTCGAGGCCTGGTGCCGCGACCACGGAATGAAGTTCGCCCACCTCGAGAACTGGCCCGGCTACAAGTCGGGCGCGCTCAACTACGCCCTCAAGGAGATGGTGGACCCACGCACCGAGCTGATCGGCGTGATCGACGCCGACTACCAGCTGGAGCCGGACTTCCTGAGCGCCTGCGCGCCCCTCTTCGTGGATCCACGACTGGGTTTCATCCAGGCGCCGCAGGACTACCGCGACTGGCGACAGGCGCCCTTCTACCGACGCCTCTACTACTCCTACAAGTACTTCTTCGCCGTCTCGCAGCCCTCCCGCAACGAGCGCGACGGCGCGATCTTCGCCGGGACCATGGGGCTCATCCGCCGGCAGGCACTGGAGCAGGCCGGCGGCTGGGACGAGTGGTGCATCACCGAGGACGCGGAGCTGTCGCTGCGCCTGCTCCGCGACGGTTGGTCGGGCCTGCACGTCGACCGGTCGTTCGGAGTGGGCGTGATGCCGCTGACCTTCGAGGCACTGAAGGGCCAGCGGTTCCGATGGTGCTTCGGCGGGATCCAGATCCTGCGGCGTCACTGGCGGCTGATGCTGCCCGGCACGCGCTCGTCCGGCAACCGCATGGACCAGGGGCAGCGCTGGGCCTATCTCTCCGGCGCGGTGCAGTGGTACGGCGACCTGCTCGCCGTGGTGTTCTTCCTCTTCCTGCTCGTGGGCGCGACCAACGTCGCCCTGGGCGGTGAGCTGTTGTTCCGCAAGCTCAGCGGGTTCCTGCTCGCCGCCATCCCCCTCCTGGCCGTGCTCGGTCTGGTGCGTGCGGTGGCGCTGCTGCGACGCGGGACGGGCGCCACCTGGCGCGACGCCTTCGGGGCCTTCATGATCTGGCAGTCCACCGCGATCGTGGTGGCGCGGGCGTCGGTCCAGGCCCTCTTCGCGAAGGAGGCCGAGTTCCTCCGGACCCCCAAGACCGCCGAGGACGCACGCTGGTGGGACGCGGTCAGGGGCAACCTGCCCGAGTCGCTCTTCGCCGCGCTCGGCGTCGCCGGGGTCGTCGGGTCGGCGGCTGCCGGCGGCTTCGGCGGCTACGTCACCGCTGCCCTCCTCGTCTGGCCGACGGCGGCGTTCGCGGCCGCTCCGATGAACAGCCTCGGCGCCCAGCGGGCCAGTCTCCCGCTCGACCTGGCCGAGCGGCGACGTACCGAGTTCCGGCGGTTCGGCACCCATCCGGCGACGGTGACCGCGGCCGGTCTCGTGGCCGTCGCCGGCGCGGTCGCGCTCGCCGCGATCCTGCTCGCGCCGGCCGGCCAGCGGGTGGCGTCGCCCAACCCGGTCGAGCCCGCTCGCGGACACCACCCGTCGCCGGCGGCGGCGCACACGTCGTCCTCGACCAGCCCCGCACCGTCGCCGAGCTCGCCGACGTCCTCGGCTCCGACCTCGGTGCCGACCACCAGCGCGCCCACGTCCAGCGCCCCCACCTCCCCGCTGACCTCGGCCCCGACCTCGGCGCCGACGAGCAGCTCTCCCACGTCGACAGCGACCTCGGCCACGGCGAGCCCCTGACGCATGGCGGCGGGTCAGTCCCGCTCGTCGAGGTCCTCGTCCGGTCTGAACCGGTAGCCCATCCCGGTCTCGGTGAGCAGGTACGCCGGACGGGCCGGGTCGGGCTCGAGCTTGCGGCGCAGCTGAGCCAGGTAGAGGCGCAGGTAGTTGGTCTCCGTGTCGTAGCCGGGCCCCCACACCTCGTGGAGCAGCTGCTGCTTGGTGATCAACCGACCCGGGTTGCGCACCAGCAGCTCGAGGACGCGCCACTCCGTCGGGGTCAGCTTCTGGTCCTCACCACGGCCGGAGGCCGGACGGATCCGGTGTGCGGCCAGGTCCACGATCCAGTCCCCCAGCCGCACGCTCGGGGTGTGGTGCGGGGAGATCCGTCGCGAGACCGCTCGCATCCGGGCGAAGAGCTCCTCGATCCCGAACGGCTTCGTCACGTAGTCGTCGGCGCCGGCGTCGAGCGCCGCGATCTTCTGGATCTGCTCCGTGCGTCCGGTCAGCACGATGATCGGTGCCGTCGTCCATCCGCGCAGCCCGGCGATGACCTCGGTCCCTTCGATGTCCGGCAGGCCGAGGTCGAGGATGACGAGGTCCGGCGGGTGCTGGCCGGCGACCTTGAGGGCGCTCCGACCGTCTCGCGCGACCAGCACGTCGTACCCGCGAGCGCGGAGGTTGACCACGAGCGCGCGCACGATCTGGGGCTCGTCGTCGACCACCAGCACCCGGCTCACGACGCCCCCTCCGCCAGCGGCAGAGTGACCGTCATCGTGAGCCCGCCGCCAGGGGTGTCGTCGGCCGTGAGCGTGCCGCCCATCGCGGTGGTGAGGCCCTGTGAGAGCGCCAGGCCGAGCCCGACCCCGGCCGTGCTGTCGCGGTCGCCGAGCCGCTGGAACGGCGCGAACATCCGGTCGCGCTGCTCCTCGGGTACGCCGGGACCCCGGTCCACGACCCGGATCTCGACGGACCCGGCGTGACAGCTGGCCGCGATGAGGGGCGACCGCCCGCGCGGGCTGTAGCGCAGCGCGTTCCCGAGCAGGTTGACGAGCACGCGTTCGAGCAGCACGGCATCGGCGTTGGCCTCCGGCAGGGTCTCCGACACGTCCACCGTGACACGCGCGCCATCCGGGCCCAGCGCGTCGAGGACAAGAGGGACGACCTCGTCGAGGGCGACCGGAGCCAAGCTCACTCCCAGCGCCCCGGCCTCGAGCCGGCTCATGTCGAGCAGGTTCTCGATCAGCCGGGTCAGCCGGTCGAGCGACTCGTCGGCGTTCTCGAGCAGCTCGTCCCGGGCCTCCTCGCTCCACTCCACCCGGTCGCTGCGCAGCGAGGTGACGCTCGCCTTGGCCGACGCGAGCGGGCTACGCAGGTCGTGGCTGACGGCCGCGAGGAGGGCCGACCGGGTCCTGTCCGCCTCCGACACCACGGCGGCACGCGCGGCGGCGTCGGACAG
>DATBDF010000211.1:0-3131 GCA_036270075.1 Nocardioides sp.
TCTGGCGTTCATGCGCAGACGGAGAGGACAGGTAGTGACGGACACGACGACGACTGTCGCAGGGTTGAGCGCGGCAGAGGAGGATTTCGCTCGGGGGCTGATGGAGCGGGCTAAGGCGGAGGGGGTGAGCTTGGTCGGCCCGGGCGGGTTGTTGTCGGGGTTGACGAAGACGGTGCTCGAGACGGCGCTGGAGGCCGAGCTCAGCGAGGACCTGGGCTATGAGCCGCATGAGCCGGCGGGCCGCAACAGCGGGAACTCGCGCAACGGGACCCGGTCGAAGACGGTGCTGACCGAGATCGGGCCGGTCGAGATCGACGTGCCCCGGGACCGCAACGGGACGTTCGAACCGAAGCTCGTCCGCAAGCGCCAGCGGCGCCTGACGGGGGTGGATGACCTGGTGATCTCTTTGGTGGCCAAGGGGTTGACCACCGGCGAGGTGTCCGCCCACCTGGCCGAGATCTACGGCGCGGACGTGTCCCGGGACACGGTGTCGCGCATCACGGACCGGGTCCTCGAGGGCATGGCCGAGTGGCAGAACCGGCCCCTGGACGCGGTGTATCCGGTGCTGTTCGTCGACGCCATCCACGTCAAGGTCCGCGACGGGCAAGTCACCAATCGGCCGTTCTACGTGGTCATCGGGGTCACCGTGGACGGGCACCGCGACATCCTGGGGATCTGGGCCGGCGACGGCGGCGAGGGAGCCAAGTACTGGCTACAGGTCCTGACCGAGATCAAGAACCGGGGCGTCGCCGACGCCTGCATCGTGGTCTGCGACGGCCTCAAAGGGCTCCCGGAGTCGATCACCACCGTGTGGCCGGCGGCGCTGGTGCAGGCCTGTGTGGTGCACCTGATCCGCAACACCTTCCGGTACGCCTCCCGCAAGTACTGGGAGACCATGGCCAAGGACCTGCGGCCGGTCTACACCGCAGCCACCGAAGCGGCCGCCGAGGCGAGGTTCGCCGAGTTCGCCGAGAAGTGGGGCGGGCAGTACCCGGCGATCATCGCGCTCTGGCGAGCGGCGTGGTCGGAGTTCGTGCCCTTCCTGGACTACGACGTCGAGATCCGGCGGGTCATCTGCTCGACCAACGCGATCGAGTCGATCAACGCCCGCTACCGCCGCGCGGTCAAGGCCCGCGGGCACTTCCCGACCGAGCAGGCCGCGCTGAAGTGCCTCTACCTCGTGACCCGCTCGCTCGACCCCACCGGGAAGGGCCGGGCCAAGTGGGAGTGGTGTCCAGCAGGGTGGTGTACGACCCGGCCACTGCGTAGGGCGTGGCTTCGACGTGTAGGGCGGCCACCGCGTGATCCTCAGTTCTGAGTTCGCCGCTCATGACCGAGGAGACCACGACGATGGCCGCTGCCCCGAGTATCGACCCTGCCCGCTTTCTCCACGAACACCTCGCCGAGGCGAGTCCGGATCTGCTGCGTTCCCTGCTGACCACGATGATCGACACGTTGATGTCCGCCGAGGCCGACGCGGTCTGCGGCGCCGCCCACGGCGAGCGCAGCGAGTACCGCACCAACCACCGCAACGGCTACCGCCACCGCGATTTCGACACCCGCGCCGGCACCCTGGACGTCGCGATCCCCAAGCTGCGCGCGGGCAGCTACTTCCCGGACTGGCTGCTCGAGCGCCGCCGCCGCGCCGAAGCCGCGCTGACCAGCGTGGTCGCCACCTGCTACCTGCTCGGAGTGAGCACCCGGCGCATGGAGCGCCTGGTCGAGAGTCTCGGGATCACCCGGCTCTCGAAGTCGCAGGTCTCGGCGATGGCCGCCGACCTCGACGCCCAGGTGGCCGCGTTCCGCAGCCGGCCACTCGACGCCGGGCCGTACTTGTTCCTGGCCGCCGACGCGCTCGTGCTCAAAGTCCGCGAGCAGGGTCGGGTCGTGAACGTGCACGCCCTGATCGCCGTGGGCGTCAACGCCGACGGGCACCGCGAGCTGCTCGGGCTGCAGATCTCCAGCGCCGAGGACGGTGCGGGCTGGCTGGCGTTCTTCCGCGACCTGGTCGCCCGAGGCCTGTCCGGGGTCGGGCTGGTCACCAGCGACGCCCACCGCGGGCTGGTCGAGGCCATCGGCGCCTGCCTGCCCGGCGCCTCGTGGCAGCGTTGCCGCACCCACTACGCGGCCAACCTGATGTCAGCGACCCCGAAGGCGTCCTGGCCGTGGGTGAAGACCCTGCTGCACTCGGTCTACGACCAGCCCGACGCCGAGGCCGTGCACGCCCAGTTCGACCGGGTCCTCGACGCCCTCGAGTCCAAGCTCCCGAACGTTGCCGCGCACCTCGACCGAGCTCGCGCCGACGTGCTTGCGTTCACCGTGTTCCCCCGCGAGCTCTGGCGCCAGATCTGGTCGAACAACCCTCAGGAACGGCTCAACCGCGAGATCCGCCGCCGCACCGACGTCGTCGGCATCTTCCCCGACCGCGACGCCCTGATCCGCCTCGTCGGCGCGGTTCTCGCCGAGCAGCACGACGAATGGACCGAAGCCCGGCGCTACCTCGGCCTCGACGCCCTCACCCGAGCCCGCGCCGCGGTCACCACCGAGATCACCCAGGAGGCCACCACCGAGCTCGTTCCCGCGCTCAGCACCTAACCAACCAACAGGATCACGCGGCCGACCGCGCTACACCACGCCCCTGGACTTGACCCTCGCTCGACCACGCAGAGGGCAGCACAGCCGCAGGGCGTCGCCGTGATCGCCGTCCCGCTGCACTCTTGGCGCGGCCGCTCGACGTAGATGGTTTCCAGCATCGGCGTCTGACGCAGCGCCGTCGTCCAGGAACTGTGAGTGCCCCACGGGCGTTGCCGATCACGACGGAGTTCCTGTCCCCGGCACGGGTTGATACCAAGATCGCCGGGTTGATCGACGGTCCAACGGGGGCGGGTCGACCGCACCGTGAACCCCACCCGAGGAGTCGAGCACCATGTCCGAACCGACGCCGCCGACGACCCAGACGTCCGACGGGCCCACGCCGGCCGAGCAGTTCTCCGCGATCACGCGTCGCGGGAACGCGACGTTGACCCAGGCCCGGGAGCAGTGGACCGGGCAGGCCGGCGAGATCGGCACCGCGGTGCGCGAGCGGGCCGGTCATGCCTGGGAGAACCCGGAGCACGTCCTCGACGCGGTCT
>DATBDF010000212.1:0-6838 GCA_036270075.1 Nocardioides sp.
ACGGACCTTGCCCATGCGCTTCAGACGGATCTTGACGGCCACGGTTGTGGTGTCTCCTCGGAAATGGTGTGTGGGTGAGGACGCGCGCGCCAGAGTGGGGACACGGGCACGATCCTCGGTGGGCTGTCAGGACGGTTGAGAGGGACCGCAGCGACAGGCTCAAGCTGCGATTCTGCCAGATCCCACGAGGTCCACAGAAATCCGGCAGGGTGCCGTACCTCCGCACTCGGCGCATCCCGGGCAGTACGTCGGGGACCCAGGTGCTCAGAGGCCTCGACCGAGTGCCGCGTGGTTCGTGCTCGGTGGAGCGCTCGAGTCCAAGGGTCCTTTCCACTGCCGGGCCCACGACGGCTCGCGCGCACCGGTGACCTTCCTGGAGCCGGGTACGGACGCGCAGGGCGCCTGGGTCTGGGAGGACTCGTTCGCCACCGGCGACGGCCACCTCACCTTCATCTGCGACGCCGGCCCACGCGCACATCCGGCGCCGGTCCGCGTCGTCCGCCCTCCCTCGGGCGGTGAGCTGCTCGAGCTGGAACTCGGCGGTTTCCTCGTCCCGATGGTGCTCGGCGGCCTCGGCTTCATCGTGCTGCTGGTCACCGCGATCCTGTGGTTCTCCCGCGGACCGAGGTCGGCACCTCCAGGCGCTCCTCCCGGCTGGCGGCCGCCCAGCGGCTGAGATCCACGCTCAGGTGCGCCCCAGGACGGCGGTCGCGCCGATCTCGTCGTCCGTCTCGATCGCGGCGGCCATCCCGGCTGCGGTCATCAGGCCCCGGGTGCGTTCGGCCTGATCGCGGCCGGACTCGACGACCAGCCGTCCTCCGGGCCTGAGCCACTCGGGAGCCTCGACGATCACCCGGCGCAGCACGACGAGCCCGTCGCCTCCGCCGTCCAGCGCCGTGAGGTGCTCGTGGTCGCGCGCGTCTCGCGGCATCGCCGGGATGTCGCCGGTCGGGACGTACGGCGCGTTCGCGACGACCAGGTCGACCCGGCCCCGGAGATCGTCGGGCAGCGCGGCGTACAGGTCCCCCTCGTGCACCCGCTCGGGCGCCAGGTTGCCCCGGGCGCAGGCGACGGCAACCGGGTCGGAGTCGGCCGCGTGGACCTCGGCGGTGGGCCAGCGCCGGGCGAGCGCGGCGCCGAGCGCCGCCGTGCCGCAGCACAGGTCGACGACGAGGTCCGCGGGCTCTCGAGCGGCGACCTCCACGACGAGCTCGGTACGCCGGCGGGGGACGAAGACACCCGGATCGACGGCCACCCGGAGCCCGGCGAACGCCGCCCAGCCGACGACGTACTCCAGCGGCTCCCCCGACATGCGGCGTGCAGCCCAGGCCATCAGCTCGGCGGGCGACGAGGCCTCCTCGAGGAGCAGCCGCGCCTCCTCCTCGGCGAAGACACATCCGGCCGCCCGGAGCGCCGCCACGAGCTGGGGCTCGTTCACACGACCTGCCCGCGGAGCACGACGGCGGTGGGTTCGCGGATCACGCTGAGGTCGGTGCGCGGGTCGCGTGGGTACACCACGAAGTCGGCAGGGGCGCCCTCGTCGAGGGTGGCGTTCCAGCCGAGCCACTCCCGAGCGCGCCAGCTCGCGGCTCCCAGGGCGTACTCCGCCGGCATGCCGTACGACGCGAGCTCGTCGATCTCGTCGGCGATCCCGCCGTGGGGCAGCACCCCGCCGGCGTCGGTGCCCGCGTAGATCGCCACTCCGGCGTCGTACGCCGCCATGATCGTCTCGCGCCGGCGGGTGTGCAGGTCGAGCATGTGCTCGGCGTAGGCCGGGAACTTCGCCCCGGCCTGCGCGGCGTACATCGGGAAGTTGTCGAGCTGGTGCGCGGTCGGCACCAGCGCCGTGCCGCTGGTGGCCATCGTGTCGACCAGGTCGGTGGTCAGGCCGGTGCCGTGCTCGATGCAGTCGATGCCCGCCTCGATCAGCCAGGGCAGCACGGTCTCGCCGAAGCAGTGGGCGGTGACACGTGCTCCGTGCTCGTGCGCGGTCGCGATCGCGGCTGCGAACGCTTCCTCCGGGAAGGACGGCGCCAGGTCGCCTTCGTCGCGCGAGATCCAGTCGCCGACGAGCTTGACCCAGCCGTCACCTGCCCGGGCCTCCTGCGCGACGTACGCGGTGATGTCGCCGGGCTCGATCTCGTGCGCGAAGTTGCGGATGTAGCGACGGGTGCGGGCGATGTGTCGGCCGCAGCGGATCAGCCGGGGCAGGTCCTCGCGGTCCTGGACCCATCGGGTGTCCGCCGGTGAGCCGCAGTCGCGGAGGAGCAGCGAGCCGGCGTCACGGTCCGCGAGCGCCTGCTCCTCGGTCGTCGCCTCGTCGACCGCGCCGTTGGCGTCGAGACCGACGTGGCAGTGGGCATCGACGAGCCCGGGGACGATCCAGCCCTCGGCCGCCGTCTCCGCCCCGGTGGCCGCCTCCAGGGTGATCCGACCGTCCACGACGTACAGGTCACGCGCCTCGCCGTCGGGCAGGACCGGGCCTCGGAACCGCAGGGACGTCATGCCGCGGACGCTACCGGCTGCCCGGCGCGGATCCGCTCGGGGACGACGGCGATGTGGACAACCTCGCTGGGTCACGGCGGCTAAGGTCGGCCGATGTGAGCACCACCCCCGGTCTGACGCGCAGTGCGACGCTGCGCCGACACCGGCGCAACGCGTTGCAGTTCGCACGCTTCTGCCTGGTGGGTGGCAGCGGGGTTCTGGTGAACCTCATCGTGCTCGTGATCGTGAAGCGCCTGGGGCCGCACCCCGAGGGGGCGATCTTCGCGCTCAGTCCGACCGAGTTCCACGTCCGGTGGTACCACGTGTACTCGACCATCGCCTTCCTGGTCGCGAACCTCTGGAACTTCCAGCTCAACCGCTGGTGGACCTTCCGCAGCAGCAGGCACTCCGGATGGTGGAAGGAGTACTGGCCCTTCCTCGCCGTCGGGCTGCTCGGCCAGGCGATCGGGCTCGTGCTGCTGACCCTCCTCATGCACCACGGCTCGCCGATCTCCCTGCCGACCGACCCGCTGGACGACACCACCGGACTCCGGACGCGCCTCTACTGGGCGCAGCTCATCGTGATCCTCGTCGTCACGCCGCTGTCGTTCGTGCTGAACAAGGTGTGGACGTTCGCGGCTGTCCGCACCCACCACCTCGAGGCGGTCCCCCAGCACCCGGCGGCGGAGAGGGAGCTGGAGCACCTCGGGGTCGACGAGACCGACTCGACGTAGTCCCGTTCCTGCCGACCCGAAGTGCAGGTGGGGTCCCCGCCCCACCTGCACCAGGTGAGCCCTACCTCGTCCTCAACCCCCACCCGAACGGGTAGAGCGGGTCGTAGTGGGCGTCGCCGATGTTGATCGGCTCCTGGGCCAGCGTGCGCGGCCACGTCACCGGGAGCTGACCGGTGTACGGCGCCCGCCCGAACAACGTGTCGGAGACGCCCTCACCCTCGCTGCCCGGGAGCCAGGCCTCGACGATCGAGTCCGCGGAGTCGAGCACCTTCGGCGACAGGATGAGCGGCCGACCGGACACGATCACCACCACGCAGCGCTTCGCCTGCGAGCAGACCGTGTCGATGGCCTGCTGGTCGCTCGCGGAGATCTGCATGTCCTTGACCGGACGCGGCACGTTGTGATCGCCCGGGTCGTAGGCCCACTGCGGCCCGAACACGTCCCCGAACCCCTCGGCGTACGGCGTCTCCCCGACGACGACCACGCCGACGTCCTTCTTGCCGACGGGGTCGGAGGCGTCCTCGCTCCACGTGACGTTCTGGTACCCGGCCTCCTGGCGGATGCCCTGCAGGATCGTGGTCCCGGGGATCACGTTGGTCGACCCGCCCTGCCAGGTGAGCGTCCACCCGCCCGCCTGGTTGCCGATGTTGTCGGCGTTGCTGCCGGCGACGTACACGTGCTGGCTGCGTGAGAGCGGAAGCGTGTGCCGGTTGTTCTGCAGCAGCACCTGCGACTTCTGAACGGCCGTGCGCGCGACGCGTCGGTGGGCGGCGTCGCCGACCTCCGACAGGTGCGTGCGGTCGGTGTAGGGGTGCTCGAACAGGCCGAGCTCGAACTTCGCGGTCAGGATGCGGGAGACCGCGTCGTCGATCCGCGCCATCGACACCGTGCCGTCCTCGACCAGGCTCCGCAGGGTCGCCTCGAAGTCCTCGAAGTTCGACGGCTGCATGAACATGTCGATGCCGGCGTTCACGCCGACTGCGACGCGCTCCCGGAAGGTGTGGTCGGGGCCGGGCATGATGTGGTCGATGCCGTTGTAGTCGGAGATCACGATCCCGTGGAAGTCCTGCTGGTCCTTCAACCAGCCCTGGATGAGGTCGCCGTTCGCGTGCATGTTGATCGGGTTGCCGAGCCCGTCCTCGGTCCAGTCGACGTCGGAGTACGACGGCATCACCGAGCCGACGTGGTAGCGCTTGATCGCCGGCACGTAGACGTCGAGCGCGAGGCGCTTGAACGTCGCGTGGTCGACCTGGTCGACGCCCTGGTCGATCGGGTAGTTACCGGTGGACTGGTTGTTCGAGCCGGTGCCGTACGTCGTGAGCCCGTCGCCGGCGAAGTGCTTGGCCGTGGCCAGCACGCGGTCGTTGTCCGAGAGGTGTCCGGGCGGGCCCTGGAAACCGGCGATCGCCGTCTCCATGGACTCCACCAGCGCTGGCGACTCACCGAAGGACTCGTAGATGCGGCCCCAGCGGTCGTCGCGGGCGACGCACAGGCACGGCGCGAAGGCCCATTGCGGGCCGGTGGACCGGGTCTCCGAGGCGGCGACGTGCTCGACCCGACGTACCAGGGCCGGATCGCGGGTCGCGCCGAGCCCGATGTTGTGGGGGAACACCGTGGCGCCGTACATGTTCCCGTCACCGTGCACGGTGTCGATCCCGTAGAGGATCGGGATGTGCAGGCGGGTCTGCAGGGCCTGCGACTGGTAGCGGTCCACCATGTCGGCCCACGCGGACGGCGTGTTCGGCGTGGGCACGGACCCGCCACCGGACAGCACGCTGCCGAGGAAGTCCTCGCTGATCTTGGGCTGGTCGGCGACCGAGTCGACCGAGGCGCGCTCCGCCTGGGTCATCTGACCGATCTTCTCCTGCAGCGTCATCCGGCCGAGGAGATCCGCGACCCGCTGTGCGGTGGGCAGCGACGGGTCCTGGTAGGGCAGGACGTCGGCGGCCGCTCCCTGGCCACCGGCGTGGGTGTGTGCAGACGCTCCCGGCGTCTGGACTGAGATGAGGCCGGCGGCGAGGACCGCCGCGGCTCCGACGGCGACGGCCGTACGCCGTCGCATGCGTGTGAACGCAACCATGAGCTCTCCCGAGAAAGTGAGCGATAGGGGATTTCGAACCTAGGAAGCGGCTTTTGTCAGAGTCAATGCGTTACTGCCCCTCTGAAGATGGTCATTAGTACGGTTCCGGGAGGAATGTCACTACGCTGCGGGGGTGCCCGGACATTCCCTGGCCCAGCTCCGCAGCTCGAACCTGCGCGCGATCACCGCGCTGCTCGGCTCCGGTGGCCCGCAGAGTCGCGCCGACCTGGCGCGCGGGTCCGGCCTGTCCCGGACCACGGTCTCGAGCCTGGTCACCGAGCTGCTCGCGAACGGGCTGGTGGTCGAGACGGAGGACCGCGGCACGCCGTACAAGGGCGGCAGCGGTCGTCCGCCGCTCCTCGTCGCGCTGGCGATCCGCCCGGGTGGTGTCGCAGGTGTCGACATCGGTCACGGCCACGTGCGGGCGGCCGTGTCCGACCGGAGCGCGACAATCCTCTCGGAGGTCGAGACCCAGACCGACGCGGACCCTCATGGCAACGCCACCTTGGACATCGCCGCCGACCTGCTCCGCCGTGCCGCCACCGCGGCGGACGTGCCCGTCTCGGACCTGCTGACGGTCGGCCTGTGCGTGCCGGGCCCGATCGACCGACGCTCGGCGCGGGTCGACCACGCCGTCCTCCCCGGGTGGCACGAGCTCGCGCCGGCGGACGAGCTGTCTCGCCGGGTCGGCGTACGGGTCGTCGTCGACAACGACGCCAACCTCGGGGCGATGGCCGAGCACCAGCACGGCGCGGGCCGGGGCGTCGCCGACCTCCTCTACGTCAAGCTCGCCAGCGGCGTGGGCGCCGGGCTCGTGCTCGGAGGGCGGCTGCACCGCGGAACGGTCGGCCTCGCCGGCGAGGTCGGCCACATCCTGGCGCGTGACGGTGGGGACGTGTGTCGGTGCGGGAGCCGCGGGTGTCTCGAGACCGAGGTCTCGACGCGCCGCCTGCTCGAGCTCCTGCGCCCGGTGTACGGCGACGACCTCGACCTGCCCGGTCTCCTGCAGCTGGACTCCGACGGCGAGACGGCCGTGCGCCGGGTGCTGACCGACGCCGGTCACACGGCCGGGCGGGTGCTGGCCGGCGTCTGCACGACGCTCAACCCCGCCCGCGTCGTGGTCGGCGGTTCGCTCGGCTCGTCGCCGACCCTGGTGGCCGCCATCCGCGAGAGCGTCGACCGCTACGCGCACCCGGAGGCAGCCGCGTCGTGCGAGGTGGTCTCCGGGAAGTTCGGTGGACGCGCCGAGCTGATGGGGTCGGTCGCGCTGGCGATCAGCCGGGCGGCCGAGCTCGCCTGAGGGCGACGTTCGGGTCGCCGTTACGAGCTAGTCCTCGCCGAGCCGGTCCAGGAGCCAGGTCGGGCCGACGGTCCGGCCGACCTTGGCCACCCTCGCCGCGAGCAGCCGGTCGGCGGTCACCACCGTCACGTCGTGACCGCCCTCGGCCGCCTTGTGGGCCTGCCGGACGATCTCGCTGTCGCCGTCCTGCGGCGCGTGCACGACCGTGACGTGGCCGTCGCGCCCCTTGCGGACGCCGCC
>DATBDF010000213.1:0-3366 GCA_036270075.1 Nocardioides sp.
GTGTCGCCGCCCACCCCGATGACCCGCTTGATCAGGTCTTCCTCGCCCGCGGCCGGGGCCAGCCCGACGAAGACGAGACCGTCGCGGATGAGCCCGATCAGGCCGCCCCGGCCCTGGTCGCCACCCTCCAGCCAACCGCCCGGGTCGCGGAACACGACGACGTCGCCGCGGTGGATCTCGTCGGGCTTGTCGGCCAGCTTGTTGACCAGCACCCGGTCGTTGACGAGCAGCGTGTTCTCCATCGACCCGGACGGGATGTAGAACGCCTGGACCAGGAAGGTCTTGATGAGCACCGAGATCACCAGGGCCGTGATCACGATGCCCGGGAGCTCGCGGAGGAACGACTTGTGCTGCTTGCGGGCCCGGCGCTGGTTGCGGCCACGGCGCGCCCGGGAGCGGCTGGTCGTCGCCCGGCGGGCCGTCGGGTCCTCGGAGGGCAACGGTGGTGGGACCTCGCCGGTGGCGCCCACGGGGCGCGGACCGTCGTCGGTCGTCATCTGGCCAGTCCTCCCGTCCCCGCACGCGACGGCTGCCGCGCTGCGAAGCCTACGTCGGGTGTGACGCCCTGGGCCGCGGCGCGCGCCGTGGTCCCGACCCGGTGCCACGGCCAGACGACCACGAGGACCCGCCCGATGAGACGGCTCTCGGGGACGAAGCCGCCACCGGGGTCGCCGAGGTGTGCTCGTGAGTCCAGTGACGTCGAACGGTGGTCGCCCATCACCCAGAGGTCCCCGTGCGGGACACGCACGTCGAACCGGACCCGCGAGGGGACGTCATCTGGGTACAGGTAACGGGACTCGTCCAGCGGTACGCCGTTGACCGTGACCCGGCCCGCGGGGTCGCAGCACGCGACCCGGTCCCCCGGCAGCCCGATGACGCGCTTGACGTAGTCGGTCGTACCCCCGTGGTCCAGCGACCCGAAGGCCTCCGTGCCGTCGAACACCACGACGTCGCCACGGTGCACGCCGCGCCAGTGCAGGGACAGCCGGTCGACGAGGACCCGGTCACCTGGTCGCAGCGTGTTCTCCATCGACCCCGAGGGGATCGCGAACGGGGCGACGACGTAGGTGCGCACGAGCAGAGTGGCGGCGACCACCAGGACGATCAGGACGGCGAGGTCACGTAGTGCGCGGACGGCCGAGGGATAGCTCGCGTCATCGGTCTCGTCGGTGCCGTCCGTGTCTTCCGGACGAAGCGAGGGGACCTCGCCGGGCAGAGTGGTCAGCGTGCGACGGGGGTGTCGCGCCGCTCCTTGATCTTCGCGGCCTTCCCACGCAGGTCACGCAGGTAGTACAGCTTCGCGCGCCGGACGTCGCCGCGGGTGACGACCTCGATCTTGTCGATGACCGGGGTGTGCACCGGGAAGGTGCGCTCGACACCGACGCCGAAGCTGACCTTGCGGACGGTGAACGTCTCGCGCACGCCCGAGCCCTGGCGACGGATCACGACGCCCTGGAAGACCTGGATGCGGGAGCGGGTTCCCTCGATGACCTTGACGTGGACCTTGAGAGTGTCCCCGGGCCGGAAGTCAGGGATGTCTGTTCGCTTCGAGGCGGCGTCGAGGGCGTCCAGCGTCTGCATCGGGGTCTCATCTCTCGTGGTGCCACAGGTCACCCACGGTGGTGGGGTGCAGTTGTGTCGGTCGGCGGCCGGTCCGTGGAGGTGCACCCTCCCTGTGGCGGGGGCGCGTCGCGAACGGCCGCGACCTAGGAGTCTGCCACAGGCGGCGCGGAGGCGGCCAATCGACCGTCGGGGCCGGCCGACCAGCCCAGGCCCGCGAGCAACGCGAGGTCGTGGCGGTCCAGCCCGGCCGCGTCGAGGGTGGCAAGCAGGTCGGGGCGGCGGGCCGCGGTGCGGCGCAGCGACTCGTCGCGGCGCCAGCGCGCGATCCGGGCGTGGTCGCCGGAGAGCAGGATCGGCGGCACCTCCCGACCACGCCAGGTGGCGGGCTTGGTGTAGCCCGGCGACTCGAGCAGGCCCCCTGACGCCACCGCGTGCGACTCGTCGACGAGCGACTCCGCGTTGCCGATCACGCCGGGCAGCAGCCGCGCGACGGCCTCGACGATCGCCAGGACCGCCACCTCGCCGCCGTTGAGCACGTAGTCCCCCAGCGACACCTCGGTGACACGAGCCCGATCGGATGCCTCGTCGAGCACCCTCTGGTCGACGCCCTCGTACCGCCCGCAGGCGAACACCAGCCACGGCTCGGCGGCCAGCTCGTAGGCCACCGCCTGGGTGAACGGCACACCGCCCGGCGTCGGCACGACCACCCGGGGGGGTGCCTGCTCGGCACCGGGCGCACCGAGGATCTCGTCGAGGGCGGCGCCCCACGGCTCGGGGCGCATCAGCATGCCCGGGCCGCCGCCGTACGGTGTGTCGTCGACCGTGCGGTGCCGGTCCGAGGTCCAGGTGCGCAGGTCGTGCACCCGCAGGTCGATCAGCCCGTCGTCGACCGCCCGGCCGATGAGTGAGACCCGTAGTGGGGCGAGGTACTCCGGGAAGATCGTGACGGCGTCGATGCGCACGTCAGCCGCTCTCCTCGTCGGAGAGCAGGCCCGGCGGCGGGTCGACGACGACCTCCCCGGCGTCGAGATCGACCGACGGCACCATGGCCGCGACGAACGGCACGAGCACCTCGGTGCCGTCGGGCCGGCGGACCGCGAGCACGTCCTGGCCCGGCAGGTGCAGGACCTCGTCGAGGTGGCCCACCGGTTCGCCGGACACGGTGCGCACCGCCAGCCCGACGAGCTGGGAGTCGTAGTACTCGTCCGGGTCCTCCAGCCGGTGGCCCGGGTCGACGTCGGCCACGATCAGCACGCCGCGCAGCCGCTCGGCGGCGGCGCGGTCGTCGTACCCCTCGAAGGTGAGCAGGAGCCGACCGGAGTGCACCTTGCCGTTGGCGATGGTCAGCGGTCCGGCCGCGGCGGGGTCGGTGCGCACGGTCGAGCCCGGCGCAAGTCGCCCTTCGGGGTCGTCGGTACGCACCTCGACCGACACCGTGCCGTGGATGCCGTGCGGGCGGCCGATGCGCGCGACGACAACCTCCACCACGGGATGTTCCTCGTTAGCGCTCGTCGACGTCGAGGAAGTCGACGCGGACGCTGCGCCCGTGACCCAGTGCGCCGACCACCGTGCGCAACGCCTTGGCGGTGCGGCCGCCACGGCCGATCACCTTGCCCAGGTCCTCGGGGTGCACCCGCACCTCGAGGGTGCGCCCGCGGCGACCGTCGCGGTCGCGCACGGACACCTCGTCGGGGTGGTCGACGATGCCGCGCACCAGGTGCTCGAGGGCTTCCTCGAGCACGGTTACGCCTCGCCCTGCGCCGGCGCCTCGTCGGCCGCAGCCTCGGTGGCTTCGGCCGGCGC
>DATBDF010000214.1:0-9656 GCA_036270075.1 Nocardioides sp.
TGCATCGCGTCGGTGTTGACGATCTCGCCGTCGAGCCGCTCGGCGAGGTCGAGGGACAGCCCGGTCTTGCCTGCCGCGGTGGCACCAACCACGGCGACGATCGGCGGGTGGACGGGCGGCTCGATCGTCGGCTCGGGCACGAACGTCAGTCTCGCAGAGCCTGCGGAGGTCTAGGGTGTGTGCATGTACGGCGTTCGTGAGGACGAGTTCGACGAGGACTACGGTCCCGACGACGACGCGCCGCCGTACTGGTTCCCCGGCACACGGATGCCCGACGAGGCCCGCCGGATCGGGCTGACCCACCACGTGCCGGACGGTGCGCTGCTGGACTTCGCGGGTCGTCTCGACTCCGCCCGGCCGCTGCACCGGGCGACGGCGTGGGTGATGCTCGTGGTCTTCGGGCTGCCGGTGGTGTTCTACGTGATCCGCCTGATCCAGGACCTCGGGATCCACTGACCTTCTCCTGGTGGTTCGAGACGGGCCCCAGGGGGCCCTCCGCAACCACCAGAACGGTGCAGGTGGACTCCGGTGGCCTCGAGGGGGCAGGGGCCGTCGTCAACCACCGGAACGGTGCAGTCGACTTCCGGTGGTTGAGGAGGGCGTTCTACGCCCGTCTCGAAACCACCGCGACGGGACTAGCCTCGGCCCCATGGGTTTTCTCGACGACGCCAAGAAGTTCATCGACGAGCACGACGACCAGGTCGACCAGGCCATCGAGAAGGCTGGCGACATGGTCGACGACAAGACCGGTGACAAGTACGCCGACCAGGTCGACAAGGCGCAGGACCTCGCCGAGGAGAAGACCGGCGGCGGGCGACACGGCTCGCTGACCCTCGGGGAGTGACCGAACGGTTCCGCGTCGTCCCGGCGGCGTACGTCTTCCTGCTGCGCACCGGGGGCACGGGCAGCGACGAGGTGCTGCTGCAGCTGCGCCAGAACACCGGCTACATGGACGGGCACTGGGCCGCCGCAGCCGCCGGGCACGTCGAGCGCGGGGAGACGGCGTACGACGCCGCCCGCCGCGAGGCGCGCGAGGAGATCGGCGTCGAGCTCGGTGAACTGACCTTCGCCACGTCCATGCAGCGCACCCAGCACGGCAACCCGATCGACGAGCGCATCGACTTCTTCTTCACCTGCCGCTCCTGGGCCGGTGAACCCCGGATCGTGGAGCAGCACAAGAGCGCCGGTCTCGACTGGTTCGCCCTCGATGCGCTACCGGATCCCGTCGTTCCTCACGAACTATTCGTTCTCCGTCGACTGGGTACGGGGCTGGAGAGCTACACCATGTTCGGCTTCTGATGGGAGCGCGCAGGAACCCGACCCGCGCGCGGGAAGGAGAGAACAGGAATGGTGATCGAATTGGGTGAGCAGCCCAAGCCCGAGATCGAGCCCGCCGAGCCGCCACCGGGCGGCGTGGACGCCGTCGAGGAGTCGCAGTTCGAGGCGCCGCCGTTGGTGCCGGACCTCTCGCGGGTGGGCAACGAACGGGCCAAGGACGCGATCCCCGACGAGGTGACCGAGCCGAGCGAGACCGACACCGCCGCCACGCGACAGGACGACACCGAGCCCCACCAGGAGCATCCCGCGTGACCGAGCGACCTGACGACGGCACCGGCCACGAACAGCCGACCGAGCTCCGCGACTCCAACCCCCACGCGTCCGGTCCCGACCGGGGCGCCGGTGGCATGGGCGTCAGCAGCGAGCGCGTCGGCCCGACCGGAGGCGGCAGCGTCGGCACGGACGGCGAGAAGGACACCACGGCCCCGGCTCACCGCGACGACGACGGTGACATGGTCGGCTCGGACGCCGAGCTCGAGCAGGAGCGTGAGGAGCACCCCACGGGCATCGACCCGAAGGCGGGCTATCCGTCCCACGACCCGCGGAGCAAGGACCTGCCCTACAAGGACGCGTGAGGCCGGGTCGGCGGGACAAGCCGCGGAGGAGCCGGCGACTCAGCCGCAGACGGTCGGCTCAGGCGCGGGCGGTGCACCGACCGAGGGCATACCGAGCCCGACGGCGTTCGACTTGGCAGTGGTGCGGGAATCCCAGGCGTCGCCGGAGCGGGTACGCCGGTGGGCCAGGGCCGGGCCGTCGGCCACGAGGTGGTGGGGCGCGGCGTACGTGACGTCGACGTCGACCAGGTCTCCGGGCCGGATGCCGTCCTGCCCGGTGAAGTGGACGAGCCGGTTGTCGCGTGCACGGCCCGTCATCCGGTGCGTGGCCGCGTCCTTGCGACCCTCCCCCTCGGCCACGAGGAGCTCGACGCGTGAGCCGAGGAGCTTCTTGTTCTCCTCCCACGCCACGTCGTCGACCAGGTCGACCAGGCGCTGGTAGCGCTCGCGGACGACGTCGGGCGGCACCTGGTCGGGCATGGTGGCGGCCGGGGTGCCGGGCCGGATGGAGTACTGGAACGTGAACGCGGCAGCGAAGCGCCCCTCGCGCACGACCTCGAGGGTCTGCCGGAAGTCCTCCTCGGTCTCGCCCGGGAAGCCGACGATGATGTCCGTGGAGAGGGCGGCGTCGGGCATCGCCGCGCGGACGCGCTCGATGATGCCGAGGTATCTCTCGCGGCGGTACGAGCGACGCATGGCGCGTAGCACCCGGTCGGAGCCGGACTGCAGAGGCATGTGCAGCTGGTGCATGACGTTCGGCGTCTCGGCCATGGCCGCGATCACGTCGTCGCGGAACTCCGCCGGGTGAGGACTGGTGAAGCGCACCCGCTCGAGACCCGCGATCTCGCCGCAGGCCCGGAGCAGCTTCCCGAACGCCTGCCGGTCGCCGAACTCCACGCCGTACGCGTTCACGTTCTGGCCGAGCAGGGTGACCTCGCTGACGCCCTCGGCGACCAGCGCCCGCACCTCGGCCAGGATGTCGCCGGGGCGTCGGTCCTTCTCCTTGCCGCGCAGGCTGGGCACGATGCAGAACGTGCAGGTGTTGTTGCACCCGACGCTCACGCTCACCCAGGCGGCGTACGCCGACTCGCGGCGGGTGGGGAGCGTCGAGGGAAAGACCTCGAGCGACTCCAGGATCTCGACCTGCGCCTCCTCCTGGACGCGTGCGCGCTCGAGCAGGACCGGCAGCGAGCCGATGTTGTGGGTGCCGAAGACGACGTCGACCCACGGCGCCTTCTTCGTGATCGTGGCGCGGTCCTTCTGCGCCAGGCAGCCGCCGACCGCGATCTGCATGCCCGGCCGCTTCGCCTTCACCGGCGCCAGGTGGCCGAGGTTGCCGTAGAGCTTGTTGTCGGCGTTCTCCCGGACGGCGCAGGTGTTGAACACGACGACGTCGGCGTACTCGTCCTCGGCGGCGGCGACGTACCCCGCCTCCTCCAGCAGGCCCGTCAGCCGCTCGGAGTCGTGCACGTTCATCTGGCACCCGTAGGTGCGGACCTGGTACGTGCGCGTGCTCATGACAGTCGCCAAGCGTACGGCGAGGTCGTGGGCGTCGAAGAATTGCGCGGGCGTCGGCGCTTCTGCCCCCGGATCGTTGCGTCCCGGCGTACGACGCCCCAGAGTGACCCCCGATGAACGAGTCACCCGAACCCCACGGCCTGCACCGTCGATCGCTGATCCTCGGCGGCGCCGGGCTGGGAGCAGGGCTGGTGACCAGCTCGGCACTCGTCGAGTTCGCCGAGGCCAGGCCCGGGGCGCGGTCGCAGACCCACTTCCACGGTGAGTTCAGGAGCCGCAACACCCCGGACTGGCACTACCTGCCGTTCACGATGCCGCGCGGGGTGCGGGCGCTGGCCGTGGACTACGACTTCCGCCCGCACGACTCCGGACTCGGCTACAGCACGAACGTCGTCGACATCGGGATCTTCGACCCGTCGGGCAGGGGGCTCGGGAACGCCGAGGGGTTCCGCGGATGGTCGGGCGGCGCGCGGCGGCACTTCCGGATCACCCGGCACTGGGCAACCCCGGGCTACCTCGCCGGTCCACTGACGCCCGGGCGGTGGCACGTGATCCTCGGACCCTTCCTGATCGTGCCGCCCGGGACGCCGTGGCAGGTCACCGTGACCCTCCACCACGGCGAGCCGGTCGAGCCGGCGTTCAGGACTCACCACGCGCCGACGTCGGTGCCGGGCTCGAGCGCCGGCTGGTACCGCGGCGACCTCCACCTCCACTCCGTCTTCTCCGACGGGGGCTGGCGCCCCGAGGAGCTCGTGGAGCAGGGCCGGACGAACGGCCTGGACTTCATCGGCACGTCCGAGCACAACACGAACGCCGCGACCCGGGTCTTCGGCCGGTCCGTGCCGGACGACTACCTGGTCGTCAGCGGCGAAGAGGTCACGACGCGCAACGGGCACTGGCTGGCCACGGGGACGAAGCCCGGGACCTGGGTCGACTGGCGGTACGTCGCGGCGGACCACAAGCTCGGCCGCTTCACCGACCTGACGCGCAACCGCGGCGGCGTCGCGATCGCCGCCCACCCCTACGTCCCGGTCGCGGGGACCCGCTGGGACTTCGGCCCGTCGTACGACCACATGGACGCCGTCGAGGTCTGGAACGGGCCGTGGTCGTTCTTCAACCAGCTCACCCTGAACAACTGGCAGTCGCTCCTCGCCTCCGGGAGGTACGTGCCGGGCGTCGGGAACTCGGACTCGCACCACTCCGGACAGGTCGTGGGCCTCCCGCAAACCGTGTACCGGATGTCGTCCCTCTCGAGCGCTGCGGTGGTCGACGCCGCGAAGGGCGGGCACTGCTGGATCGCCGAGTCGTCCGACGTGCAGCTCGACTTCGTCGGGACCAGCACCGGCCCCTCCGGTGCGTCCGGCGGGGTCGGCGACACGGTGCCGGTCGAGGACGGCGCCCAGCTCGGGGTCGAGCTGCACGTCAGCGGCGTACCCGGAACCCTGGCGCAGCTGATCGGCAAGAGCGGGACCGTGCTCGCCGCGGCGTCGGCGGAGAACGACGGGACCCTCGTCCTCACCGCGACCGTCGACCGCGCCGAGGCCTTCGCCCGCGTGGAGGTACGCCGCGTGTCGGGCACCGTCGACCCGATGACCTACCAGTCGGCGCTGCCCATGGTCGCCCTCACCAACCCGATCTTCATCTCCTGACCCGTCCTCCGACGGTTGGTTTCGAGACGGTCGCAGAGCGACCTCCTCAACCAGCGGAACACCTCGCGCGGTCGTCCGGTGGTTGAGGAAGGCGCCCTGGCGCCTGTCTCGAAACCACCCGACTTGCTAGCGTCCCCGTGTGTCGGTGACCTGGATGCGACGCGAGATAGCCGAGCAGGGGCAGGCGGTCGCGGCCACGCTGGAGGAGGTACGCCGCCGGGCCGGACAGATCCGGGCGGCGGTGACCGGTCGCCACCGGATCCTCTTCGTCGCCCGCGGCTCCTCCGACAACGCCGCGGTGTACGGCCGCTACCTGGTCGAGACCCAGCTCGGCGTCCCGGCCGCCCTGGCCGCGGCGAGTGTGGCCACGCACTACCACGCGCGCCTCGACCTCTCGGACACCCTCGTCGTCAGCATCTCCCAGTCCGGACGGACCGAGGAGATCGTCGACGTCCAGCGCTGGGCCGCGTCACACGGAGCGGCCACGATCGCGATCAGCAACGACGCGGACAGCCCCCTGGCGGTCGAGGCCGACGTACCGCTGACGACGCAGGCCGGCACCGAGCGAGCGGTCCCGGCGACGAAGTCGTACACGTCGCAGCTCGCGGCGCTGGCCGGGATGGCCGCGACGCTGGAGGGTGGGGGCGAGCTGTGGCCCTTGCTCGACCGGGCGCCGGCAGAGCTGTCGCGGCTCGAGTCGGCCGAGGAGGGTGTCGCCGCCGCGGTCGACGCGCTTGCGGCCTCCGACGAGACCCTGGTGACGGGCCGTGGCCTGGCATTCGGGACCGCCCTGGAGGTGGCGCTGAAGCTCGAGGAGACGTGCCTGCGGCCGGTGCGCGGGCTGTCGTACGCCGACCTGCGGCACGGGCCGATCGCGGTGGTCGGTCCGGGGCTGACCGCGGTCGTCGTCGCCGCACAGGACGGACCGATGCTGGCTCCGCTCGGGGACCTCGCGCGGGACCTGTCCGCGCGTGGGGCCGCCGTCCTGGCGGTCGGCGGGGATGCCGCCCTGGCGAGCGCCGCGGCGTACCACCTGCCGGGGCCGTACCTCCCTGAGCCGGTCGCCCCCCTTGCCCTGGTCGTCCCTGGCCAGCTGGTCGTGGAGTCACTGGCCCGACGGCTGGGACTCGACCCCGACGCCCCCCGTGGGCTCTCCAAGGTCACGACCACTGATCCACAGGTGTAGCGATAGTCCCTGACGAAATGGTCGGGTATCCGGGCGAAACACGACCATTTCGTCAGGGACTATCCGGCACATGCACGTTCGCGCACGGGAGCCGCCTCCCAGACAGGGCCGGTCGCGTGTGCGGTCAGGGCAGCAGGTGGCGTTCGAGGAACTCGACGGCGGCCGGGTAGGCGTCGAGGCGGTTGGCCCGTTTGGCGAGCCCGTGGCCCTCGTCGTGGTAGACGCGGAGCTCGCAGGGCACGCCCCTGCCGTCCAGCGCCGCCTTGATCTGCTCGGCCTCGGAGAGCGGTACGCGCGGGTCGTTGGCGCCGTGGATCACGAAGAGCGGCGCGACGATGTCGTCGAGGTAGGTGATCGGCGACGCGTGAACCAGGAAGTCGCGGTCGTCGGCGAGGGAGCCGTACTCACGCTCCCGGACGGCGCGGCGGTACTCCGAGGTGTTCTCGAGGAAGGTCACCAGCGAGGAGATCCCGACGATGTCGACACCCGCAGCCCACAGGTCCGGCTGCATCGACACCCCGGCGAGCACCATGTAGCCGCCGTACGAGCCGCCCCACAACGCCGCCCGGGCGGGGTCGAGGCCGACGCTCGGGAGCCAGGCGTGGATCGCGGCCAGGTCGGCCACCGAGTCGAGCCGCAGGCGTACGTCGTCCAGCGAGACCCAACGCTTGCCGTAGCCGGCGGAGCCACGGACGTTCGGCACCAGGACGTCGAAGCCCGCCAGCGCGAGCGCCTGGAAGGTGGCGCCGAAGACCCGGTTCGCCTCGGCCTCGGGCCCGCCGTGGATGTTCAGCACCGAGACGCCCGACGGGTTGTCGGGAGCGGCGTACCGGAAGCAGGGGACCTGCTCGCCGTCGGCAGTCGGGATGCGGTGCACGGTCGGGGTCACCAGACGGTCGCGGACCTCGGCCGGGACACCGTCACGACCGTCCACCAGGACGGTGCTCGTCCCGGACCGGGCATCCACGCGCACGATCGAGCCGGGATCGGTGGGGGTCATCGCGGTGATGGCGAACGCCGAGGAGTCCGGCGCCCAGACCAGGCTCATCGGGACGACCGGCTCGAGGTCGACCTCCGCGACGCGGGTGCCGTCGGTCCGGTGCACGGACAGGCGATCCAGTCCGTCGAGGTGGTGGCTGACGACCATCAGGCTGCCGTCGGGGGACAGGCTCGCGCCCAGATCGTGGTCGGCCTCCTCGACCAGAGTCGACCACGTCCCGTCGCGATCCAGCCGCAGGACGGCGTGGAACTCGCGGTCGTGGTCCGACATCAGGACCAGCGCCGTGTCGTCGGCCGTCCAGCCCGCGACGTGGTGGTCGGCGCGCTCGTCGGGGTCCGTGAGGTCTCGCGCGCCGGTCCCGTCGGCCAGCACGATCGACGTCGAGCTCGGCTGGAGGCTGATCATGGTCACGGCGACGGACTTCTCGTCGTGGGAGACCTCGGAGCCCGCGACGTACCCGCCGCCGTCGTAGACCACGCGCTCCTCGCCGGTCGTCAGGTCGCGGACGACGACGTCCATGTCCACGCCGTTGCGGCGGTTGGTGCAGTACACGACCGAGCTCGCGGAGACGTCGAGCAACGTGTGCAGGTGGTCGGGGTCGGACACCAGCGGCGTGAGGGCCTCGAGGCCGACGGGAGACGACGGGAGCTCGGTGAGGTCGAGCAGGGACAGCTGGTAGTTCTCGTCGCCGCCCTGGTCGTGCTCGATCACGACCTGACGTCGCCCGTGGACGTACCGACCACGGCACCGCGACGGCAGGTCGGTCAGCGGCGTGCGTACGCCGTCCGGCGAGATCTCGACCAGCTGCAGGCTGCCGAGGTCGTCGTGGCCGGCGAGCACCCGGCCGTCGACGTCGACGTCCATGGCGATCCACGTCCGGGTGTCGAGGAGCAGGCGGAAGAGATCCGAGGATGCAGTCACCCGACCGAGGCTAGACGCCCGCTCGCCCCGGCCTCTGTCAGCCGGGTGACGGTGCCAGCCACGCCAGCACGTCGGCCGCGACGGCTTCGGGCGCCCGGTGGGTGTTGTCGATCCGCAGGTGAGGGAAGCCGGCGATGACCTCGTCCGCCGGCGACGGGACGCCCGTGTTCATCTGGTAGCGCTCGAGGCTGCGCACGTTGTCGTCGGACCAGGCGACGTCGCGCTTGGACTTCTTCTCGGCCAGCCGCAGCTCGGTGCGGTTGCGCTCGAGCCGGGTGTCGAGGCTTGCGCACAGCTCGACGATCACCACCCGGCGACCCGCTTCGACGAAGGGAGCGAGATGCCGGCGTACGCCGTCGGCGTCCCGCACGAGGTCGAGCGCCCACACCAGCGTGAAGACCAGGTCGAGGTCGGCGGCCGCGGCCTCCTCCAGCACCCGCTGGCGGAACTCCCCCATCAAGGTCTGGAACGCGGGCGAGTCGAACTCGAACACGTCGAGCAACGGCTCGATCACGTGGTGGTTGTGGAACAGCCGGAAGTCGCTCGCGTCCGCGATCGCCCGGCCCACGGTCATCTTGCCGACCGCCGGCGGCCCGAACAGGAAGAGCAGCATGCGGGCCAGGGTCCCCGACGCTCCCAGGGCGCGCGAGCGGATTACGCGCGCTTCGTCTCCTGCTCCGCGACCTGACGGCGTACGTCGTCCATGTCGAGGTCGCGCACCGCGGTGATCAGCTGCTCCAGCGCCGGAGCGGGAAGCGCACCCGCCTGGCGGAAGACCATGATCCCGTCGCGGAAGGCCATCAGCGTCGGAATCGAGGAGATCTGCAGCGCACCCGAGAGCATCTGCTCGGCCTCGGTGTCGATGCTGGCGAACGTGATGTCGTCGTGCGTCTCGGACGCCTTCTCGTAGACGGGGGCGAACATCCGGCACGGACCGCACCAGGACGCCCAGAAGTCCACGAGCACGATCCCGTCCTGGGTCACCGTCTGCTCGAAGCTCTCCTCGGTCAGCGGGAGGGTGGCCATCACGTACCTTTCCGCGGAGCACCCGCTCCGACCAGATCTGCGACGATCGACCGACCGTCGACGACAACTAGCATCCCGAACGCTCGAGGCGATCGTGGCATTCCGACCAGGGGCTGCTCATGAGCCAGATCACGCGCGAGCCCCGGCGCGAGCTCGCCGTGATCGCGGCCGCCCAGGTGCTCGCTCTCGGCACCTGGTTCGCCGCGTCCGCAGCGGCTCCCGCCATCAAGGCGGAGTGGCACCTCAGCGGCGTGGAGGTCCCCCTGCTGACGACCGCGGTCCAGGTAGGTTTCGTCGTCGGCGCTCTCATCTCCGCCTTCGTCAATCTTCCCGACCGCTACCCGGCACCGCGGGTGATGGCCTGTGGGGCGCTCGGCGCCGCCCTGTGCACGGCCCTGCTCGCGCTCGTCGCGCACGGTGTCTGGGTCGCGGCGGGTCTGCGCCTGCTCACGGGGACCTGTCTG
>DATBDF010000215.1:0-5279 GCA_036270075.1 Nocardioides sp.
TGGCGGTCCTGCGTGCCTGAGCTGCTCGCGGACCACACGACCCTGCGGCTCGGTGGTCCCGCACGGTCTTGGGTGCGGGCCGAGACGGAGCAGGACCTCGTGGACGCGGTCAGCAGCTGCGACGAGGCGGGTGAGCCGGTCCTGGTGCTCGCCGGCGGCAGCAACGTCGTGGTCGCCGACGAAGGCTTCGCGGGCACGGTCGTCCAGGTGGCGACCGCGGGGATCGTCGCGGACCACGAGGGAGCCGACCCGACCTGCGGTGGTGTCGTGGTGGGGGTCGCTGCGGGCGAGCCCTGGGATCCCTTCGTGGCGGCAGCCGTCGAGCGCGGCTGGGTCGGCATCGAGGCCCTGTCGGGCATCCCGGGCTCGGTCGGTGCGACGCCGATCCAGAACGTCGGAGCCTACGGCCAGGAGATCTCCCAGACGTTGGCCTCGGTCCGGGTCTGGGACCGCCGCCTCCGCGGTGTCCGGACCTTCGCCGCGGCCGACTGCGGGTTCGGCTACCGCACCAGCCGGTTCAAGGCCGATCCCACCAGGCACGTCGTCCTCGAGGTGACCTTCCAGTTCCGGCAGGGAGAGCTCGGTGCCCCGGTCACGTACGCCGAGCTGGCCACACGGCTCGGCGTGGCGGCCGGCAGCCGGGCCCCGATGACCGACGTACGCCGGTCCGTCCTCGACCTGCGCCGGAGCAAGGGGATGGTCCTCGACGCCACCGACCACGACACGTGGAGCGCCGGCTCCTTCTTCACCAACCCCGTCGTCCCGGCCGAAGAGCTGCCCGAGGGTGCCCCCTCCTGGCCCCAGGGCGACGGCCGGACCAAGACCAGCGCCGCCTGGCTCATCGAACGGTCGGGCTACGCCAAGGGCTACGGCGCGGGCGCTGCTCGCCTGTCGACCAAGCACACGCTGGCGCTCACCAACCGAGGTGGGGCGACCACGGCGGAGCTGCTGGCGCTCGCCCGCGAGATCCGGGACGGCGTCGCGGAGAGGTTCGGCATCCGGCTGGTCAACGAACCCGTGCTGGTGGGCACGGAGCTCTGAGGACGGCCGGCGCGCAAGCGCCCGTCCTCGTTCAGCCGTTCTGGAAGGTCGGCGAGGGGTAGATCGGTGTCGGGTCGCTGCTGCCCACCGAGACGGCCAGGGCCACGAAGGCGATGATCGCCAGCACGCCGAGGACCAGCAGCACGGTGCCGATGATGCCCATGATCTTGCCGGACTGAGCCCGGTCGCGGCCGCCGTACCGACCCGGCGACGCGTCGATCTCGCGCACCGCCTTGGCGCCCACGACCCAGGCGGCAGGGGAGAGCAGCAAGGTGATGCCGCCACAGAGCACGACGCCGACCAGGCCGACGATGCCGAGCACCATGGCCGTCGTCGCCGACGGGTGGTCGGGCACCAGCCCACCGGCGTACGCCGGCTGGTACGGCGAGCCGTAGGGGTTCTGGGGGGCGCCGTACTCGTTCGGGGCCTGGTAGGGGTTCGGGGGTGGCGGGTACGGCTGCCCGCCATAGGGTTGCTGACCGCCATAGGGCTGCTGCCCGTACGGCTGCCCGCCGTAGGGCTGCCCGCCGTAGGGCTGCTGACCGTACGGCTGGCCCGGAGGCTGACCGGGCTGGGCGCCGTAGGGGTTGTGCGGAGGCGGTACCGCGCCCGGGCCGGCGGGCGGGGAGTACGGCGGGCCCGGCGGCGTGGGCGGCTCCTCCGCAGACGGCGACGACGGCGAGGCGGGCGAGCCGCCGGTGATCGGCTGGGTCTCGTCGTCGCCCGAGCGGTCGGCGGACTCCTTCGGGCGCCAGAGGTCGTCGTCGCTCATGGCGTCATCGTCGCAGAAACGGGAGCCTCGGTGAGCCAGTTGGTCACCTCTGCCAGCAGCGCCGCCTTGGTCTCGTCCGGCGCGCACGAGGCACGCACCGACATGGCTGCCAGCTCCGCGAGTGTGTCGTCGGTCAGCTCGTGGGCGGCGCGCATGGTGGCGTACTGCGCCGCCAGCCTCGAGCCGAACAGCAGCGGGTCGTCGGCCCCGAGAGCCACGGTCGCGCCCGCGTCGAGAAGCTCGGGCAGGGGGACCGAGGTGAGGTCGGAGTAGACGCCCAGGGCGACGTTGGACACCGGGCAGACCTCGAGCGCGATGCCGCGTTCGACGATCTCCGCGAGCAGCGCGGGATCCTCGACCGAGCGGATGCCGTGGCCGAGGCGTTGCGCGTGCAGGGACTCGACGCAGGCCCGGACAGAGGGCGGTCCCAGCAGCTCGCCGCCATGGGGCACGAGCCGCAGGCCCGCCCGCTCGGCGATCGCGAACGCCGGCGCGAACTCGGTGGTCACGCCGCGCCGCTCGTCGTTCGACAGGCCGAAGCCGATCACGCCCCGGCCGGCGTACTGGGCGGCCAGCCGGGCCAGTGTCCGCGCGTCCAGAGGGTGACGCGTCCGGTTGGCGGCGATGATCACCGCCATGCCCAGGCCCGTGGCTGCCGACGTCTCTCGCACGGCGTCCAGCACCAGGTCGGTGAACGCGGTGATGCCCCCGAAGCGCGCTCCGTAGCCGGAGGGGTCGACCTGGATCTCCAGCCAGCGTCCGCCGTCGCGGACGTCGTCCTCGGCGGCTTCACGCACGAGCCGGCGTACATCGTCCTCGGTGCGGAGCACCGAACGAGCGACGTCGTAGAGCCGCTGGAAGCGGAACCAGCCCTTCTCGTCGGCCGCCGAGAGCGGCGGCGGCCACTCGCTCACCAATGACTCGGGCAGCTGGATGCCGTCACGCTCGGCGAGCTCGAGCAGGGTGCCGTGCCGCATCGAGCCGGTGAAGTGCAGGTGCAGGTGCGCCTTCGGGAGCGCCCGGAGGTCGCGCGCCATCTCGGACGGGTACGCCCCAGGGGTCGCGCGCGGTGCGCGCGCCTGGGGCTCACTCATCTCAGGCGAACAGCTTCTGCAGCCGGGTGATCCCCTCGACCAGGTCGTCGTCGCCGAGTGCGTAGGACAGGCGGAGGTAGCCGGGAGTCCCGAACGCCTCGCCCGGCACGACGGCCACCTCGGCCTGCTCGAGGATGTACTCGGCCAGGTCGGTCGAGCTCGCGATCGTCCGGCCGTCGTACTCACGACCGAGGAGGCCCTTCACGGACGGGTAGGCGTAGAAGGCGCCCTGCGGCATCGGGCAGAGGACGCCGTCGATCTCGTTCAGCATGGACACGATGGTCCGCCGGCGCCGGTCGAAGGCCGACTTCATCTCGGCCACGGCGGAGAGGTCTCCGCTCACGGCCGCGAGCGCTGCGCGCTGGGAGACGTTGGCGACGTTGGAGGTCGCGTGCGACTGCAGGTTCGCCGCCGCGGCGGTGAGGTCCGGTGGGGCGATCAGCCACCCGACCCGCCAGCCGGTCATCGCGTAGGTCTTGGCGACCCCGTTCACGACGACGGTGCTGTCGGCCAGGGACGGGCAGATCACCGGGAGCGACCCGGTGTCGACGCCGTCGTACACCAGGTGCTCGTAGATCTCGTCGGTGAGCACCCAGAGCTCGTGCTCCTCGACCCACCGGCCGATCGCACGGATCTCGTCGGAGGTGTAGACCGCGCCGGTGGGGTTGGACGGAGAGACGAACAGCAGGACCTTGGTCCGCCCGGTGCGTGCCGCCTCGAGCTGTTCGACGGTGACCTTGTACTCCTGGGTCTCGTCGGCGAGGACCGGGACAGCCACGCCACCGGCGAGCTGGATCGCCTCGGGGTACGTCGTCCAGTACGGCGCGGGCACGATCACCTCGTCACCGGGGTCGAGCATCGTCGCGAACGCCTCATAGATGGCCTGCTTGCCGCCGTTGGTGACCAGGACCTGCTTCGGGGCCACCTCCAGCCCGCTGTCGCGCCGGGTCTTGTCGGCGATCGCCTGCTTGAGCTCCGGCAGGCCGCCGGCCGGGGTGTAGCGGTGGTTCTTCGGGTCGCGGCAGGCCTCGACGGCCGCCTCGACGATGTACCCCGGCGTGGTGAAGTCCGGTTCCCCGGCTCCGAAGCCGATCACCGGCCGCCCCTCGGCCTTGAGCGCCTTGGCCTTCGCATCCACCTTGAGCGTGGCCGACTCGGCGATGGCGCCGATGCGCCCGGAAATCCGCCGGTCACGTGGGGTCTGACGAGGGGTCGTGGTGGGGGTGGCCTCGGTCATGGCCCCATGGTAGGGGCGCCGCCGGGTCCGGGCCGATTCACGCCCGTGCCCCGGTCACGGCGGCCGCAGGGTCGTTTGGACTCACCCTCGGTGGTGCCCGTAGACTCGACCAACGGTGGATCTTCCCCATGCTTTGGCATGCCCGCGCACGGGTCGTCGCACACTGGCTCGAGCGCAGGGGAGCGCCGAAGGGCACTAGCTCAACTGGCAGAGCATCGGTCTCCAAAACCGAAGGTTGGGGGTTCAAGTCCCTCGTGCCCTGCGAGAACCGCACAGTCGTGAAACATGACGTGAACATGGAGAGTGGTCGGCCAACCGGGCCGGCCGCGTGAAACCAGAGAAGAGGTGGCCCACGTGTCGGGAGGCAACGCCGTCCGGTCGCGTGACCGGCGTACCGAGCGCACCGGACCGATCCTGTTCTACCGGCAGGTGGTCGCCGAGCTGCGCAAGGTGGTCTGGCCCACCCAGCAGCAGCTGGTCACGTACTTCTTCGTGGTCATGGCGTTCGTGATCTTCATGATGGCGCTGGTGTCCGGCCTGGACCTGGTGTTCGGCAGGCTGATCTTCTGGCTGTTCAGCGGCCAGTCCTCGAGCTGAGGTTGGGAGCAGGAAACGTGTCGCAGTACGACATCGAGCAGGACCACGCCGCGGAGGAGGTTTCCGGGCAGGTCGACGAGCAGGTCGACGAGCAGGCCGACGAGCAGACCGGGGAGGCGCTCGCTGAGCCCACCCCGGAGGCCGACGTCACGCCGGACCCGGTCGCCGAGGTGATCACCGAGACGGGTTCCGAGCCGAGCTCCGAAATGAGCACCGAGATGAGCACCGAGATGAGCACCGAGGACGAGGTGGCCGACGAGCCCGCCGTGGCGGAGCCGACGTCCGACGAGACCGACGCCCACGCGCCCGCCGAGCAGGCGGAGACCCTGGTTGACGAGGCCGACGAGACCGACGAGGCGGACGCCGAGGCGACTGACGAGGCGACCGGCGAGGACGGCGAGGCCGAGGCAGAGGGCGAGGACCCGCTGGAGGAGTTCCGGCGCGAGCTGTGGGCCAAGCCCGGCGAGTGGTACGTCGTCCACACCTACTACGGCATGGAGAACCGCGTCCGGCAGAACCTCGAGAACCGCATCGTCTC
>DATBDF010000216.1:0-13667 GCA_036270075.1 Nocardioides sp.
ACCCGTCGCCGACGACGTGGGAGCGGGCGAGATGGGCGGGTCGGCGACGGAGGTGTCGTCACCGGCGCAGGCGGACAGGAGCGACCCGCTGAGGGCGCCGACGAGGATGGCCGGCAACAAACGGCGTACGCCCATCGAAGCGGTGCCTCCCGAGACGGCTGTCGATGTGGGTGACACCGTACTCACTTCCGCCCCCTGGCGGCACCCACCGACGACCGTCCTGTGGATCACGCGGGCCGTCCCCGCGGCACGTCTTTGCACTCGCTTACCCCGATCGGGGGAAGATCCGAGCGCTCCGACTGGAGCAAGGTAGATCCATGGAGTACGCCGGCGCCGTCGAGGTGCTGCCGCCGTTCCGGGGAAGTGCCCAGGACTGGGTGCGTGGATCCGGCTGGACGCCGTCCGCCGACGGGAAGACGATCCGACCGCGCGGGGGGATCAGCCTCGACGAGTGCATCGGATCCTTGCGCGCCCTGATCGCGCTCGACGCCGCTGAACGGTCGTACGCCGGCGTGGTCGCGGCGTACGACACGAGCTCGCGTGAGCTGGTGACGGTCTCCGTCCGCGACGGGCGAGTCACGCGACGTATCGTCCGAAGGTCGGCGGCCTCGGGAGAGGACTCGAACGTCATCGACCTGGCAACCCACCCGCGGACGAGCTCGCGCAGGATCTCCTAGCCGGCGCCCGGCCGCCATCGGCGGTGCGAGGTGCCCGTGGCGCCGGAGCGGATGAGCTCGAGCCGCGGCTTCGGGCCGTCCGAGCGGCCGGTCTGCGGCTTGCGCCGACCAGCCCGCCACGGGTCGGGCCAGATCGCGCCGGGCCCGTCGTAGTCCTGCTCGACGGCGGCGTGCAGGGTCCAGTTCGGGTCGTAGAGGTGTGCCCTTCCGAGGGCGCAGAGGTCGGCTCGGCCGGCCATCAGGATCGAGTTCACGTCGTCGTACGACGAGATCACCCCGACCGCGATCGTCGGGATGCCGAGCCGGTTGCGGATGGCGTCGGCGTACGGCGTCTGGTAGCTGCGCCCGAACGCCGGCCTCTCGCGCTTGGTCACCTGGCCCGTCGACACGTCGATCGCGGCTGCGCCCGCCTCCGCGAACGCCGCGGCCACCGCCAGAGCGTCCTCGAGCGTCTGCCCGTTCTCGACCCAGTCGGTGGCCGAGATGCGGACGGTCATCGGCTTCGTCGCCGGCCAGACCGAGCGCATCGCGTGCCACACCTCGAGCGGGAACCGGAGCCGGCCCGCGATGTCGCCGCCGTACTCGTCGGTGCGCTGGTTGGTCACCGGAGACAGGAAGCCGGACAACAGGTAGCCGTGGGCGCAGTGCAGCTCCAGCAGGTCGAAGCCCGCCTCGGCCGCGCGCCGGGCCGAGGCCGCGAACTCGTCGCGGATCAGGTCGAGGCCCGCCCGGTCGAGCTCGAGCGGGGTCTGGTTGACGGCCGAGTAGGCGACCGGTGAGGCGGCCACGACCTCCCAGTTCTCCGCGGGCAGTGGCTCGTCGATGCCCTCCCACATCAGCTTCGTCGAGCCCTTCGCGCCGGAGTGACCGAGCTGGCAGCCGATCGCGGCGGACGTGTTCGCGTGCACGAAGTCCACCGCACGTTTCCAGCCGTCCCGCTGCTCGTCCGTCCACAGACCGCCGCAGCCCGGACTGATCCTCCCGATCGCGGACGGACAGATCATCTCGGTCATCACCAGTCCGGCGCCGCCGAGCGCCTTGCCCCCGAGGTGCACGAGGTGGAACTCCGTGGGGACGCCGTCCTCGGCGACGTACATGTCCATCGGCGAGACGATCACGCGGTTGTTCAGGGTCAGTCCCGCGCCGTCTGCCGCGCGCAGGGTGACGGGCTGGAACATCGGCGGGGTGTCCGGGCGACCGTGACAGTCCTCGGCGTACCAGGCCTCGCAAGTCGCGACGAACTCCGGGTCCCGGACGCGCAGGTTGTCGTAGGTGACCCGGCGCGAGCGGGTCATGATGTTGAAGGCGAACTGGGTCGGCTCCTGGTGGACGTACTGCGCGAGGTTCTCGAACCACTCGAGGCTCGCCTGCGCCGCGCGCTGGGTGGAGAGCACGACGGCCTTGCGCTCCTCCTCGTACGTCGCGAGTGCGGCCTCCGTCGTCGGCTCCTCGTGCAGGCACGCGGCGAGGGCCAGGGCGTCCTCCATGGCCAGCTTCGTGCCCGACCCGATCGAGAAGTGGGCGGTGTGGGCGGCGTCGCCGAGGATCACGACACCACCCTGGCCGGGCTCAGCGTGGACCCAGTGCTCGTTGCGGACGGTGGTGAACGAGATCCAGCGCGAGTTGTTGGCCATCACCTCGTGCCCGTCGAGGACGTCGGAGAAGAGCTCGCGGATCAGGGCGATGGACTTCTCGTCGGACTCGCCGGGCGACCACTCCCGGTCGGCGAATTCCGCGAAGCCCGCGCGGCGCCAGACCTCGCTGGTCATCTCGACGATGAACGTCGAGCCGGTGGCGTCGAACGGGTAGCCGTGGATCTGCATCACGCCGTACGGCGTCTCGCGGATGTAGAACTTGAACGCGTCGAAGACCAGGTCGGTGCCGAGCCAGATGTAGCGGCAGTCCCGCACGTCGAGGCTGGGGCGGAAGGTGTCGGCGTACCGCTTGCGGACGGGGGAGTTCAGGCCGTCGGCGGCGACGACGAGGTCGTACGACGCGGCCAGCTCGTCGACGTCGGGTGCCTCGACGCGGAAGTGGAGCGTCACGCCGAGCTCGCGGCAGCGCTCCTGGAGGATCTCGAGCAGCCGGCGCCGGCTCATCGCGGCGAACGCGTGACCACCGCTGGTGACCACCTCGCCCTTGAAGTGGACGTCGATGTCGTCCCAGAGCGCGAACTCCCGCTGCATCTGGGCGAAGACGGCCGGGTCCGCGTGCTCGATGCCGCCGAGCGTCTCGTCGCTGAACACCACCCCGAAGCCGAACGTGTCGTCGGCGGCGTTCCGCTCCCAGACCGTGATCTCATGCGTCTGCCCGGTCGTCGCCGCGAGCTGCTGGGCGAGGGCCGAGAAGTAGAGGCCGCCCGGACCCCCACCGATCACCGCGATCCGCATCCGCCTCCGCCTCGACTGGACAGTCCCTGACGAAATGGTCTCGCTGGGGGGCGATGCACGACCATTTCGTCAGGGAGTATCCATGAACATTGCGCGTTCTTGACGGGCGTTGTCAAGGCGCAATACGGTCACGGGTATGGTCGGCGGCGTGAGCGGATCCTCGCCTGACCCGGTCTCGGCGTACGGGCTGAGCGCCCAGCAGCAGGAGTACGCCGCGTGGGTGCGGTCGGCGGCGGCTTCGCTCGACGGCATCGCGCCGGTCCACGGGGCCGTGAACCGCCCGCTCGTCAAGGCACTCGGTGACGCCGGGCTGTTGCGGGGACTGTTCGGGGGAGCGCCCGAGGAGCCGCCCCGCACGGCCCTTCGAGACGGCTCGTCCCTCGCCTCCTCAGGAACCGCGGCGGCGATGCAGCTGTGCCTGCTCCGCGAGGTGCTCGCGACGGTCGACACCGAGGCGGAGACGGCTCTGGCGCTGCAAGGGCTCGGCTCCTACCCGATCCTCCAGTCCGGCAACGACGCCACCCGCGAACGCTGGATCCCCGGCGTCGCCAGCGGCGACGTCGTCCCGGCCTTCGCCCTCTCCGAGCCCGACGCCGGATCCGACGCCGGCGCGCTCGCCCTCGAGGCACGCCCCGACGGTGAGCCTTCGACCGGCTCGGGACGACGCGCCTGGACCCTGCACGGCACCAAGACCTGGATCTCGAACGCGCCCGACGCCGACGTCTACGCCGTGTTCGCCCGCACCACGCCCGGCACCCAGGCTCGGGGGGTCACCGCGTTCGCGGTCGCCGGTGACGCGCCCGGACTGACCGGTGAACGCCTCGACATGGTGGCCCCGCACGCGCTCGGCACCCTGCACTTCGACGGCGTCCGCGTGACGACCGACGACCTGCTCGGCGAGGTCGATCATGGCTTCGGGGTCGCCATGGGCACGCTCGACCTGTTCCGGCCCAGTGTCGGGGCGTTCGCCGTCGGCATGGCTCAGGCCGCGCTCGACGCCAGCCTGGTCTGGGCGCGGGAGCGCGAGCTCTTCGGCGGGAAGCTGATCGACCAGCAGGCGACCCAGCACACCCTCGCGGAGATGGCCACGCGGATCGAGGCCGCCCGGCTTCTCGTACGCCGCGCGGCCGCGACGTACGACGGGGGCGCCGAGCGCAGCGCGATCACGACCACGGCAGCGCAGGCGAAGCTGTTCGCCACCGAGACCGCTCAGTGGGTCGTCGACCAGGCGGTCCAGCTCCACGGGGCCCGCGGGCTGCAGCGCGGCCATCTGCTCGAGCGCCTCTATCGTGAGGTGCGGGCGCCGCGGATCTACGAGGGCGCCTCCGAGGTGCAGCGGACGATCATCGCCCGCGGACTCATGAAAGGCACGGAGTGAGCCGTTACCGGGCCAGCGCCGGCATCACCGACGACTGGCAGCACTTCGACTTCTCGGTGGCCGACGGCGTGGCCACGGTGACCCTGAACCGGCCGGAGAAGATGAACCCCCTCACCTTCGAGTCGTACGCCGACCTCCGCGACCTGCTCGCGGAGCTGCCGCACCGTGGCGACACCCGGGTCCTGGTGATCCGTGGCGAGGGCAAGGGCTTCTGCGGCGGCGGTGACGTCAACGAGATCATCGGCGAGCTGATCCAGATGGACGCTGCCGGGCTGATGGGCTTCACCAAGATGACCGGCGACGTGATCCGTGCGATGCGCGAGTGCCCGATCCCGATCATCGCCGGCATCCAGGGGATCGCGGCCGGCGCCGGAAGCGTCGTCGCGATCGCCGCGGACTTCCGCATCTGCACGCCGCAGGCGAGGTTCGCCTTCCTGTTCACCAAGGTCGGGCTGTCCGGCGGCGACATGGGTGCGGCGTACCTCCTCCCTCGGCTCGTGGGCTACGGCCGGGCGACCGAGCTGCTGATGCTCGGCGACACGATCGACGCCGCGACCGCCGACCGCTACGGCCTGGTCACCCAGCTCCTGGACGACGCGGGCGACCTCGACGACGCCTGCGCCGTCCTGGCTCGTCGACTCGCCGACGGACCGACGCTCGGGCTCCAGCAGACGAAGTCACTGATCACCCGCGAGCTCGACATGCCGATCGGGCCGGCCATGGAGCTCGACGCGATGACCCAGGCGCTGCTGATGACCACCCACGACCATGCGGAGTTCCACGCCGCGTTCAACGCCAAGCGACCCCCGGAATGGACAGGCCGATGAGCCACGACCTCGCAGCCCACGACTTCCTGAGGATCGACGACCTCCTCTCCGACGAGGACCGCGCGATCCGCGACACCGTCCGCGACTTCGCGCGGAGCGAGCTCGCCCCTCACATCGCCGAGTGGTACGACCAGGGCACGCTGCCCGACGACCTCGGCCCGCGGCTCGGCAAGCTCGGGCTGCTGGGCATGCACCTCGACGGCTACGGCTGCGCCGGCACGAGCGCGACGGCGTACGGCGTCGCCTGCCGCGAGCTGGAGGCTGTCGACTCCGGACTCCGCAGCTTCGTCAGCGTCCAGGGGTCGCTGGCGATGTTCGCGATCCACCGCTGGGGGAGTGAGGAGCAGAAGCAGGAGTGGCTGCCGCGGATGGCGACGGGCGACGCGATCGGCTGCTTCGGCCTGACCGAGCCGGATGCCGGCAGCGACCCCGGCTCGATGAAGACGCGGGCTCGTCGCGACGGTGACGACTGGGTCCTCAACGGCTCCAAGATGTGGATCACCAACGGCACCCTCGCCGACGTCGCCGTCGTCTGGGCACAGACGGACGACGGGATCCGCGGCTTCGCCGTACCGACGGACACGCCGGGCTTCAGCGCGCACAAGATCCAGCGCAAGCTCTCGCTCCGGGCCTCCGTGACCGCCGAGCTCGCCTTCGACGACCTGCGGCTGCCGAGGGATGCCGCGTTCCCCGAGGTGCGCGGGCTCAAGGGTCCGTTGTCGTGCTTGAACGAGGCGCGGTACGGCATCGTCTGGGGCGTCGTCGGTGCCGCGCGCGCGTGCCTCGAGGAGTCGCTGGCCTACACCCAGGATCGGGAGCAGTTCGGCAGGCCGCTCGCGTCGTTCCAGCTCACGCAGCGCAAGCTCGCGCTGATGACGATCGGGGTCAACAACGCGGCGCTCGTCGCGTGGCGCCTGGGCGCCCTGAAGGACGCGGGGAACCTGAGCCCGATCCAGGTCTCCTACGGCAAGTACTCCAACGTGCGCGCCGCCCTCGACGTGGCGCGGGAGGCGCGGACGACGCTGGGCGGGGCCGGGATCACGCTCGACCACGCCGTGATGCGCCACATGAACAACCTCGAGACGGTGATGACCTACGAGGGGACCGAGGAGATGCACCTGCTCTCCGTCGGCGGCGAGCTGACCGGGATCCCGGCGTTCCGATGAGGGACGTCGTGCGCGGGGCGCGTGCTTCGGCTGCGTGTAACCACCCCAGATTGTTGCTGGACGGCCCGATTCCGGCTCGATTCGGACCATCTGGGGTGGTTACACGCCTCGATACGCCGGAGCCGCGATGAGTGGGGAAGGAAGGGTCGCGCTGGTCACCGGTGCCTCGAAGGGGATCGGCGCTGCCTGTGCGCTCGCGCTGTCGCGGGCCGGGCACCGCGTCGCGCTCGTCTCGCGCGACGCCGATGCCTTGCAGGGCGTGGCGGACGCGCTGCCCGGCGAGACGCTCGTCGTACCGGCGGACCTGCTGGACCCGGGCGCGATCGACGCGGCGTTCGCGCGGGTCGAGCAGGACTGGGGCCCGGTCGAGATCCTGGTCGTGAACGCCGGGGCGTCCATGTCGGCGCCCTTGGTGCGGACCACCGACGAGGACTGGCAGCGGATGCTCGACCTCAACCTGACCGCGCCGTTCCGCTGCCTACGCCGGGCGCTCCCGGCGATGACGTCCACCGGCTTCGGACGCGTCGTGGTGATCGCGTCGGTCGCCGGCAAGGTCGGCTCGCCACGGATCGCGGCGTACACCGCGAGCAAGCACGGCGTGCTCGGGCTCGTGCGCACCGCGGCGGCGGAGGTCGCCCAGACCGGAGTCACCGTGAACGCTGTCTGCCCCGGGTACGTCGACACCCCGATGACCGACGAGTCGGTCGCGAACATCGCGTCGGGGACCGGCCGCTCCACGGATGAGGCAAGGGAGATCCTGGCGAACATGCAGCCCATCGGCCGCCTGGTCACGGTGGACGAGGTCGCGGCGACCGTGATGCTCTGCGTCGACAACGCGGCGATCAACGGTCAGGGCATCAACGTCGACGGAGGGGCGGTGCAGAGCTGATGGGTGACCTGGTGCGGGTCAACCCGCCGTCCTTGGCGAAACCGTCCGGTTTCTCCCACGCCGTGCTCGCGCGCGGTACGACGATCCACCTGGCCGGCCAGACGGGCATGGACGCGTCGGGCGCCATCGTCCCGGGCGGCGTCGTGGCGCAGTTCGAGCAGGCGCTGAGGAACCTGCTGATGGCCCTCCGCGAGGCCGGTGGCTTCCCGGACGGCATCGCGTCGCTGACGATCTACATCGTCGACATGGACGACTACCGCGCCCACGCTCGCGAGATCGGCGAGGTGTGGAAGCGGCTCGTCGGTGGCGACTACCCCGCCATGGCCGGCATCGGCGCCGCCCGCCTCTGGGACGCCGAGGCGCTCGTGGAGATCCAGGGCCTCGCCGTCCTGTAGCGACCCGGTCAGGGCGCCTCGAGCCGAGCGTGCGCATGCTTCGCCGCGGGTCGGCGGAGGCGAGCGTCGAGCTCGGTGAAGAGGTCGGCGGCCCGGACGCCCGGCCAGTCGCGGGGGAGCAGCTCGAGCGGGATGCCCGGGTCGAGGTAGGGGAGGCGCCGCCACGCGGTCAGCATCGGGACGTACGCCGTGAAGGCGCGGCCGGGGTCGGGCGAGGTCATCCGGGTCAGCGCGCGATGGTCCGCGACGAACTCCTGGTACAGCCCGGCGATCGCCGGCAGGTCCCACCACTCACCGACGCGCACCTCGGCCGGCCCGGCGCCGAGATAGGCCCCCCGGAACAGCTCGGTGTAGGACGTCAGTCCCGCCCGGTCGAGCGCCGCCAGCGTCTCGTCGTACGCCGTGCCGGGAGCGATCCAGACGCCCGGCGCCGCCGTGCCGAAGCCCAGCCGGGTCAGCAGCGACCGCAGCTCGTGCCGCTTGCCGCGCTCGGCCTCCGGCACCGAGAAGACCACCATCAGCCACCCGTCGCCGACCGACGCCCGTGGCCGCGACCAGATGCGGGCGTCGCCCTCGCGCAGCACGGCCAACGCAGCGGCCGACAACCGGTAGCCCGCCTGACCGTCGGACCTCGCGGGGTCGAGCACGCCCCGCTTCTTCAGTCGCGACACCGACGACCGGGTCGCCGCGGCGTCGACCTCGAGGTCCGACATGAGCGTGATCAGCGACCGCACGGACAGCCAGTTTGCCGGGTGTCCCGAGCCGGAAGGATCCTCCCGCGCGTACAGCCCGAACAGCGACAGGATGAGGTGGCGCGGCGACTGCTCAGGCATCGGGCGTCGCGAGCGCGCGGAGGCGGAACCGCTGCAGCTTGCCGGTCGCCGTCTTCGGCAGCTCCGGGACGAACTCGATCTCCCGGGGGTACTTGTACGGCGCGATCGCGGCCTTCACGAAGTCCTGCAGCTCGCGGGCGGTCACCGACCCGACGTTCACGACGTACGCCTTGACGATGTGCCCCCGCGCCTCGTCCGGGACGCCGACCACCGCGCACTCGGCGACCAGCGGGTGCTTGAGCAGCGCCTCCTCGACCTCGGGTGCCGCGATGTTGTAGCCCGAGCTGATGATCATGTCGTCGCTTCGTGCCTGGTACCAGAAGTAGCCCTGGTCGTCGCGGGTGAACGTGTCGCCGGTGAGGTTCCAGCCGTTCTGCACGTACGCCGCCTGGCGCGGGTCGTCGAGATAGCGACAGCCGGTGGGTCCCTTGACCGCGAGCCGACCGGGCTCACCGGCCGGCAGCTCGTGGCCGAGGTCGTCGACGACCGTCGCGGCGTAGCCCGGCACGGCGCGGCCGGTGGAGCCCGGACGGATGTCTGCTCCCGAGGCAGAGATGAAGATGTGGAGCATCTCGGTCGAGCCGATCCCGTCGACGATCTCCACTCCGGTCGCATCCCGGAAGGCCTCCCAGGTCGCCTTCGGCAGGTGCTCGCCCGCCGAGACCGCCTTCCTCAGCGACGGGATGGTCCTCCCGGCGGCGAGCATGGCCTTGTACGCCGTGGGCGCGGTGAAGCAGATCGTCACGCCATGCTCGTCGATCAGGTCGGCGAGCTCGACCGGCGTCGCCTTCTCGACCAGCAGGGTCGAGGCGCCGGCATGGAGGGGGAACAGGAGCACCCCGCCGAGACCGAAGGTGAACGCGTACGGCGGGGTCCCGGTGAAGACGTCGTCCGGCCTCGGCTCGAGCACGTGCCGGGAGAACGTCTCGCAGATGGACATGACGTCGCGGTGGAAGTGCATCGTCGCCTTCGGCCGGCCGGTCGTGCCGGAGGTGAAGGCCAGCATGCAGACGTCGTCGCTGGAGGTCTGCACGTCGTCGAACGTCGCGTTCTTGCCCGCGACCCGCTCGGCCCACGCGTCGTCGCCGTACGCGACCGTCGGCACTCCCAGCGGCTCGACCGCGTCGAGGAACCGGTGGTCGACGAGTGCGGCGTCGAGGTGCGCGATCTCGTGGATCGTCTCCAGCTCGCCGGTGCGCAGCAACGGCATCGTGGTGACCAGCACGGCTCCGGCCTTGAGCACGCCGAACCACGCGGCGGACAGCCACTGGTTGTTGGGGCCACGCAGGAGCACGCGGTTACCCGGGACGATCCCGAGGTCCTCGACGAGGACCCGGGCCACCCGGTTCGCGGCCGCCATCAGGTCGGCGTACGACCAGGTCGGGAGCCCGGGCTGGTGCAGGCACGGCCGATCGGCTCCATGGCGCGCGGCGACGTCGTCGAGCAGGGCGGTGGCGCAGTTGAGGCGCTCTGGGTACCGGAGCTCCGGCAGCTCGAAGACGAGCTCGGGCCACTGCTCGACCGGCGGGAGATGGTCACGACAGAACGTGTCGACGTGGGCCGACGGGAGCAGCTCCATGGCCGACAACGTATGCCTCGTTCGTGACGACGAGCAAGAGCACGCAATATCTGTACCAGCGCCACTCCCTCGGGGCGTACGCTCGGTGCATCGCACGGGGGAGGGAGCCGTCATGATCTGGTACACCATCCTGGCCGTCGCAACCGTCGGGTTCATCATCTGGTTGGTCCGCACCCCGCTCTTCCGGGCTCACCTGCGCGGCAGCAAGGACCCGGGCGACGCCGGCACGCGCGTGGACGGCAAGTTCCCGTCCAACGGTGGCGGCTACTACTACGACGGCTAGGCCCCGGCGAGCTCCTCGTAGATCCGCCTCGTCCGCTCGGCGATCGTGTCCCACGAGAACGCCGCGATCGCGCGCTGACGCCCGGCCCGACCCATCCGCGCAGCACGCTCGGGATCGGTCACCACCGAGGTGAGGGCGGCGGCGAAGTCGGCGACATACGCGTCCGGGTCCAGCGGCGTCCCGGTGCCGTCGGTCGCCTGCTCGATCGGGACCAGCACCCCGGTCTCGCCGTCGACGACGACCTCGGGGATGCCTCCGGTGGCCGTCGCGACGACGGCGGTCTCGCAGGCCATCGCCTCGAGGTTGACGATGCCCAGTGGCTCGTAGATGGACGGGCAGACGAACGCCGTCGCCGCTGACAGCAGGGCGACGACCTCGGCACGGGGAAGCATCTCGCTGATCCAGACGACGCCGTCCCGGGTCGCAGCGAGCTCGGCGACCAGCGCCTCGACCTCGGCGAGGATCTCCTTGGTGTCCGGGGCGCCGGCGCACAGCACGAGCTGGACGTTGGCCGGCAGCTCCCGGCACGCACGCAGGAACAGCGGCAGGCCCTTCTGGCGCGTGATCCGGCCGACGAAGACCACCGAGGGCCGATCGGGGTCGACGCCGTGCGAGCGCACGAGCTCGGGGTCGTCCACGTGCGACCACGTCTCGGTGTCGATGCCGTTGTGCACCACGTGGACCTTGGCCGGGTCGACGTCGGGGTAGGCGTGCAGCACGTCGTCGCGCATCGCCGCCGACACCGCGATCACCGCCGACGCGCCGAGGTACGCCGTCCGCTCGGCGAACGACGACACGGCGTACCCACCGCCGAGCTGCTCGGCCTTCCAGGGCCGCAACGGCTCCAGCGAGTGGGCGGTGACGACGTGCGGCGCGCCGTACAGCAGGCCGGCGAGGTGGCCGGCGAGGTTGGCGTACCAGGTGTGCGAGTGCACCAGGTCGGTGCCCTGGGTGCCCGCGGCGATCACCAGGTCGACGCCGAGCGTCTGCAGGGCGGCGTTGGCGTCGTCTAGCTCCGGCAGGTCGGCGTACGCCGTGACGCCGGCTTCGTCGCGCGGCTCGCCGAACGCCTGGACTCGGACGTCGAGCGCGTCCAGCCTCCGCAGCGCCCGGACGAGCTCGGCCACGTGCACCCCGGCTCCCCCGTAGATCGCGGGCGGGTACTCCTTGGTCAGGATGTCGACGCGCACGTCTCGGACGCTACCGGTGACCTCGGTGGTTGAGGAGGGCGCACCGCGTGGTTCTCGCGACCACTCGGCTGCAGGCGGATGTTCCACAGGGGCCCGTGCGACCCCGTGCGTCTCGACTAGGTTGAGCCGCATGAGCGCCACCGGTCGCAAGCGGGTCCTGGCCATCGTCCTGGCGGGTGGCGAAGGGAAGCGGCTCATGCCGCTGACCGCGGACCGGGCGAAACCGGCGGTGCCCTACGCCGGCATCTACCGCCTCATCGACTTCGCGCTCTCCAACGTCGTGAACAGCGGGTATCTCCGGATCGTCGTGCTGACGCAGTACAAGTCGCACTCGCTGGACCGGCACGTCACGTCGACGTGGCGGATGTCGACGTTCCTCGGCAACTACGTCGCGCCGGTCCCGGCGCAGCAGCGGCGCGGCCCGCACTGGTACCTCGGCAGCGCCGACGCGATCTACCAGTCCCTCAACCTGATCCACGACGACCAGCCCGACATCGTCGTGGTCGTCGGGGCCGACCACGTCTACCGCATGGACTTCAGCCAGATGGTGGAGCAGCACGTCGCGAGCGGGGCGTCGTGCACGGTGGCGGCGATCCGGCAGCCGATCTCGCTGGCCGACCAGTTCGGCGTGATCGACGTCAGCCCCGAGGAGCCGTCGTCCATCCGGGAGTTCCTGGAGAAGCCGAAGCATCCGGAGGGACTCCCCGACAGCCCCGACGAGGTGCTGGCCAGCATGGGCAACTACGTCTTCGACGCCGACGCGCTCGCCGAGGCGGTCACCCGGGACTCGACGATGCAGGGGTCCAAGCACGACATGGGCGGCGACATCGTGCCCGCGTTCGTACGCCGTCACGAGGCCGGCGTCTACGACTTCAAGGACAACCAGGTGCCGGGCGCGACCGACCGCGACCGCGGCTACTGGCGCGACGTCGGGACGATGCGCAGCTACTACGACGCCCACATGGACGTGGTCTCGCCGCTCCCGGTGTTCAACCTGTACAACTTCGCCTGGCCGATCTACACCGACTACGGGCCCCAGCCCCCCGTGAAGCTGGTGAAGGGCGGCGACGGCGCCGACCCGGTCGCGGAGGAGGCCCTGCTCTCACCCGGCGTCGTGATCTCCGGCGGGCAGGTGCGCCGTTCCGTGCTCTCGCCGGCGGTGCGGGTGGAGCACGGTGCGGTCGTCGAGGACTCCGTGCTGATGAACAGCGTGCACGTCGGGGCTGGCGCGGTCGTCCGCAACGCGATCCTCGACAAGGAGGTCCGGGTCCCGCCGGGTGCCCAGGTCGGCGTCGACGAGGACCTCGACCGCAAGCGGGAGTTCATGGTCGAGGACGGGCTGACTATCCTCGGCAAGCGCCAGCCCTTCCCGGACGGGTGACCTTGCGGTTTCCGCCGGAACCGGACGACCCCGGGCCCCGTCCAAGTCTCATGCGACACACCCTCGGGAAGCTGACCGCCACGGCGGCGACCTGCCTGGCCCTGGCCCTGGCCCTGGGCCTGCTGGCCGGCTGCGGCTCGTCGTCCTCGTCGACGGCGACGGATCCCGGCAGCGGACCCGCGTCAGACCCGGCCGGCAACCCGTCCCGCGTGCCGGGTCCTATCACGGGCGCGAAGGTGCTGCCCCTGATCTCGATGACCGGCGCCGGCGGACAGGCGCAGTCGATCGCCGCGCCCCTGGACACGCCGCAGGATGTCGAGGCCTTCGCCCGTCAGTTCCGGGTGCCGGCGGTCGCGGCCCGCGTCCAGCGAGCGGTCGGCCAGGCCCAGCGGGCGAGCGACCGCGACGTCGTGGGTCAGATCGTCATGGTCGGCTGTGACCGGCCGCCCGGTGTCGTCGTCACCGTGGACAAGTCCGGCCAGGTGGCGCTGGTGCCGGGCGAGGTGGCGAGCCCGCTCGAGGAGTGCCTGGCCCCCGTGACGACCGTCGCGATCGCCGTACTGCCGCGGTCCTGACTCAGCTCGGCGGGGTGTAGTCCACGACCAAGGCGTCGGGCACCTGACGCTAGTGCCCTAGGGACGGCTGGTTCACGACGGTGAGCGGCCCGCCGTCCGGTCCT
>DATBDF010000217.1:0-12793 GCA_036270075.1 Nocardioides sp.
TGGCGGTCACGGTGTAGACCCGCCCGTCACCGTCGTCGTCGCGGAACGCGCGCACCTGGACGGTTCCACCGTCGACGGCGACGTCACCGGCCGCCGGCTCGTCTGCAGTCACGTCCACCCTTCGGTCCGCGACCCCGGACAGTGCGTCGTCCCCGACGACGTCCGGCACCGGGCGAACCGCTCGTGTGGACATGAGCGAGCGCGTGGATGAGCAGTGGCTTCGCACGATGCTGTCGTGCGTCGATGACGCCGATCAGTCTGACGAGGCCCGGTCGTTCCTTCGCGCGGTGACCGCTGGTTTCGCAGACGTGGACGCTGCCGGCTACGTCAGCCTGCCGATGGTGCGTGCGAAGCGACCGCCGGGACGCTACGCACTCCTGGCCAAGAGCGGCTCAGGTGTTGCGGTCACCTGGAGTACGTCGTCCAGATCGGAGCAACAGCGGAGCTTGTGCTCGACCTCGGGTGGGAGGGCCGCGACATCGACTTCGAGCGTGGAGAGTTCGACGCCCTCGCTCATGGTGTCGGCGAAGGCCCGGTGCTGGTGATGGAGGCCAAGGCTCGTGCCACCGGCCCCGACAGTCTCGAGACGATGGTGAGGGCCTGGCTGGCCTCCAGCGAGTCACCCGGCTCCTCCCCCGACACCAACGCTGGTCGGAAGGGGCGCGAGCTCCGCCGCCTGTGCGGTCTTGGCCCCGTGGCCGTGTGGCTGGTCGCGAACGGCGCCCGATGGACCATGACTGCCACCGGGGACATCCGGCTGGAAGCGGCCGAGCCCCCCGCCAAGGCCACGGTCCTTCGGCCTCGAAGAGCCTGACGCAACCGGTGCTAACCGGTCATCGCCTCCGACGAAGCCGTTCGCGACACAGCCCAAACGCACCCAACGGCAGGTCGACTTCCGTACGGTACGCCGCGTGGGAAGCACCAAGATCAGGCAAGGCACCTGTCCCAGATGTAGAGCCAAGGCCCGGCACCATGTACGGGGCTTCCCCGACATCGGGGAGCTCGGCGATGAGGAGGGCAACCTTCCGGACTGGATCAGCCTCGAGGGATGCCTCATGGTGCCCGGACCCAGCTTCGACCGGTCGTGCGAAGCGTGTGGGCTTCGCTGGTCCTCCAGGGACCAGCCGCGGGCAATCTTCGTCACCTGGCGCGACGTTCTGGCCTACCTCGAAGTCGAGTCCAATGAGCAGGCCAACGAGTGGCTGCGCGACCACATCTGGCCTACGGCCACGATCTCGCGGTTCCCGGATCTCCACGACGCCCACGGGAACGTCGAGGTCCTCAACGGCGACCTCCACAAGACGTTGCACTTCCCGCTTCTACACGCGGAGTGGCAGTCAGCCCTGCTGGACATCTTCGATGACGCAGTTGAGCGCAACGACGGAGTACCCGACTGGCCGTGGGGCACCACGGATTGACCTGAGGTGACAGGTTGCCGTCGTCGCTCCCGAGCATGGCCCTGCCTCGAGGGTCGGCCGCGCGTGGAGTCAGAGTCTCTGCGGCGCTTCGCACCCCGCGAGTCGCTTGAGGACGGCGAGACCCTGGGGCGTTCCGGTCCAGTGCCGGTCCAGAGCCCCGACACCAGCCGCTCGGATGACCCAGCGCAGGCCGAGGGCAACGACCACGGCGTCGTCGGCGTAGCCGACGATCGGGATGAAGTCCGGTACCAGGTCGATGGGCAGGATGAGGTAGACGACAACGGCGCTCAGGCGCCATCGCACTCCCCGTGGCAGGTCGGGGTCGGCCGCCAGCCGGCGCAGCAGCCTCAAGACGTCGGGTACCAGTCGCAGAACCTCTCGGAGCTGCACTGGCTCGTCTTCGCGGCGTGCGAGGGCATACAGGACGGCCACCATGGCTATCCAGACCAGAATGAGCCCGGCGGTCACAGCGATCGCCGCGTGCCACAGGCTCATGACGCCGTGCCAGTTGCTTGAGGCGGGAACACCCACACGGCTCTGGGCGCGTACAGGTTCTTCAGCCGTTCCTCGATCGGTGCCTCGGGCTTCCGCTTGTACCAGCTCGGCTTCGGTCCCCGGCTGGTGCGCTGGTAGGCCACCAGCGATGCTGCGGCCACGAGTGGTGGCAGCGCCTGGTGGGATGCGGACCCGACCGCGCCGGGCCGTGGCCACAGCCCGACCGCCCGGTCGCTGGCGCTCTCAGACAGGAGCGTGGCCCCCACCCTGCCACCCAGCACCTGGGCCGAGTCGGCCGCGAGCACAGCCTCGACGTGAGCGGAGAGCAGGGCCCCGTTCTGCAGGTCGCCGCAAGACTCGATGTGCTCGGAGTAGACGCCGTTCTTCTTGTTCTGCCCGATGCCGGACCAGGTGGCGAACCCGTCGGGGTCCTGGTCGTAGCCCCAGAACGCGCTGTAGACGTCCCGGGCTTGCCTGGCGGTGAAGTAGCGCGGCAGGAACGCGAACAGTCGCGTCTCTTCCTCCAGCTCCTCGCGCCAGTACTCGACGACGCGCTCGGCGTAGGGCTCCTGGTCGTGCAGCAGGTCGCTGCCCCGCAGGCTGGCCTTGGCCTGGGAGCCGCCCCCCTCCACCAGCGTGATCCACCGTTCTGCCCCTGGCAGGTCCGGTTCGGCAAGCGGGGTGGGCAAGGGGATGGAGTAGATCAGCGTGAGGACCCCGTCAGCCTCTTCCTTGAACGCGATGCCCGACGGCCAGAGCCCCAGCTGGGTCACGACGTGCCGGTACTCGGGCGGCAACTCCTCGACCAGCGAGCGGGCGGTCTGGATCGCACTGCCCCCCGCCGTGGCCCCCACCGTGCGCCGTGCCCAGGCGTCGCCCTGCCGGAATCCGACCACGCGCAGCGACTCGCCACCCATCTGGACCGAGACCGGCACCAGCACCACCGCAACCCGCACACCCAAAAGCGTAGCAGCACCCACAGTTCGCCACCTTCCTTGGTCTTGGTCATCACAATGATCTCAATTAATGGTTGACAACACCTAATTAAGATGTGATCGTTGTGACTACCAACCAAACCGCCGAAGAGGTGACGACGTGAGCCGCAACAGCCGAAAGACCCTCTGCCGCCTCTCGGGCAAGCGTCGCTTCCGGGACCACCTCGAGGCGATGAAGGCCATCCGGCGCGCCGACTGCACCCGCAAGGCGGCGGCCGAGGACGGCGTGCCGTGCCGGCGCCGCGAGCGCAGGTGCTACGAGTGCGAGCAGTGCAAGGGCTGGCACCTCACCAGCTGGGTCGACGCACTCACGCCTCCCCGACCGATGCAAGCCGAGCCCGCCGCCACACCCGCCGACCACGCCTCATCCGCAATCGGTGTGAGGTGGCTGGGATGAAGCCGCAGATCTGCCCCGGATGTCACCGAGTGCTCACCGTCGACGACGACGGATGTCTGCCCCATCACGACGTCAGATCCCGACGCCGCCGCTGCCCACTGAGCCGAGCCCGGGTCACCTCCAACTGGTGGTCACCAGACCAGCAACCCCCGGCCAGCGTGCGAACCCTCTCCGGCGGCCTCCCCACCCTGGGTCGCAGACGGTAGGCCGACCGACCTAGGGTTGCTGTGGCGGCCAACAAGTCGCGGATGCCCCTCCGCTCGGCTGCACTCCCCGCGCCTCCATGGCCTCCCGGCTGCGAGGCCGTCGGTGAGGAGTGCCGCCTCGAACGGCAGAGAGCTGGCGGCGCGGAAAGTCCCGCCTACGCGGCTGGTCGCGCGAGTCGTGCGCCTCGAACGGTGTCTGGCCCCAAGGTCCTCCCAACTAACATTCCGAACCACCGCCCCAGTAGCTCAGTGGATAGAGCAGCCGCCTCCTAAGCGAAAGGTCGTAGGTTCGACTCCTACCTGGGGCACGTCCGCGAAATCTTCGGTTCTCCGCCGGCACGGCCGGCACCGCTTCGCCGTACGGCGAAGGGCTGGAGGCGCCGGCCGCCGCGGGCTCTCCCGTTCGCCGGACAGACGCGCCAGCACGCGCGAGAATCGGGCCAGAGTCGGCTCTCACGCCGCCCGCGAACTACATATGTGTAGTTCCCTGAACCCTCTCCCGTCACGCTTTTCCCACAGTTACCGTCTGTCACATGCGTATCGGACGACGCTCTGGTCGGCGTGCCTCCTTGACACGCCGGGTGGGCGCCGCCCTGGTGCTCGGGGTCCTGCTGGCGATGTCGCCGCTGCTCCACCCGGAACCGGTGAGCGCGGCGTCCGGCGTCGACGACTACCCCGCCCGGCTCAAGAACGCGCCGCAGGACTCGTTGGTCGACCCGTGGCAGTTCTACAACCGCGAGTGCACGTCATTCGTGGCGTGGCGTCTCAACTCGGAGAACCAGGTTGCGTTCGACGACTACTGGCAGGGCCAGCACTGGGGCAACGCATCGCACTGGAAGGCGGCCGCCGACGCGCTCGACATCCCGGTCGACAACCACGCGACCCGCGGATCGGTCGCCTGGTGGGCGGCCGGCTCCGCCGGATCGTCTCGCGGCCACGTCGCCTGGGTGCAGACGGTCGGCGACGGTGCGATCACCATCGAGGAGTACAACTACCTGCACGCCGGCAAGTACGACACCCGCACGATCTCGAGCTCGAGCTCGTTGTGGCCGAGCGGCTTCATCCACATCAAGGACACCCAGCTCCGCAACACCGAGTCCCCGTCGGTCTCCGGCACGCCGCAGGTCGGCAAGAAGCTGGTGACCACGAACGGCAAGTGGAACGCCAAGGGCCTCACGTTCAAGTACCAGTGGCTGGCCAACGGCAAGCCCATCGCCGGTGCCACCACCAAGTCCTTCACCCCGGCCGCGGGCCAGGTCGGCAAGCGCCTCCGGGCCAAGGTGACCGCGACCAAGTCGGGCGCCCACTCCGGTACGGCGCAGTCCGCCGCCACCGACGGCGTCGCCAAGGGCGTGTTCGTGAACACCACGGAGCCCACGGTCGACGGCACGGCGCAGGTCGGCGTCCCGCTGGCCGCGGACCGCGGCGCCTGGACCCCGGGCGGCACGTTCAGCTACCAGTGGCTCGCCGCCGGCGACCCGATCGGCGGGGCGACGTCGCCCAGCTTCACCCCGACCGCCAGCCAGCTCGGCCAGGGCCTCAAGGTGCGCGTCACGCTCGCGGCGCCGGGCTACAAGACCCTGAAGGTGACCTCCGACCCGACCGAGGACGTGATCCCCGGCCGATTCAAGGCGAGCTCACCCCCGACCGTCTCCGGCGTCGCCCAGGTCGACAAGCCACTCACCGCCAGCGCCGGGACCTGGACGCCGGCCGGCGCCATCCGCTACCAGTGGCTGGCCGACGGCGCGCCGATCGCCGGCGCCACCGGTACGTCGTACACCCCCACGCCGGAGGACCTCCGCAAGAACATCGCCATCCAGGTCACCGTGAGGCAGCGCGGGTACGACGACGCCGTCGCGACGTCCGTGGCCACGCTGGGCGTGGCGCCGGGCACGTTCCTCAACACCGAGGCGCCGTCGATCGAGGGCACGGCGCAGGTCGGGGTCCCGCTCACCGCGACCAAGGGCGTCTGGTCGCCGAAGGCCACGATCACCTACGCGTGGACCGTCGACGGCGAGTTCGTGCCGGGCGCCACCGAGCACACGTTCACCCCGCGTCCGCAGGACCTCGGCAAGCGGATCGCGGTCGTCGTCACGGCGGAGCGTCCTGGCTACCTGGCAGCCTCGGTCCCATCCGGCGAGACGCCAGCGACGCTGCCCGGCGTGATCCGCAACCACGAGGCGCCGGTCGTCAGCGGACGCGCGGTCGTCGGTCGCACCCTGCGCACCACGAACGGCACCTGGTCGATCACGCCGGACGAGTACGGCTACCAGTGGTACGCCGGCCACGACAAGATCGCGGGCGCGACCGACTCGTCGTACGTCGTGTCCGCGGCCGAGGCGGGGAACCGGATCCACGTCGTGGTCACCGCCAAGCACGCCGGGTACACCTCGCTCTCCGTGAGCTCGGGGGACACCGACCGGGTCGTCTTCGGGCGCGTCTCCTTCGACCGGCCGACCATCAGCGGCCACGCCATCGTCGGTCGGACGCTCACCGCCCACCTGGCGTCGGTCGAGCCGTCGACGGCGACCCCGCGGTTCCGCTGGTACCGCGACGGCGACCCGATCGGCGGCGCCCGATCGGCGTCGTACGACCTGCAGGCGACCGACCTGGGTCACCGCCTGCACGTGGTGGTCACGATGTCGGCCGACAACTGGCTCTCGCGTACCAAGCGCTCCGAGTCCGTCACCAATGTCAAGACGGCTCCGCACCTGCGTGCCCGGACCTCGATGCGCGACGGCCGGGTGTTCCTGCGGCTGGCCGTGAGTGCGCCGGGCGTCAGTGCTCCGGTCGGGTTCGCCCGGGTGTGGCGCGGCAACACGGTCGTGGGACGTCTGTCGGTCGTCGACGGCCACGGCAGTCGCCTGCTCGCCCGTATGCGACGTGGCACGCACGAGCTCCGGATCGTCTACCACGGTGGATCGCAGGAGACGGTGGGCCGCAAGACCGTGACGGTCACGATCCCCTGAGCCAGGTCAGAGGACCTCGAACCGGAGGCCCGCTGCGAGCAGCCGATCGGTGAGCGCGCCGCCCATCGCCTCGGCGGTCGTGACCTGGCCGGCCGTCGGCGGGTTGTCGTCGAAGGTCAGGCACAGCGCGGACTCGGCGAGCATCTTCGCCGTCTCGTCGTAGCCCGGGTCACCGCCGGCGACGCGCGTACGGACGGTCTGGCCGCCCCCGTCGCCGACGAAGTCGACGGTGAACCACGACCTTGCGCGACGTGCCGCATCGGGGCCCTCCCCTGCCGGGATCCGGCCGAGCAGCGCGCGTCGCACAGGCCGCACCTGTGCCGCGAGCCCCAGAGCCGCCAGGGTCGTGGCCCCGCCCACGGCGTACCGCAGCGTCTTGGTGCCGGCGTAGTGGGAGTAGCGGAACTCCGGTCCGTACGCCGCGAGCGCGGCGCCACTGCGCGCGACGATCAGCGGGTCGATCGTGGGGAGCGGCAGCAGCCACCGGCCGAGGACCTGGTCGCGGTGCGGCTTCCCGGCGACCGCTCGCGAGGAGCGGCCTTCGGGACGTGGCTCGACCTGTCGGCGTGCCGCGCGGGCTGCCCGGCTCTGCCGGAGGCGGGAGAGCCCGTTCATCGTGGTGTGGAACGTGCCGCCGGACATCATCGCGCCGGCCCGGACGACACCGCGCAGCGTGATCGGGACGTCGTCGGGAAGGCGCTGCACCGTGAAGTAGGCGCCGAGGTCGTGGGGGATCGAGTCGAACCCGCAGGCGTGCACGAGCCGGGCGCCGGTCTGCTGGGCCGTCGCGTGGTGCGCGACGTACACACGGTCGACGAACTCAGGCTCGCCGGTGAGGTCGACGTAGTCGGTGCCGGCCTCCGCGCACGCGGCGACGAGCGGCTCCCCGAACCGGAGGTACGGGCCGACCGTCGTGATCACGACGCGGGCCCGGTTGGCGATGTCCTTGAGCGACACGTCGTCGGTCACGTCGGCAGGGAGGAGTGGAAGGTCACCGAGGGAGCCGTCGATCGTGGTCAGGTGGTCACGGAGACCCTCGAGCTTGTCCGGGCTCCGGCCCGCCAGCGCCCAGCGGAGCCCGCTCGGTGCGTGGCGCGCGAGGTACTCGGCCGTGAGACGACCGGTGAACCCCGTTGCGCCGAACAGGACCAGGTCGAGCTCGCGATCTGACGAGAGTGCGGGGGATGACTCGTCGGCCATGCCTTCCATCGTCCCAGCATCGGGAACCATCCGGCCAGACCCACCGTCAGATCGCCATGACCGGAGCGACCGTCGTGCGCAGGACCGCCGTCACCGGCGCCGTGCTGCTCGCCCTCGTGTCGTCGTTCGTCACCGGTCTCCTCGTGGCTCGGGCCGGGAGCGGCGAGACGCCCGCGTACCGGTTGGCGGTGGCCGGCCTCGACCGCGGCTGGTCGTGCGCACGGCTCCGGCAGTGGTACGTCGACCACGGGGTCGAGCAGGTGACCGCCTGGGGCTGGCAGCCGCCGATCTACGCCCGGGCGATCCCGCTCGACGGCGCCGGACCGCTGCCCACCGCCCCGGGCTCGGCGGTGAATGCCACCGCGCTGGACACACACACCGGGAGCAGCACCGGGACCAACGTGCAGGAGGCGAGCGTCGACGAGCCGGATCTCGTCAAGACGGCCGGTGGGCTCCTCGTGCGCATCAGCGACGGCTCGCTCGAGACCTACGACGTCAGTGGGGTCGAGCCTCGGCGGCTGGGCGTCGCACCGCTGGCCGGGGTCGGTGACGCTCAGCTCCTGCTGTCGGGCGGCCGCGTCGTGGTCATCGGCAGCGACCAACCGGACCCGACCGCGGGGGCGTGGTCGGTCGCGCCGCCACCGCGGACGCGGGTCCTCACCTACGACGTCGACGACCCGAGCTCGCCGACCCTCCTCGGCACGCGGGTGTACGACGGCTCCGTGGTCGCGGCCCGCCAGGTCGGCTCCGTCGTCCGGCTGGTGCTCGACGACGAGCTGCCACAGCTCGACTTCGTGCAGCCGTCCTCGCGCGTCACCCAGGACCAGGCGCTCGAGCACAACCGCCAGGTCGTCCGCGACACGTCCGTCACGGACTGGCTGCCGCACGTCACGACGTACGCCGACGGACGGGAGAGCTCGGCCCAGCTCGTCGACTGCGCGGACGTCTCGGTGCCCGCGACGTTCGGCGGACTCGACACGGTGACGGTCGTCGGAATCGACCCGGCCGAGCCCGGCGTCGCCGACGCGACCGCCCTGGCCTCGAGCCCGGACACGGCGTACATGTCGCCGACCCACCTGTACGTCGCCTCGTCTCCCTGGTCGAACTCGTGGCGAGGGTTCGGCTTGCTCACGCCAGCCGCGACCGGGCCGACCCGGATCTACGGCTTCGACCTGTCGGGCAGGTCCACGACGTACGTCGGCATGGGGTCGGTCACGGGGCTGGTGGCCGGCAGCTGGTCGATGGACGAGCACGACGGTGTCCTCCGGGTCGCGGTCACCCGATCGGGCGCAACCTCGCTGGTGATGCTGCGGCCGGAGTCGGGTCGGCTGGTCGACGTGGGGCGCGTGGCAGGACTGGGCCGCGGTCAGCAGCTGAAGTCGGTCCGGTGGTTCGACGACCTGGCCGTGCTGGTGACCTTCCGCCAGACCGACCCCTTCTACGTGGTCGACGTCCACGACCCGGCCGACCCGCGGGTCCTGGGTGAGCTCCACCTGCCGGGCTGGTCGTCCTACCTGCACCCGGTCGGACCGCACCTGGTGCTGGGACTCGGGCAGACGGCGAGCTCGGACCTCGTGCTCGAGGCACCGAGGAGAAGGATCACCGTCCCGCCGACGCCCGTGCCGACGCCACCCGCGCCGAACGCCCCTGAGCTTCCGAAGGGGTCACCCGAGCCGGTCCGTCCCGCACGTCCGATCACTCCGATGCAGCGCGCCAAGGCGACGCTGTTCGACATCTCCGACCTGACGCATCCGCGCCAGGTCGGCACCGTGTCCTACCCCGCGGGCAGCGTGCCGATGGCCGCGACGGATCCGCACCAGGTCACCTGGCTGCCCGACCAAGACACGCTCCTGACCGTGATCGGCCACGGCTTCGGCGGCCCGACGTACGACGGCGACGGGGCATGGTTGTCCGTGCTGACCGTACGCGACGGGACTCTGCAGAACCGGCTCCTGCGCCTGCCTGCCGCCGTGCCGGTGACCGACGTCCGCACGGCGCCGCTGGCCGACGGCCGCGCCGTCCTCGTAGCCGGCGACCTCGTCGAGTTCGTGTCGGTGTGACGGCGGGCGAGCGGCACGTAGGCTCGACCCATGTGCCGGAACATCCGCCCGCTGAACAACTTCGACCCGCCCGCGACGTCGCAGGAGGTGCGCGATGCCGCGCTCCAGTTCGTGCGCAAGGTCAGTGGCACCACCCGCCCGTCGGCAGCCAACCAGGAGGCGTTCGATCGCGCGGTGCACGAGATCGCGCACGTCACGCAGCACCTGCTCGACGACCTGGTGACGACCGCTCCCCCGAAGAACCGCGACGTCGAGGCCGAGAAGCGGCGCGAACGAGCCCGGGCGCGTTACGCGAGCTGAGCTCGTGACCGTCGAGGCACCCGAGATCGCCGTACCGGAGGTCCTCCGGCACGGCCGCCTGGTCGTACTCACCGGCGCCGGCCTGTCCACCGACTCGGGCATCCCGGACTACCGTGGTCCGGGGTCACGAGCGCGACAGCCGATGACCTACCAGGAGTTCGTGAGTGGACCGGTTGCTCGGCAGCGTTACTGGGCTCGCAGCCACCTGGGCTGGAGCCGCATGCGCCACGCCGCGCCGAACGCCGGTCACCGGGCTCTGGCGTCGCTCGACCCCGAGCTGCTGATCACCCAGAACGTCGACGGCCTGCACGAGGTCGCCGGCTCGCGTCGCCTGGTCGCGCTGCACGGCCGCATCGCGGACGTCGTCTGCCTGTCTTGTCGCCGTACGTCGAGCCGCGCTGCCCTGGCGACCCGGATGGTCTCGGCCAACCCCGGTTATGGCGCGCGCCACGCGGGTGCCGAGGTGCGCCCGGACGGGGACGTCGAGCTCGAGGACGCCGCCGACTTCGTGGTCCCGGACTGCTCGAGCTGTGGCGGCGTCCTCAAGCCGGACGTGGTGTTCTTCGGCGAGAACGTCCCGGCCGACCGGGTGCAGCGGTGCTACGACGCGGTCGACGCGCTCACCCCCGACGATGCGCTGCTGGTCGTCGGCTCGTCGCTGACGGTGATGAGCGGCCTCCGGTTCGTCCGCCGTGCGGCCAAGGCAGGCGTCCCGATCGTGATCACCAACCGGGGCGCGACCCGTGGCGACGACCTGGCCACCGTGAAGCTCGAGGTCGGGTGCAGCGAGTTCCTCACCGCGCTCGGCCGGGGCCGCCCCGGCGCCGGCTGACGCCGACCCGGGGCCACCTCGCCGCTGCTTACTGACCGACCGCCCAGCTCCCGTACGCCGCCACGTGGCCGAGCGTTCCATCGCCCTCGACCCGGATCCCGAAGCCGAACTTCGATGCACCCGGGTCCGCCGTCGTGGTCGGGTCGACGATCTGGAAACCGCTTCCCGGGTTGACGTTCTGGGTCGGCCGCAGGAACACGCACAGCTGGCCCGCGAGGGCGGTCGGGTTGGTGGCCGAGGCCGAGGCGCCACCGCAGGCCGCCGGGGGCGTGTCGACTGCCGCGACCACGTGCACGGTCGGTGCGGCCGACAGCGTCGCGCCGTAGCTGACGTCGCCGGAGAACAACGCGAACGTCCCGTCGGTGAAGTTCTGACCGACCACGTAGAAGGTGCCCTTCAGCACCGACTGCGCCGGTGCGTACTTCGCGTCGGACTCCGCCTTGGTGTACGAGTCGCCCTTCTTCGCATAGCTCGAGTCCGACTGGGTCTTGGTGTAGTAGTTGCCCAGATCGCCCTTGGCCGCGTAGTTCGAGTCCGACTGCGCCTTCGTGTAATAGCTGTCCAGGTCGCCCTTGGCCGCGTAGTTCGAGTCCGACTGCGCCTTGGTGTAGTAGCTGTCCAGGTCGCTCTTGGCGGCGTACGCCGCGTCGGACTGCGCCTTCGTGTAGTAGTCGGCGAGGTCGTCCGTGGTGACGTAGCTCTGGAGATCGGCGGTCGTCACGAAGTCCGTGAGATCGTCCTTGGTGGCGTAGTCCTCCAGCAGGGCCGTCACGCCGTCCTGGCTGGCGAAGATCGCGTTGGCGCTGGCCTTCGTGTAGTAGTTGCTCAACGACGACTTGGCCGCGAACTGCGACCTCGCGTCAGCGCTGGTGACGTAGCGCTTGTCAGCCCGAGGCTTGATCTCCGTCCTCCAGATCTTGCTCCAGTTCGTGGCTGAGAGCGCGCTGGCCGGAGCGGCCACGAGGGCCCCACCTCCGACGATCACGACCCCTCCCACGACTCCGGCCATGACCTTGCGAGCAGGTGTGTTCAGCATCGAGACGTGTCCTTCCCCCGTGTCGGCGCGACCCCCGTGACCGCACCAAGGGGGACAGTCTGCGCACATGTCGGCGCTCACGACCAGACCATGGAAGGCAAAAGCCTGAGACTCCACCCGGAGGGGTGACCGGTCAGGTCAGACCCGTGACACGAAGATGTGACCCGCCGCCTCGAGGTCGAGCTCGGCGGTCTCGCCGCCCGATCCGACCAGCACGCCGGCATCCGTGGCGGTCACACCGACCACCTTGTCGGGCAGCGCGCCGATGCGCCGCAGCGTGCCCATCAGGGGCTCGTCCTTCTGCAGCTCCTCGGAGATCCGGCGCACCCGGACGCTGGCGAGCTCGTCTCCGGCCAGCTCGGTCAGGATCACGGTGCCGTCGAGGAACTGCGCATCGGAGCTGGACTCCCCGAGCTCACCGAGACCCGGGATCGGGTTGCCGTACGGCGACTCCGTCGGGTGCCCGAGCAGGTCGACGAGCCGCCGCTCGACGGTCTCGGACATCACGTGCTCCCACCGGCACGCCTCGGCGTGGACCAGCTCCCAGTCCAGGCCGATCACGTCGGTGAGCAGCCGCTCGGCGAGCCGGTGCTTGCGCATCACCCGGGTCGCCAATCGGTTGCCCTCGGCGGTGAGCTCGAGGTGCCGGTCGCCCTCGACGGTGACCAGGCCGTCGCGCTCCATCCGGGCGACGGTCTGCGACACCGTCGGCCCCGACTGGTGGAGTCGTTCCGCGATCCGGGCACGCAGCGGCACGATGCCCTCTTCGACCAGCTCGTAGATGGTCCGGAGGTACATCTCCGTGGTGTCGATCAGGTCGCTCACCTGCACATTGTGACCCATGCGTGGGTGCCCTGGCAGAGTGAGGGACGACCACCGAGCCGC
>DATBDF010000218.1:0-12193 GCA_036270075.1 Nocardioides sp.
CGCCTGGTGCGGGCGGGCATCGACCTGATGGTGTGGAACCGCAGCCGCGGCAAGACCGACCGCCTGCGGGCCGAGGGCGCCGCCGTCGCGGCATCGGTCGCCGAGGTCTTCGAGGTCACCGACATCGTGATCTCGATGCTGGCGAACGGTCCCGCCACCGACTCGGCCCTGGGCAGGAGCGAGGAAGGTTTCGCCGTACCCGTCGCCCGCCGCGTCGTGGTGAACATGGGCACTGTGTCGCCGGAGTACTCCCGCGGGCTCGCCGACGACCTCCGTGCCCACGGGGCTCGCTTCGTCGAGGCACCTGTGTCGGGGTCCCGGGTTCCGGCCTTCGACGGGGCGTTGGTGGCCATGCTGGCCGGCGACGAGGACGTGCTCGACGTCGTCGAAGTGGTGCTCGCTCCGATGACCACGGCGACGTTCCGGTGCGGTGAGCTGCCCCGGGCCATCGAGACGAAGCTGGCCGTGAACGTCTTCCTGATCGGGACCGTCACGGCGCTGGCGGAGGCGGTCCACTTCGCCCGTGGCCGCGAGCTCGACACGGAGGTCCTGCGCTCGGTCCTTGACGCCGGCACGATGGCGAGCGCCCTGTCGCGGGTGAAGCTGGCCAAGCTCATCGAGGGCGACGACGCGCCCCAGGCCGCCATCAGCGACGTCCTCTACAACAACCGGCTGATCCTGGACGCGGCCCGTGCGCGGGGGGTGCCGATGCCGCTCCTCGACCTGTGCGGCTCGCTCTTCGCCGCGACCGAGGACCTCGGTCACGGCGGCGCGGACATGGTCGCGGTGATCGAGGGGATCAGGAGTCAGTCCTTCTCCCAGGGACGGCTGTCACAGCCATGCTGCTCCGGTACCCCAGAACCTCCCTGTCACACGTCCAGGGCCTAGGCCGGTGCGACGGGCGGCGTCTCGGAGGGCGGCTCGTCGCGCGAGGCCTCTCGCTCCGCACCCGTCGGCTCGAGGTCGTCGTGCAGGTGGTGGCGGACCCCGCGATCGGGCCGGGCGAGGAAGAAGTACACCGCACCGACCACGGCGATCACGAACATCACGAGCAGCGTGATCCAGTCCAGGTTGAAGTACGCGCGAGCCGACGACAGACCAGTCGGAAGTACGACGTTGATCAGCATCAGGCCGAGGTACGCCACGGCGATCACGGTGACGGTCATGCCCCAGCGGCCCAGAGTGAACCGGCCCTCGGGGATCCATCCTCGAGCCCGGGCGACCAGGGCCGCGATGACCGTCAGCAGGAACGACAGGTAGATGCCGCTGACGCCGAACGACACCAGGGCCACCAGTGCGTTCACCCCGCCCGGGTAGGTGATGAACAAGAAGTGCTTGTCCTCGGCCGGTGACACGAAGACGAGCAGCATGAACAGCACCGTGATGATCGCTCCACCGATCAGGGCGTTGACGGGGGTTCCGAACCGAGCATGGACCCGCGAGATCCAGGTCGACCCGGGGAGCGCCTCGTCGCGAGCGAACGAGAACGCCAGCCGGCTCCCGGCGCCCTGGATCGACGTACCGCAGGAGAAGAAGGCGAAGATGATCATCAGCAGGAGGAAGTCCTGCACCCCCGACGGCAGCTGGCCGAGGATGAACGAGACGTTGCCCGCGACCGCGTCGTTGACGCCCTTGGAGCCGTCGCCCGGGATGGACAACAGAAGTGCGGCTGTGAGCACCAGCGAGCCGATCCCGCCCCAGATGACGGCCAGCCGCATCGCACGCGGCACCTGGCGTCCCGCGTCCTTGGTCTCCTCCGAGATGTCGCCGGCCGACTCGAAGCCGTAGTAGATGTACACCGGCGCGAGGACCGCGATCAGGGCCGCGGCCAGCCAGCTGCCGTGGAAGTCCAGTCCGAGTGCGTTGGTGGCCGCGTGCGTCTGGCCCTGGGTCGAGAACAGGTAGCCGAGCCCGTGGTGGAACCCGTGGATCGCCAGGATGATCGCGATGCCGAAGGTGCCGATGATCTCGACGAACACCCCGAACTGCGCGACCCGCCCCATCACGCGGGCGCCGGTGATGTTGAGGATGGTCTGGATCAGCAGCAGCAGCACCGTGATCCAGAGGATCGTGAAGTGGTCGGCGGGGTCGAGGTTCCACCCGAACCAGTTATGGGTCAGGGCGGCGAAGTAGGACACGACGCCGGTGTCGACGGCAGCGACCGTGATCAGCAGGGCGAAGCCGTAGAACCAGCCGACGAACCACCCGTAGCCGGGCCCCACGGAGAACTTCGAGTACTGGTACAGCGCACCCGCGACCGGGTAGTGGCTGGCGAGCTCACCGAAGACCAGGGCGACGAACAGCATCCCGATGATCGGGATGAAGTTCAGCCAGATGTACGCCGGCCCGCCCGTGCCCAGGCCGAGGATGAACAGGGAGTAGATCCCCACCATCGGTGAGAGGTAGGTGAACGCGACCGAGAAGTTCGCGAACAGACCCAGGACCCGACGCAGCTGTGGCTGGTAGCCCAGGCTCGCCAGCCTGGCGTCGTCGTCCTGGCCGGTCGCGGGGGATTCGGCGGCATGACTCATGGAACGCTCCGGAGCTCCGGCTGCGACCACCGGGGCCGCAGCTCACCAGGCCTGGCTCACCCCGACTGAGCCCCGCCCGCCTCGCCGAGGCAGGGGCGCGCGGCGAACCGAAGATAGACCTGCGTGGCGCCATCCGGAAAGAGACGCGCCGCGCGGCCACCGGCCCTGGTGAGACCGGCACGAAACGGTGCTACGCGTCCGAGCGCTGCGAGCCCTCGGGCACGATCCAGTCCTCCGTGGCGTCGAGAAGACGGGGCAGGACGAGGGTGGGGAGGAGCAACGGGAGCAGGAGCAGCTTGATCCAGTCCCAGGCGGTGTTGCCCGTGAACCCGGTCCAGGCCCACGGCACGAGGTAGCCGGCGAGCACCAGTCCTGACGCCGCGATCGCGGTGAGCGTGAGCGATACGACGTGTCGCGACGTCCAGTGCGGCGGGGGTCTCCACAACGCCGACGTCGCGATCACCAGGGGGAGCAGGGCCAGGCTCAGCCAGTCCCACAGCGTGTTCCCGGTGAAGCCGGTCCAGGCCCATGGCACCAGGTAACCGGCCAGGACCAGAGCCGCGAACCCGGTCAGCGCCATCGCGAACACCATCCGGTGCGAACGTCCGAGGTGCTCGCGGTGACGGAGCAGGAGCGGGACCAGGGCGACGGTGATCGGGAGGGCAAGGCCCTCCAGCCAGTCCCAGAGCGTGACCGGTTGCGACAGCCCGGTCCACGCCCACCCCTCGCCGTACCCGGCCCAGAGATAGAGGAGGGTCAATGCGGCTGCGAGCGCGTAGGCCCACCACCACGTACGTCGACGCGCGTGCTCGCTCACGTCGGCATTGTGCATCGACCCCGGTCGGGCCGGTCTGCCCCCACTGGGCTCTTGCTGGGCCGTGGCCCAGGTTTCCTAGCCGGTCGTGATCTCGACGCGGTCGGGGTAGAACGCGACGTGGCCGGCGATCTCGGAGACCGCGTCGTACGGCGTGGGGTAGGTCCACACGGCGTTCTGCGAGTGCCCGTCCCCGCCGCGGAGCGAGTAGTAAGAGGCGTCGCCCTTGTACGGGCAGTACGTCTGGTGCGAGGAGGGCTCGAGCACGTCGGCGTCCACGGCCTCGAGCGGGAGGTAGTAGACGGGCCGGTACGACGACTCCTCGAGCACGAGCGCGTCGTCCGTCTTCGCGATCACGCGGTCGTCCCACGTGACGGTGACGGTCGTGGTGGCCGGAGTGATGGTGATCGGGTGGTCCGGCCCCGGGACGAGGACCTTCTTCTCTGCCATGTCCGGCACAACCGATCTGGTTCGGGCGGTGTTCCCGGCGGTGTTCCCGGCCGGCTTCGCTGACCGTGTCGTGCGCCGGTAGGACGGTCATGGCACGATCCCGCCATGCCTCGACGTACGCCGCTCCGGCGCGCCCTGCTGGCGGTTCTCGTGGTCCTCGCTCTCGGCCTGGCGGCACAGTCCGTGACCGGGACCGCCTCGGCAACCCCGCCGCCGACGTTCACGCTGCGTCCGGGCATGCAGCAGCTCGAGGTCCTGCAGGCGACGCCCGGGATGGAGCTGCGACTGCTGCAGAACGGCGGAGTCGTCCACACCGGCACCGTCGACGCCCAGGGCAGCCTGCTCTGGCGCCAGCTCCGCAAGGGCGAGTACGTCGTACAGACCGCCGACGCGTCGTTCACCAGCGACCCCGTGACGGTCACCGGGATGCACGCCGCGCCGCCACCGCAGTCGTTCTACGACGCCCAGTCCCTGCACGAGGGCCTGAACTTCATCGAGACCCGCGACGGCACCACGCTCTCGGCCAACGTCATCTTCCCCAAGCCGCCGTTCGTCACCGGCGGAGCGCCGTACCCCACGGTCGTGGAGTACAGCGGCTACGACCCCAGCCGCCCCAACTCGGCGACGCACACCAACGCGTTCGCCCAGGCCATGAACTCGCTCGGCTACGCCTACGTCGGCGTCAACATCCGCGGCACCGGCTGCTCGGGCGGTTCCTTCCTGCCGTTCGAGCCGGTGCAGAGCCTGGACGGGTACGACGCGATCGAGGCCGTCGCGGCGCAGCCGTGGGTGAAGTTCCACAAGGTCGGCATGGTCGGCATCTCCTACCCTGGCATCGAGCAGCTGTACGTCGCGCGCACGCAGCCGCCGCACCTGGCCGCGATCACTCCGTTGTCGGTCATCGACGACAGCTACCGCGGCACACTCTGGCCCGGCGGCATCCTCAACACCGGGTTCGCCGAGCCGTGGGCGTCCGCTCGGGCCGAGCAGGCCAAGCCCTTCGGCGAGGGCTGGGAGAAGGACGTGAACAGCCAGGAGTGCGACGACAACCAGCTGGTGCGCGACCAGAACCCCAACCCGGTCGCGCTGATCGAGGACAACCCTTTCTACAACAAGGCGTACTACGAGCGGATCGACCCGAGCCGGTTCGTGCACCGCATCGACGTGCCGGTCTACCTGGCCGGCGCCTGGCAGGACGAGCAGACCGGCGGTCACTTCCCGGCGTTCCTCGACCAGTTCACCGGGTCGCCGCACTTCTACGCGACCATGTCCAACGGCTCCCACACCGAGGCGCTGAGCCTCGGTGAGTTCGGCCGGTACGCCGACTTCCTCGACCTGTACGTCGGTCGCCGGGTGCCTCTCGCGCTCAAGAGCCTCGTGGCGCCCACGCTGGCCAGAGGGCTGACCGGTGTCGCCGGGCTCTCGCTGCCCAAGGGCATCGACTACACCGGCATGACGTACGCCCAGGCGAAGAAGAAGTACCAGTCGGGTCCGCACATCCGCGTCCTGTTCGAGGAAGGCGCGGCCCAGGGCCAGCCGTCGGGCGCCCCGTTGCCGCGCTTCGAGCACTCGTTCCGCTCGTGGCCGCCTCCGTCGCGTCACCGGGTGCGCTACTTCCTGACCCCGGACGGCGGTCTGGCCCACCGGCCGGTGGCACAAGGCAAGCCGCGCTCGTTCTCCGCCGACCCGAAGGCCCTTCCCGCCACCGACTACCACGGCACGCCGAACGACATCTGGACGGCCCACCCGAGGTACGACTGGCGTCAGATCCCGAAGGGCACCGGCCTCGGCTGGATCACCCCGCCGATGAAGAAGACCTCGGTCGTGGTCGGCGGAGGCTCGCTCGACGTCTGGGTCAAGACGAAGGCGAAGGACGTCGACCTCGAGGCCACCGTGAGCGACGTACGCCCCGACGGCACCGAGGTCTATGTGCAGAGCGGGTGGCTGCGGGCCAGCCACCGCAAGCTCGCGACGAGCTCGACCATCCTGCGCCCCGTGCACACCGACCTGAGGCGTGACGCCCGGCCGATGCCGGCGGGCAGGTACCAGCTCCTGCGCATCGAAATCCCCGCGTTCGCCCAGCCCTTCCGGAAGGGCGAGCGGCTCCGGATCACGCTGGATGCGCCGGGTGGGGCGAAACCGCTGTGGGCGTTCCGCACGCTCGACCACGGTCAACGGGTGACCGTGGCCGCCGACCGGAGCCATCGGTCGTCGTTCGTCCTCACCACGATTCCGGGCCTCAGCGCTCCCCGTACGGCGCCGCCGTGTCGCTCCTTGCGCTCCCAGCCCTGCCGCACCTACCGGGGCTGAAAAGCCGGGGCTGAGGCGTCCCGACGGCAAAGAAATCGTCGTTCGCCTGACGCCCGTGACCGGGGCCCGTAGAACTCTGCGTGGAGCTTGCTGGACCCGGGCGCCGCGGATCACGGGGCGGCGCCCGCCAGCTCCGCACCCCCGCCCCAAAGTAAAGAAAATCCCCTGGCCCGTGTGGGTCAGGAGTTTTCATCGGCGTTGTCACTACCCTTGTCCAGACATCTGGGGGGGTGTGGCGCATGGCTGAGTCCGACAAGGTCATCAACGCCGTCATGCAGACCAGTGGCGAGTCGTACGAGAAGGTCTCGACGTTCACCGCAGTTGCGCATGAGACAGTCGACGAGTGCCTGACCGATGACATCTCGGTGGTGGCACCGCCGCTGGTCATCGGCCGGCTCGGGTGCCCGGTCCTCGACCGGCTCCTGCTGCGGCTGGGCGATGGGCAATGGCAGCTGCCCGAGAGTGTCGACGTCACCGAGGCGGAGCTCGCCGAGACGCTGATGCTGCCGATCGAGACGGTGTCGCGCTACCCGATGATCGGGCGCTTCGGGCTGCTGGCCCGATGCATGGACCGGCTCATGATCGAGGACGCCGACGCCGAGCGCTTCCTGAAGATCCTGGACGCCTGGCTCGTGACGTTCGGTCCCGACGCCGAAGGCCGACCCGGCGCGTACCCGGTCTGGGCTCTGCCCAACCGCGACGCGTTCGAGGGCTGGCTCCTCGCGCGGCTCGACGTCCTGCACAAGCTCGGCTACGCCGTCCGGCTGGCCAACCAGGAGATGGACGGCGTACGCGGGCAGCAGCACATGTTCGTCGACGGCCGGCGCGCCGACCTCTTGCTCCGCTTCACCCAGGACTGCGAGAAGGGTGCGGCCGACGACTGGCTGGTCGTCGAGAACAAGATGACGGCCGTCGGGATCGGCGCCCTCGACCAGCTCGCCCTGTCGGTCGACTGGCTGCGGGCCGAGGAGCGCCCGGGTGCGGTGCACGGGATGCTGATCGCGGACGGGCTGAGCCTCGAGGTGGAGCGCGGTCTGCGTGAGCGCAACTTCCACTACCAGTCGATGACGGCGATCGGCTACCGCCGCTGGGTCCGCCTGCACTCACCCATCCAGCCGGAGCCCTCGCGCGACGCCACCAGCATCAACTACCCGCAGAACCTGTCGATCCGCACCCTGGCGGCAGCGCTCCGCTGACGCCGCGGTCTGGGTCGCACCAGCCACCTCCCCCGGCCGTCGGACGGCCGGGGGAGGTTCTTGTTCCGGCTTCTGGGGTCGGCGGATCCGGCGATGTCCATGTGGGTGATTTCGCTCGCGGCGAACACGGCAGCGCCCTCGGGAATTGAGCCGGATCCACTCAAGTTATCTGAGGTGAACGGCCTCGCGACGGTGCGGGCCCGTACCTCAGGAGCATGCACATGAGCAACACACTGTCCCGTCGCCGCGACCCCTTCTTCGCGGAGTTCGACAACCTCGTCCGCACGGCCTTCGGCCCGTCGTACCCCGGCGCGGGTCGGCAGGACGGCTTCAGCCCGGCCGCGGAGGCCCACCGGGACGGCGACGACGCCGTGATCCGGCTCGAGCTGCCCGGCGTCTCGACCGATGACGTGACCGTCGAGGTCAAGGGTCGTCACCTGGTCATCAGTGGCAGTCGTCGCGACCAGCGCGAGGAGCAGAACGAGGGTCGCCGCTTCAGCGAGTTCCGCTACGGCAGCTTCACCCGGTCCTTCCGGCTGGCGCCGAGCGTGAGCGCCGAGGCCGTCTCCGCGTCGTACGAGGCCGGCGTGCTGACCGTCCGTGTCGCGGGCGCCTACGCCGAGGCGGAGGGCCACAAGATCGAGATCAGCAACGGCACGTCCGAGCTGGTCGAGGGCGCCGTGGGGCAGTCCCAGGAGGGCTGAACCCGCTCCACCCCTGTGATGGCGAGGGCCCGGTCACCCCGTGTGGCCGGGCCCTCACTGCATCTGACCGTCGAGGTCCGGTGAGCCTCCCACGACCCGAGAGCGCCTCCGCGGGAGGACTCGACGGTCGACGTGTCCACGGTAGGCCGGGGTCGAGGTGGTCGGGTCCACCCGCCAGGGTGGATTGTGGGGGGCTCAGCGTCGGAGGCGGCGTAACCCGCCCCAGGTCAGAGCGGCTCGCCAACCGATCAGGAGCACGGCGAGGACGATCGCGGCCACGATCACGAACGCGACCGCGGTGCCGGCGCCGGTCGCTGCGCGCACGACCATCCCGATCACCAGCGTCCACACCCAGACCCGCACACCGGCGCGGACCGCGGTGGGCGAGACCCGGGCGTACGCCGTCGCCGCGAGGCCGAGCGCGGCGCCGAGGAGGAACGGCCAGGCGGTGTGCCAGATGCCCCGCGCCGTGGTCGACTCGTCGTGGTTGGCGCGACCGATCCAGGCGAAGAGCACGATCGCCACTGCGTCGGCCGCGACTGCGGTCGCCCAGGCATGACGCGGGCGGGTGCGTAGCATGCGGCGAGTCTTGCATCGGCGCGGCGGCCGCCGACCGGCGCATCTGGAGGGACTGTCGTGATCGACTCGCCGGGGTTCTCTGCCGTCGACGATCCGGACGAGGTGGACTGGCACCGGATCCGACGGGTGACGGTGGTGTGCCTCGTCGAGGACCCGGCCGTCGAGGACGAGGTGTCTGTCGCATTGTTCCGGCGTGAGGACCGGTGGGCGGTGCCGAGCGGCGAGCGAGCCGAGGACGAGGACGTCTGGGACAGCTCGGTGCTGCGCATCCCGATGGAGACGATGGGCTTCCGGCGGCAGGAGACGCATCCGTACGCGGCCGGCGACGAAGGGAGGCACGTCGCGTTCTGGGTGACCGGTGGGCGGTACCGCGGCACTCGGATGCAGGGTGCCGACGTCGAGTGGTGGGTGGGATCGGTCGCCGAGGCGGTCACGGTGCTGGCGTCCCAGGGCGACGGCGCGACGGCGTCCTTGGTGGCGGCGGCGGACGAGTCCCGGCGGGGCATGTCCTACGAGCGCCGCGCGGCCGACGTACACCGGACCCTCGTCGGCGCGTACCTGTCCGCGTCGACCCCGCAAGGTGCCTCCGGTTTCGGTGGCAGCGACGAGGAGTGGCGCGAGGCTCGCGGCGTCCTCGCCGACGCCCTCGACCCCGCGTGGTCGTCGGCTCGCTTCCTCGACCAGGCCTGCGCCAACGGTCATCTCGCGGTCTCGATGGTTGCGTGGGGCGCGGAACGCGGGGTGACGGTCGACCCCTACGGCGTCGACATCGCGTCGGAGCTGGTCGATCGGGCACGCACCGAGCACCCGGACCTCGCGTCGCACTTCTGGGTCGGCGACGCGCTGTCCTGGGTGCACCCCGCGGGTGAGCGCTTCGACCTGGTGCACGTGCTCCTCGATGTCGTCCCGGCGTCGCTCCACCGGGAGCTGATCCGGCATCAGCTCGAGTCGGTGGTGGCTCCGGGCGGCCGGTTGCTGCTCAGCGAGTACGGCGATCCGCCGAGCAGCCGGTCCGCGCAGGCTCAGGTCGAACGGGCCGGCTTCGTCGTCACCGGTCGGACGCGACAGCCCACGCGCGGCGGGCGGGAGCGGGGTTGTCCGAGCGTGTGGATCGAGGTCTGAAAATTCTTCGTCCGCCTCTGTGGACAACCGGCCCCGGGGCGTCCTGACGTCGGTGCGCGGTGCTGAGGTAGTCACATGACCGCTCGACCGTCGATGGAGCTCCAGGTGCAGGACCCGCATCCGCTGGTGGGTGCGCTCGCCGTGGTCTCGTCCGCGCTCGACGAGGTTTCGGATCTCGACCCCCGGACGGTTCCCACGCGGGAGAAGCAGCAGCTCCTGCGCACCCTCGACCGCGAGCTGGCGCGGATGGAGGGGCTGCGGCTGGACCTGCTCGCGGCCTCGTCAGACGTGGCCGAGGACACCGGCGCGCGATCGGCTGGAGTGTGGCTCGCGCTGGACTCGCGAGCCGGCGCGGCCGCCGGGGTGTGTGACCAGACGCTGGCCGACGCCCTCGCCCGTCATCCACGGGGGCGGCGCGCCTTGCGCAACGGCACCATCAACCCTGCTCAGGCCGCGATCATCGCGCGGGCGCTCGACGTACTGCCGGGAGATCTCGATCCGGAGCTGGTCGCGCGGGCCGAGGGCCAACTGCTGGGCGACGCCGCTCACTTCGGCCCTCGCGAGCTCCGGATCCTGGGGCGGCGGGTGTTCGAGGTGATCGCACCAGCGCGGGCGGAGGTGCAGGAAGGTGCGCTCCTCTCTGCCGAGGAGAGGCGAGCGCGCGCCGAGACGCGGGTGACGTTCCGGCCCCGCGGGGACGGCGTGACGGACGTCTGGGCACTCGTGCCCGACCACGTGGCCGACCGGCTGCGGGTCTACCTTGACTCGTTCACGGCGCCGCGGCGTCGGCACCGTGCTGATGCCGCGGTCGACGACGTCGGCGAGCTGTCCTTGCCGGCGCGACGGGGCGCTGCCTTCTGTGCGCTGCTCGAGCACGTGCCCGCCGACTCGTTGCCGGGCCAGGGTGGGACGACGACCTCGGTCGTGGTCACGCTCGACGTCGACACGCTGCTGAGCGGCGTCGGCGCAGCGGGGCTTTCGACCGGGGGCCGCATCTCGGCGGCAGAGGCTCGTCGTCTCGCCTGCGGCGCCGGCATCCTTCCCGCCGTACTCGATGGAGACGGTGAGGTCCTGGACCTCGGGCGCTCGCGCCGTCTCTTCTCGCCGGCGCAGCGCAAGGCGATGGCGATCCGGGATCGCACCTGTCGTGCCGAGGGTTGCGACATCCCGGCCGCGTGGTGCGAGGCCCATCATGCGAGCGCTCCGTGGTCGGGCGGCGGGCGAACTGATCTGAAGGACGGGCTGTTGCTGTGCCCGTTCCACCATCACCGGGCCCATGACACCGCCTGGCGCACGAGTCGCATGGCCGATGGACGGGTGCGCTTCACCAGGCGGACGTGAGGGTGGGGGTGGAGGTTGCCGAGCTGGTCTCAGTAGCCGACGAGGTGTGGGGTGGCGCTGAGGACCTGGAGGTCGACGGGTGAACCGGGGACCGTGAGCGTGTCGGGGATCGTCTGCCAGTTCCCGTTGCCGACGCGATACCGGCCGGAGTACGTCGTGTCCACGCTGGGCTGGACGCTGCCGACGCGGGTGTAGCGATGGGTCACGCGCAGGTCCGGGTAGGGCGCTCCGGGATCGGTGGTGGAGAGCTGGCCGTCGCCGCCGAAGTGCCAGGCGTACTGCACCGGCGTCGCCTCGATCGTCACCTGCTGGCCGATGAGGGTCACGGTCTGGGTCGTCGGGTGGGTGTTGGTCGTGTAGAAGTTCGTGTCGAAGTTGACCAGGGTCCTGCCCTTGGGCGGCTGCACGATCAACGGTGACGCCGGCCAGCTGAGGCGCTGGAAGGCGCGCTCGACCATGCCGGGAGTCAGCCCGCCGAGACGTCGGGCTTCCTGCTTGGTGAGGCAGGCCTGCCAGTCGAGGGGGTCGGGCGCGTTGTCCTCGTACACGTTGTAGAGGTAGCCCGGGTGGCCCTCGATGTTGCACGTTGCTGCGTCCGAGCAGAGCGCGAGGCCGCCGACCTCGCAGGCCGGCCGGATGGAGTACGTGTGGTCCGAGTGCCCGGCTATGTAGGCGTTGGTCTCAGACCCGGACGTGACGCATCGTGAACCCACCTGACCAATCTCGACGTGCTGATCGCAAGCGGAAGGTGAACCGGCGCTGGCCGGAAGTCCGGGCATAACCACGAGCATCAGCGACGCAAATATGACAACGCCCAGCGCTCGCCTCATTCGTCCAACTGCGCTTTCGCGGCAGTGCGAAACTGTCCGGGCTTTCCTGCGATCGTCAGAACGTAGGCGATGGGCCCACCTTTCAGATGTTGTACCGGAGCGTCTGAGGACGTCTTGTAAGTGGTCGGGGCGGAGACGGAGCGAACTGCGAACGAAGTGTGCTGACCGTTTGTTGAGTAGTGGTGGATGGACTTGATCGTCCATCCGCCCCAACGGATGTAACCACCCTGCGCGTAGTACCGGTCCACGGTCTTGGCCAACGCCCGACAGGCATCACAACCACGGCTTAGCAAGAGATAGGACCTCGTCTCACCCG
>DATBDF010000219.1:0-7279 GCA_036270075.1 Nocardioides sp.
CCCAAGGTGAGCGGGCTCGACCGACGCACGTCGGTGGTCGAGCCCGGCGACCGACGTTCAGACCCCGGGTCTCGACACCGCTCGCTGCGCTTGCGGGCTCGACCACCGAACGCGAGTCCGCGGGCTCGACCACCGCAACTCGGAGGTCGAGCCGGGCGACCGACATACAGGTCCTGGGTCTCGACACCGCTCGCTGCGCTCGCGTGCTCGACCACCGAACGCGAGTCCGCGGGCTCGTCCACCGAACGCGAGTCCGCGGGCTCGACCACCGAACCTCGCACCTCGGTGGTCGAGCCGGGCGAGCCCCTGGGCGAGCCCGTGTCGAGACCCGGGGTCAGCGGCGGGGCTTGAGCTTGGCGTTCGGCAGCACCGGGGCGGGGATCGGGGGCAGGTGGTCGTCGGCGATGACGCCGAACCGGCCGTCGTGGATGGCCGAGCTGTCCTGGAAGGTGCCGTCGCCGTCGGTGAGCTGCGCCATCCACTCCGTGCGCGCCTGCACGATCTGGTCGTGGTCCCCACCCACGAAGTTCCACCACATCACGATCTCCTCACCCAGCGGGCGGCCGCCGATGAGCAGCAGGTGCGACAGGTCGGCGGCCTCGATCTCGAGAGGCTCGCCGGGTGCGACGTACGCCAGCTGGTTCTGCTTGACCTCCTCGCCGTTGACCCGGGCCAGCCCGAAGTCGACGAGCACGCCGTACTCGAAGTCGCTGCGGATGTCCGGGGCGAGTCTGCTGCCGCCGTCGACGATCACCTCGGCGCCGACCAGCGGTGTGTAGGTCTCGACCGGCGACTCGCTGCCGAACATCGAGCCGAGGAAGACCTGGGCGTCCCAGCCCTCGCCGTGGACGACCGGCGGGGCGTAGTGGGTGAAGCCCGGGTCGGCGTCGCGGTGCGCCGCTGGCAGGGCCACCCAGAGCTGGACCCCGTGCAGCTCGGTCGTCTCCGGGGTGGACACCTCGGAGTGGGAGATGCCCCGGCCTGCCGTCATCAGGTTGAGCTCGCCCGGCTTCACCATCGCGTGGTTCCCTGCGCTGTCGCGGTGCTCGATGACGCCGCCGAACAGCCAGCTCACGGTCTGCAGCCCGATGTGCGGGTGCGGGGCGACCATCATCCCGCCGGTGTCGTCGACACGGTCGGGGCCGTAGTGGTCGAGGAAGCACCAGGCGCCAACGAGCGATCGCTGCCGCTGCGGCAGCGTCCGCCGTACCGTCATCGCGCGCAGGCCGCCGAGCGGCACCTCGCGGGGTTCGAGTATCTCGGTCATCTCGTGGTCTTCGGGGGGTTGGGGCCTCAGGAGTTGGAGTAGACCGCGGGGCCGCCGTCCTCGCCCGTGGCCGCCTCGCCGGTATGTCGTCCGGCCCACGACCAGGCGTACGCCGGATCCTCCGACGCTACGCCTGCCTCGCCGAGCTCGAGCGGCTGGAAGGTGTCGATCATGACCGCCGTCTCCTCGAACTTCTCGGCGCCGAGCGACGCCTCGATCGCACTCGGCTGGGGTCCGTGCGCGTAGCCGCCGGGGTGGACCGAGATCGAGCCGAGGCCGATCCCCGAGCCCTTGCGCGCCTCGTAGTCGCCCCCGACGTAGAACATGATCTCGTCGCTGTCGACGTTCGAGTGGTAGTAGGGCACCGGGATGGACAGCGGGTGGTAGTCGACCTTGCGAGGCAGGAAGTTGCAGATCACGAAGTTCCAGCCCTCGAAGACCTGGTGGACCGGCGGCGGCTGGTGGATCTTGCCGGTGATCGGCATGTAGTCCTCGAGGTTGAACGTGTAGGGGTACAGGCAGCCGTCCCATCCGACCACGTCGAACGGGTGCGTGTCATAGGTCATCCGAGAGCCCACGACCTGGCCCCCCACGCGGTGCTTGACCAGCACTTCGACGTCCGTGCCCTCCACCAGGAACGTCCCGCCCGGACCGTGGAGATCCCTCTCGCAGTACGGCGCGTGCTCGAGCAGCTGCCCGAATCGCGAGAGGTAGCGCTTCGGCGGCGCGATGTGGGAGTTCGCCTCGATCGGGTAGAGCCGGCTCGGCTCACTCGGCACCCATCGATGGGTCGTGGCTCGCGGGATCAGGACGTAGTCCTCCGTGCGGTACGGGATGACACCGAACACGGTCTCGACGACACCGCTCCCGGACTCGACGTACACGCACTCGTCGCCGATGGCGTTGCGGTAGAGCGGCGACGGGTCCGTCCCGGTGACGACGTAGTGGATGCGGACGTCGTTGTTTCCGAGCACCATCCGGCGACCCTCGACCGGACATGCGCCCGGGCCCTCCCCTGGTGCCGGGAAGAGGGAGTGCAGCTTGAGGTGACGGGGCTTGAGCGGGTGGTTGGGGGTTCGCGACTGGTCGGGCAGCTCCCAGACCTGGGAGTCGACGATGCCCGAGGGGACGCCCACGTGGTACAGCAGTGAGGAGTCCGAGGAGAAGCCCTCCTCGCCCATCAGCTCCTCGCGGTAGAGCCGGCCCTCCGGATCGCGGTGCTGGGTGTGGCGCTTGGGAGGCACAGATCCGACACTGCGGTAGAACGGCATGGCGCCAGACTAGGACGTCCGGGAAGGTGCCGCAGAACCGTCAGGAGGCGCCTGCGACACCGGCAAAACGGTTCGCCGAAGCACGCGGCGCGACCGTACGCTCGGGGGGCCATGCGCGACTTCCCACCGGAGATCACCACCTTCTACAGCGCGGCCGGTCGGAAGCCCGGTCCCGCGCCGGACACGAGTAGTCCGGGCGCGTTCCTGCGCTGGTTCATGAGGTTCCAGTGGCCGGTGATCGCGCTGTCGACGCTGTTCGCCGTGCTGTGGCAGCTGCCGCTGACGGTCGGTCCGCTGCTGTTCGGCAAGGCGGTCGACAACGGGATCGTCCCGCACTCCATGAGCGGCACCCTCGAGTGGGCGGGGCTGCTGCTGCTGGTCACCCTGATCGGCGCGCTCTTCGGCATCGCCGGGCACACGTTGATCGTCCGCAGCTGGCTGATCGGGCTCTACGGGACCATGAAGATGGTCACCCGCAAGGTCGTCCAGATGGGGCACGTCCTGCCCCGCCGTACGCCGACGGGCGAGGTGCTCAGCGTCGCCTCGAGCGACTCCGACGAGTTCGGCGCGCTCACCGAGATCCTCGCGCGGGCGGCCTCGCAGGTGGTGGCCTACCTCGTCGTCGCCTTCATCGTGCTCAGCATCTCGCCCGAGCTCGGCATCCTCATCCTGCTCGCGGCACCCGTGCTCGTCAGCGCGGCCATGCCGCTGCTGAAGCCGCTGCACCGGCGGCAGCAGGTCGAGCGGGGCAGGAACTCCGACCTGACCTCCATGGCGACCGACATCGTGGCCGGTCTGCGGATCCTCCGCGGAGTCGGCGGCGAGCGCACCTTCGGCCGCAACTACGGCGCCCAGTCGCAGCTCGCGCGAGAGGCCGGTGTCTCCGCCGGGATCTGGCAGGCCGCGATCGAGGCGGTCGGGGTGCTCTTCTCCGGGGTCTTCATCGTGCTGCTGGTGTGGCTCGGGACGCACGAGGTCATCAACGGCGACCTGTCGATCGGGCAGCTGATCAGCTTCCTCGGCTACGCGCTGTTCATGATCTACCCGATCCAGACCTTCTTCGAGCTCGCGCAGAAGCTGACCCGGGCCATGGTGTCGGCTCGCAAGGCGATCGCGATCTTCGAGCAGCAGCCGCCGTGGCCGGACCTGGCGACGAGTGTGTTGCTGCCCGAGCACGCCGACCTGTACGACGAGCTCAGCGGCTTCACCGCCCACGACGGTGAGCTGACCATCGTCGTCTCGGCGGTGCCGGAGGACACGGCGGCGCTGGCCGATCGACTCGGACGCTACCTGCCGGCCGACACCGAGCCGGTGAGCCACGAGCTCGACGAGACCCTGAAGGGCCGCGCGGCTCGGCGGGCTCGTGCGCAACGGCTCGCCGAGCGGGCTCGCCTCGCCGAGATGGACGAGGAGCTGGCCAGCCGCGAGTGGGGCGTCCGGCTCGGCGGCGTCGACCTCGGCTCGGCGGCGCTGGACGACGTACGCGAGCAGATCCTGGTCAGCGACACCGGGAGCCAGCTCTTCGCCGGCACGCTCCAGGACGCGATCGACCCGCACGGCCGACTCACCCGGGAGCAGGCCGAGCACGCCTTGCGGGTGGCGAACGCCGAGGACGTGTACGACGCGCTGCCGGGGGGCTGGCAGGGCGTGCTCGACGAGCGCGGACGAGGGCTGTCCGGTGGCCAGCGCCAGCGAGTCGTGCTGGCTCGCGCGCTCGCCGTGGGCGCCCCGATCCTCTTGCTGGTCGAGCCGACGTCCGCGGTCGACGCCCACACCGAGGCGCGGATCGCCGAGCGGGTGGCGGCGGTACGCCGCGGCCGCACGACCGTGGTCTCGACGGTGTCTCCGCTGTGGCTGCACCACGCCGACCGGGTCGTGCTGTTCGAGGACGGCAAGGCGACGGTCGACGGCACCCACGACGACCTGCTGCGCGACAGCCCGGCGTACCGACGCGTCGTCGCGCGGTCGATGGACGCGCCCGTGGAGGAGGTGTCGAGTCATGAGCACAGTGGTGTCTGATCCTCTGGCCAGCTCGGTCGACACCTGGCACGAGCGCGACTGGCACGAGCCGGCGGTCCCGCCCGAGCTGATCCCTCCGCCGCACGAGGTCGGCCGACGCGAACGGGTGCGGGCACTGCACCGCCGGCACCTGCTGCGCGAGCAGCGCGCACGGGCGACGTACGCCGCCTCCCGGAGCCCCGAGCGCGGGTGGCCGGTGGCGGACAACAAGGCCGTGATCGCCTTCTTCCGAAGCCTGCTGAGCAACCGGAAGGGCGAGTGCTTCTGGCTGATCGCGCTCAACGGCGTCGCCGCAGGCGCTGCGCTCGTGGTGCCGGTCCTGCTGGGGAACCTCGTCAACGAGGTGCACGCGGGGAACACCACCGACGTCGGCCAGCTCGACCGGCTGGCCGTGGTGATCATCGGCGTGGTCTGCACCCAGGCACTCTTCACCTTCCTGGCTCAGCGGATCTCGACCATCTTCGGCCAGGACCTGCTCTCGTCGGCCCGCGAGTACGTCGTCTCGACGGTGCTCCGGCTGCCGCTCGGCCGGGTGGAGGGCGCCTCGACCGGCGATCTGGTGACCAGGGTGACCCGCGACGTCGGCACGATGAGCCGGTCGGTGCAGTTCGGCCTGCCGCAGGCGATCATCTCGGGACTGACCGTCGGGCTCTCGGTCGTCGCGATGCTGCTCAACAGCGTGGTGCTGGCGGTGCCGTGCCTGCTGCTGATCGGGGCGTCGGGCTTCCAGGTACGTCGCTACCTCCAGCGCGCGCCGAAGGGCTACATCACCGAGGGGTCGACGTACTCACGCATCAACACCACGCTCACCGAGACCGTCGAGGGCGCCCGCACGGTGGAGGCGCTCGGGCTGCGGGACATCCGGGTCGAGGCCGGCGACGACGACATCGCGGTGTCGGCGCAGGCCGAGCGGTACACGATGACGCTGCGCAACCTGCTCTTCTGCGTGATCGACATCTGCTTCAACGGCCCGCGGGTCGTCACGCTGCTGGTCGGCGCGTGGGGCTACTGGCAGGGCTTGGTCTCGCTGGGTCAGATCACGACCGCCCTGTTGTACGTCGAGGCGCTGAGCGGTCCGCTCGACCGACTGGTGAGCGAGATGGACCGGCTGCAGGTCGGGGTCGCGTCGACGAGTCGGCTGCTGGGCATCGCCCAGGTCCCGGAGGACCGCGTCGCGGGCGAGGCGCGACCCGACGGACCGCACCTGGTGGGTGAGGACCTGCGGTTCGCCTACCGCGAGGGGCACGACGTACTCCACGGGGTCTCGCTCGACCTCCAGGTGGGTGAGCGCCTCGCGATCGTCGGACCGTCCGGCTCGGGCAAGTCGACGCTCGGTCGGCTCCTGTCCGGCATCAACGGTCCGCGCACGGGCTCGGTCACCGTCGGCGGCGTCGAGTTGATCGAGCTACCGCTGGAGGTGCTCCGCACCGAGGTCGCGCTGGTGACCCAGGAGCACCACGTGTTCGTCGGGACCGTGCGCGACAACATCGTGCTCGCACGCGAGGACTCCGACGACGAGGCGGTCTGGGCCGCGCTGTCGGCCGTGGGATCACGTGACTGGGTCGAGCGGCTGCCGAAGTGCCTGGACACCCTGGTCGGCTCCGGCAACCTGTCGCTGACGCCGGCCCAGGCGCAGCAGATCGCGCTCGCCCGGCTGATCATCGCCGACCCGCACACGCTGGTGCTGGACGAGGCGACGTCCCTGATCGACCCTCGCACGGCCCGCACCCTCGAGGGCTCGATGAACGCGCTCCTCGACGGCCGCACCGTCGTCGCGATCGCCCATCGTCTCCACACCGCCCACGACGCCGACCGGATCGCGGTCGTCATCGACGGTGAGGTCGTCGAGCTCGGCTCCCACCAGGACCTGGTCGCCCACGACGGCGAGTACGCCGCCCTCTGGCACGCCTGGACCAGCTGACCTGGCGACTTGGTCACGCTAGGAGGCGCTGACCTGGCGATTCGGTCACGGCAGGAATTGCTGACCTGGCGACTTGGTCACGGTCAAAGGCGCTGACCTGGCGACTTGGTTCCGGCAGCGAGCTCACCTGGCGATCAGGTCACGCTCAGAAGCGCTGACCTGGCGACTCGGCCACGATCGGCGGCGCCGAGGCGGCGATTCAGCCGTGTCACAACCGCCAGGTCAGCGGCGTACGACGTGTCCCGATCGCCGGGTCAGCGTTCCCACGCGTGTCGAAATCGCCAGGTCGGCGTTCTTTCGCGTGTCCCGATCGCCAGGTCGGCGTTCTTTCGCGTGTCCCGATCGCCAGGTCGGCGTTGCCCCTGTCACGGGCGGCCTTGGTAGGCCTTCGCGATGGTGGAGGTGAAGTGGTAGACGCCGGACTCGTCGGGGGCCAGCGGGCCGGCGTCGTAGTGGGGGGTGGCCAGGCCGCGCTGGACTCCCTCGCAGGCGTTCCAGTCCTGGCGGTTGGTGAGGTCCCAGAAGTCCACGGCGTAGGCAGGGCTGAACCCCTCCTGCGCGACGACGTGAGGCGGGAAGGCCCACGAGCAGGTGATCCGCGTCTGCCCCGGTGAGATCGGCACGAGCAGGTGCGTCATCACGTAGTCGGGGTGCAGCGAGATCAGCAGGTTGGGCAGCACGGCGGCGTACATGACGTGCGACTGCTCGTGCTCGTCAAGGCGTGCCATCTTGACCCCGCCGCTGCGGCCGTCCAGCGACATCGTCTCCATGCCCTCGCGCAGGTCCATCCACCCACCGACC
>DATBDF010000220.1:0-3121 GCA_036270075.1 Nocardioides sp.
CGATTGCTGACGGGCGCGCACGATGTCCCTCCACCGCGGTCTCGACTCCGCTCGTCCAGTCCTCGGCACACGTCCGCTCCTCTGGGCCGTCGTCGTCGCGGTGCTCGCGTCCCTCGTGGTCGGTATGTCACCCGCGGTCGCGGCAGCGCGGTCGAGCCACGACGCGATCCGCGTCTCTCGATCGTTCTTCGGCCTCCACGACGCGTCGCAACGGGCCTACGATCACGTGCCCTTCGGGGCGCTGAGGATCTGGGACGCGGGCGCGACCTGGAAGGACGTCGAGACCGCGCCCGGACACTACGACTGGACACACCTGGACTCCCTGGTCGCCGGCGCCCAGGACCACCGCGTGCCGGTGACCCTCGTGCTCGGCATGACGCCCTCGTTCTACGCCGCACGGGCCAGCCGACCACCCTCCCACCTCCGCGCCTTCCGGAACTACGTCCACGCCGTGATGGCGCGCTACCGCGACTTCCGCGGGCGGCGTGGCATCTCGGCGTACCAGGTGTGGAACGAGGGGAACGTCTCCACCTTCTGGACCGGCACCCCGCATCGTCTGGCCGAGCTGACGCGTCTCGTGGACCGGGTGCGCGACGATGTCGACCCCCGGGCCAAGGTCGTCGCACCTTCGTTCGCGGTCAGGCTCCAGGGTGAGCGTCGCTGGTTGGCGGCCTTCGAGTCGCAGCGCCTGTCAGGGCGGCCGGTGTGGAGCTTCTACGACGTCAACGCCCTCAGCCTGTATCCCAAGGCCTCCTACGACGGACGGCTGGGCGCGCCGGAGGACGCCATGGCCCTGCTGCGCCAGGTACGCCGGCAGTTCGCACGGGTGGGCGTTCCTCGGGGTCGGCCCATCTGGGCGAGCGAGATCAACTACGGCGTGGGCTCAGGGTCGGCGGGTCCGGTCGGGGTGGACCCGCTCTCGGACCGCCGCCAGGTGGCCAACGTCCTGCGCACCTATCTCCTGGCAGCGGCGAACGGCCTGGGACGAGTCTTCTGGTATCGCTATGACTGGGGAGAGGTCCCCGGCGTCGGCGCCTTGGCGAACACCCTCCTGAGCGACCCGAACGACGCCAACCGGATCTCGCCGGCCGGACGGGCCCTGAGCACGGTCGAGCACTGGCTGCAGGGGCGCATCGTGCTTCCTTCCGGTCGGCACGCCATCCAGCCCAATTCCCAGGGCACGTACGTCCTCGTGGTTCGGCATCGGGGCGGGCTCCGGAAGATCTACTGGAACCCCGGGCACGTCGCGCAGGTGCGGGCGCGAGGCGCCAATGTCCTCCAGGACCAGGCCGGGGCCGACACCAGGCTCGCCGGTAGGACCGCGACCCTCCGGGTCGACTACCGGCCCGTGATGCTCGATTGGCGTCGCTGATCGAGCGGAAGACGAGAGGAAACCATGTACACGCAAGGCTCGAACAACGGTGCGCCGTCGGTGAAGTCCGTCGGCGTCGTCGGACTCGGCACCATGGGCGGGCCGCTGGCGCGCCGCCTGCTCGAGTCCGGCTTCGACGTGCACGGCACCAACCGAACGGCCGCGCGGGCAGAGACGTTGCGCGCACACGGTCTCCGATGGCACGCGAGCCCGCGCGAGGTCGCGGCCGCCGTCGACGTCGTCATCAGCATGGTCACCGACGATCGAGCGCTCGCCGAGATCACGTCCGGTCCGGACGGGATCCTGGCCGGGCTCACCGAGGGCCGGGTCCACGTGGACATGAGCAGCGTCAGCCCACAAGCCAGCGTGAAGGTGGCCGAGCAGGCGGCTCAGACGGGCGCGCGGATGCTCGACGCTCCCGTCTCCGGGAGCGTTCCCCAAGTGGAGCAGGGCGCGCTGACGATCATGGTCGGCGGTGACGAACAGACCTTCGAGAAGGTCGAGGGACTGCTCCGGCACCTCGGGGAGTCGGTCACCCGGGTCGGCGAGAACGGTTCCGGCGTGCTGCTCAAGCTCGCCATCAACGTCAGCCTGGCCGTCCAGGCCCTCGCCTTCAGCGAAGGGCTGCTCCTGGCTGAACGAGGGGGCCTCGACCCGCGGCTCGCAGCTCAGGTCATGGCCGGGAGTGCGGTCGGCTCGCCGATGCTCCAGGCACGGGCTCCGCTCTTCCTGGACCTGCCCGAGACCGCGTGGTTCCCCATGACGCTCATGCACAAGGACCTCCGGCTGGCGTTGGAGGCGGGACACCGGAATGGCATCGTCCTTCCCACGGCTGCGACAGCCGGTTCAGTGCTCGCCGAAGCGGAGCAGCTCGGGTACGCCGGCCGTGACATCGCCGGTCTCTACGAGGCCCTGGCCACGATCAGCGACCAGGAGTGACGGAGCGAGCGCGACCCACCCGGCACGGTTCGCGCTAGCCTCCGAGCGTGTCACTCCCGCGTACGCCGGCGGTGGTCGAGGCAGGGCTTGCGCTCCTCTTCGGCGCGGGGTGGTTCGCGGTCTGCACCCTGCTCGTCAGCGAGCTGGACCCGACCAACCGCTTCTGGCTCGCTGTCCTGATCATCGTGCTCGACGCGGTGGTCGTGTGGGCGTTGGCTCATCGACTGGGGATCGGCTACGGCCTGGCCGTGGGCGTCGCGGGCGTGGTCGCGCTCGACTGGTACTGCATCCCTCCCGTCCACGCCGCCAGGTGGCCGAACGCCGAGAACTCGGTGGCGCTGGGCGCCTACCTGATCGCCGGTGCTCTTCTCGGACAGCTCGCGGCCACCGCTCGGCGGCGGGCGCTGGCATCCGAAGCGGAGGCCCGTCTCCTGGCGGATGAGCAGGCGGCGCTGCGGCGCGTCGCGACCCTGGTCGCCACAGAACCGTCGCCGGACCGGGTGTTCGCAGCGATCACGCGGGAGGTCGGGGCACTGCTCGGCCTCGAGCTGGCCGCACTCCTGCGATACGAGTCTGATGGGACCGCGGCGGTGCTGGCGGCCTCCGGCCGGGGCGTCCAGGGACCCGACCTCGGGTCACGCTGGCCGCTCGACGACGACCTTCTTCCGTCGGCTGTCCCGGATGGGAGCCCGCCGCGTCCGGCGTACGACCTCGCGACCGCCCGGACGGGCCTGGCCGGATGGATGCGCGAGCGCGGCGCGCGCTCGGTCATCACGAGCCCGATGGTCGTCGAGGGCCGCCCGTGGGGTG
>DATBDF010000221.1:0-2743 GCA_036270075.1 Nocardioides sp.
CGTATCGCATGTGCCGACGGTAGGTCTGGTTGGCTGCACCGAACCTGACCGGCTCGTGCCGCCCGGTACCGGGCCATCGGGTCAGCTCGCCGCCGCCGTGGGACAGGGTGTCCCAGGAGGCGTCGCGCGCGTCGTGCCCCGCCGGAGGTAGACCGAGTCGGTGCACACGTGAGCTGCCAGTGTGTAGTGGCGTTCCAGGGCCCGTCGCACCCGGCCGTGCGGATCCTGTGCCCACGGGTCGAGGGACGAGCGCACGACGACGTACGTCGGACGATCCGAGCGGTCGAGGGTCCGGACCAGCCGGTTCAGGTGCGGGTCGAGGACCCGCTGGGGCAGGGTCCACAGGAACGGGTAGGCCGGGCGAAGACGGGTCGTGTCGAAGAGCGCGGCCTCGCCGTACAGGACGACGGCACTGTCCCGGGGCCTCTCGGAGCGGGTCAGCCACGCGGTCAGGGTGCCGACTTCGCCCCCAGCGGGTGTCGCCGTCCTCGTCGCCGCGACCGCCACCTGGGCCACGCTCAGCAGGAGGGAGGAGACGACGAGCCCGATCAGCAGCCGGGCCCGCACAGCGTGAGCGCATGCTCGGCCCACGAGCAGGCAGGTGGCCGGGATGAGCCCGATCAGGTAGTGGGTCCAGTAGTAACCGCCGCCGGCGACCCCGAGGATCTCGGTCGCGAGCATGGCCAGCAGAGCAACCGAGGTCGCGTCGTGCCGGCCGCGCGACACGGCGACCCACGCGGCGGCGGCGATAAGTGACGCCAGTCCGCTGAGCAGGGCCGCCATGGCCAGACCGTGGATACGCGTCGCCTGCGCCACCGAGGAACCGGTGAACAAGGAGGCACTGGCGGCGATCCGGAAACCGTAGAGGCTGTACCACAGGGCCGGCGCCCCGGACGTGGCCGCGGCCCACACGCTGACGGCGGCGCACGGGAGAACCGCGCCGAACACCACCCACGCGACGTCGGCAAGAGGCTCCCGACGAGGGGCCTTGCCGGTCAGTGCGGCCAGCGCCGTCATCGCAACGGCGAACACGAGCCCGTCGGCCAGGTTCTGCTTGACGAGCAACGCGGCGGCGCCGGCCGCCCCCGAAGCGACGAGGAGGCCGGCCCGTTGACGGCCTCGTGGTCGCCGGACCGCTTCGAGAGCCAGGACACTGGCCAGCATCACGATCGGCAGGCCCACCGTTTCGGCATCGACCTCACGGGTTCCCAGGAGCGGGTCACTCACCAGGGCCGCGCAGGTCGCCGCGGCCAGCACCGACCCCCGCGCCCCGCCGAGGAGGCGGCCGGCGCGGGCAGCGCACAGGACAGCACCCACCACCAGCGCAAGCCCGAGCAGCCGGACGGCGAGAATCCCACCGAGGCCCGAGGCCATCCGGAAGTAGAGCAGGAGGAGCGGGGGCGGCGGTCGACGAACAGGCTTCCATAGAGGTAGTGCCCGCCCAGGTGCCATTGCCCGGCGACGACGAGAAGACCGCCCTCGTCGGTGTAGGGGTAGTCGTGCAGGAACGGCGCTCGCAGAACAGCCGCTACGACGGCCGCGAGGAGAGCGACCCACACCGGGGCGACTGGCGCGGTGAGTGCGGCGCCCGCAATCCTCCGGCGACGAGCCATCGCGTCACGTCGACGGCGAGGAGTGTGACCCTTCGTGCCGGATGGTCGTCACCGGGACGTGGAGGTGAGCCAGCCGGTGCTCGAGGTCCTGGTGGAGGAACGACGAGAGTCGATGCATGGGTACGTCGATGAGGATCTCGTCGATCGGCTCGTTGAACAGGGTCTCCTCGATCGCGTCCATCGGGTCGTGGCGCACCGACACGGAGGCGATCACCTGCGCGCCGGCCACGGTCTCCAGCCTCGGGACGGCCGTCAGCAGCACCGCCTCGGCCTCGAGGGTCTTGTCGTGCCGTTCCGGGTGGAGCAGGTGGAGCTCGGCACGCGCCGGGTTGAGCACCACCAGGCGGAACTGCGCGTCGTGGGTCTCGGCCCGGTGCCGAACCGCCTCGGTGAGCGACGGGCTGGGTTCGGCCGTGTCGGTCACGACCAGCACACGATGCACCACCGGCGCACCCCGACCCTCTGAGCTGCTCACGCCCGGCTCCCCGGTCGTGCCGTTCCGAGGCGTTCGCCCTCCTCGCGCTGACGGACGGTCTCGGTGCGGTCTCGGCCGGTGACGGTCAAGAACACGACGGTCGCGAGGATGGCGCCCAGGAACAGCACGCTGGTGCCGAGGGTGCCCAGGCCGAGACCACCGTCCGACTTCGGCGAGGCCAGGAAGTCGCCGATGTTCGCACCCAGCGGCCGGGTCAGGATGTAGGCGACCCAGAACGACAGCACCGGCCCGGTCCAACCCAGCTTCCAGGTCGCGAGGATGCCCAGGATCAACGCCAACGGCAGCAGCACCGACTGACCCGGACCCCACCCGGTGAGCTCGATGGTCCAGTCACCCACCGCGGTACCCAGCGCGAACGTGACCAGCACCGCCGTCCAGTACCACGCCTCACGCGGGGTGGTGACGATGGTGTGGATCGACAACGTGCGCTCCCGGGCGTACCAGACGCTGAACACCACCGCCAGCAACACCGAGAACAACAACGTGGAGAACCACAGCGGCACGTTGTGGCCGTCGGTCAGGTTGTCGGTCACCAGGGTCCCGAACACGCTGACCAGGACGACGGTCAACCAGTACACACCCGGCACGTACCGGTTCAGCCGGAACTGGAAGAACAACGCGACCGCGAACGCCG
>DATBDF010000222.1:0-4870 GCA_036270075.1 Nocardioides sp.
CCGCCTGCGACGACGACGCGCAGCCGAGGGCTGCCGCACCCGGTCCAGCGGCACCGGCCAAGGGCTTCCCCGCTCTGCGAGTCACGACCGTCGTCGGCGGCCTCGACCACCCCTGGGACGTGAAGTCGATCGGGAAGGGCCGCCTCCTCGTCACCGAGCGTGACCGTGCGCGCGTCTCGCTGGTCACCCACGGCAAGCGGCACACGATCGCCTTCCCGAGCAGTCGCGTCTGGGTCTCCGGGGAGACCGGCCTGCTGGGCATGGCGGTCGACCCGAAGTTCTCGAGCAACCATCGTGTGTACCTCTGCCAAGGAGGGTTCCTCGCCGGAGGAGGTCACGACGTGCACGTCACGGCGTGGCGACTCGCGGTGGCGCACCGAGAGCTGACCAGGATCAAGACACTGGTCGGGCACTTCCCGACGAGCAGTGGGCGCCACGGCGGCTGCCGTCTGCTGATCGCGAAGAACGGCGCGCTCCTGGTGGGCACGGGCGACGCCGCCGTCGGGACCAACCCGCGCAACCTCACGTCGTACGGCGGGAAGACGCTGCGGTTGGACCGGTTCACGGGCAAGCCGTGGCCCGGCAACCGGTGGGCGGACGCCGAGAACCGGGTGCAGCGCTACATCCACACGCGGGGTCATCGCAACGTGCAGGGCCTGACGCAGCGCGCCGACGGCACGCTGTGGTCGGTCGAGCACGGACCCGATCGCGACGACGAGGTGAACCTGCTGCGCAACGGCGCCGACTACGGCTGGAACCCGGTGCCCGGCTACAACGAGTCGGTCCCGATGACCGACCAGTCGCTGCCCGGACCTCAGGTCCGGGCCCGCTGGTCGTCCGGCCTCCCCACGCTGGCGACGAGCGGTGCCGACTGGCTGCCCGAGGCTCGCTCGTCGGGGTGGCGGTCCTACCGGGGCACGTTGGCCGTGGCGGCCCTGAAGGCCTCGCGGGTGCTCTTCATGAAGTTCGACGGCACCGGACACCTGCGCTGGGTCAAGGTCCCGGGCGTGCTGACCGATTTCGGCCGGCTCCGCGCCGTCACGACCCTTCCCAACGGCGACGTCCTGGTGACCACGGACAACGGCAGCGGGAAGGACCGGGTCCTGCGGGTGCGTCCCCGATGACATGTGTCATGGCCAACACGTGATGGCTGTGTGAGGGTCCCGGCCCGGCCATCGGCCAGGCTGGGTGCCATGACACAGACCAGCTTCTCGGGGGCGACGGACGTGAGTGCCGGCCCCGCACCCGCTGTCCAGCTCTCCGGCGTGACCAAGGACTTCAAGGACGTCCACGCCGTCCGGGGGATCGACCTCACACTCGAGCAGGGCGAGATCGTCGCCTTCCTCGGTCCCAACGGCGCCGGCAAGACGACGACCATCGACATGGTGCTCGGCCTCTCGCAGCCGACGACCGGCAGCGTCGAGGTGCTCGGCCTCCATCCCCGCCAGGCGATCGCCCGGGGCCTCGTCTCCGCCGTCATGCAGACCGGTGGCCTCCTCAAGGACATGTCCGTGCGTGAGACGGTCGCGTACACGGCCAGCCTCTTCGCCGACACCGCGCCCGTCGACGAGGTGCTGCGCACCGCCGGCATCGAGGGCATCGCCGACCGGAAGGTCGGCAAGTGCTCGGGCGGCGAGCAGCAGCGGCTGCGGTTCGCCATGGCTCTGCTCTCCGACCCGGCGCTGCTGCTCCTCGACGAGCCCACCACCGGCATGGACGTCGAGGGACGTCGCGCCTTCTGGTCCGCCATCCGCGCCGACGCGGAGAAGGGCCGCACCGTCCTCTTCGCCACGCACTACCTCGAGGAGGCCGACCAGTACGCCGACCGGATCATCCTGATCAGCCACGGCCGGATCGTCGCGGACGGCACCGGCAGCCAGATCAAGGCTCTCGCGGCCGGACGGACGGTGCGGGCCACCCTCCCCGGTGCGCGGGCGGCGGTCCTGACCGCCCTGCCCGGCGTCGAGAGCGTCGACATCCGCGGTGAGGCGGTCTACGTGCACGCCAAGGACACCGACGCGGTCGCCCGCTACCTCCTCAACGAGACCACGGCGCACGACCTCGAGATCACCGCCCGCGGGCTCGAGGACGCGTTCCTCAGCCTGACCGGCGACCAGGACGACACGACCACGACCACCACCAGCAGTCAGGAAGTCTCGGCATGACCGTGCAGACGATCGACCCGGCCCTGCGTCGGGTGCCGCCCATGGGCGGCTTCAACCTCACCGTGCTCGGCATCGAGCTCAAGCGGATCCTGCGCAACCGGCGCACGATCATCTTCACGCTGATCCTCCCGGCCGCGCTGCTGCTGGTCTTCGGCGGGCAGCAGGGTTGGGACGACAAGGCGGGCTCCGGCAACGTCGCGGCGTACATCCTGGTCTCGATGGCCCTGTACGGCGCCGCCCTCACCTCGGCGGCGGGTGGGTCCATGGTCGCCCTCGAGCGATCACTCGGATGGTCGCGCCAGCTGCGGCTGACGCCGCTGAACCCGGTGGCCTACATCCTGATCAAGGCCCTCGTGGCCCTGGTCATGGGCGCCCTCGCGATCACCGCGGTCAACGTCGTCGGGATCATCCAGGGCAAGGCCGAGATGCCCCTCCACGTCTGGATCATCACGCCGTTCGTGACTCTCCTGTGCACCCTGACCTTCGCCGCGCTCGGCGTCTTCGTGGGATACGTCGTGCCGGGCGAGAACGCGATGCAGATCCTCGGCCCGGGGCTGGCGCTGCTGTCCTTCCTGGGCGGCGTGTTCATCCCGCTCGACCAGTACAGCGAGGTGGTCCGGCAGATCGCCTACTGGACCCCGATGTACGGCGTCGCCGAGATCGCCCGCGCTCCCCTGACCCACGAGCTCCCGTGGTACGCCGTCCTCAACGCGGTGGCCTGGTTCGCGATCTTCGTGGCCGGCGCGGCCTGGCGGATGAGCAAGGACACCGCCCGGGTGTGACTAGCGTGTCGAGCGTGAGCCTCACCCCCATCGACGAGGACCGGCAGAACCGGGCCCGTCGGTGGGGGCTGACGTTCGCCGCGATCTGGCTGTTCTACCTGCTCTCCCCGTTGGCTGCCGCGTGGGACCGGCACGACCTCCGCGGCTGGATCGGCATCCTCGCCACGCTGCTCTTCGGCGGCCTCTACCTCGCGGTCTTCATGACGATGCGGTGGCGTCGCTCGGGCGCGCCGTTCCGCCCCCCGCTGCGCGCCTCGCAGGGCCTCGCGGTCGTGCTGGTCATGATCGTCCTGGCAGTCGTCATGTGCCTGACGATCGGCCAGAAGGGCGAGGCCGCCGCGGTGTACATCGCGGTGACGTGCGTGATGTGCCTGCAGACCAGGTGGGCGTGGCTCGCATCGGTGGGGGTCGCCTTCACGGCGTACGCCGCGACCCTGTGGGTCCCCGGCTGGCACCGCGACGAGGGGATCCTGTTCGGCACCCTGGTCGCCACCCTCGCCATCTGGGGCATCACGCAGTCGATCAACCGCAACATCGAGGTGCTGGCGGTCCGCGAGGAGAATGCGCGACTGGCTCTGGAGGACGAGCGCAACCGGTTCGCCCGCGACCTTCACGACATCCTCGGCCACTCGCTCACGGTGATCACGGTGAAGGCGGAGCTGGCCAACCGGCTCGTCGACGTCGACGCCGACCGGGCCAAGGCCGAGCTGGCGGACCTCGAACGCCTCTCGCGCGACGCGCTCGCCGACGTACGCCGCGCGGTCGAGGGCTACCGCGAGCTCACGCTCCCCGGCGAGCTGGCACGTGCGCGCACCGCGCTCTCCGCAGCGGAGATCGAGGCGGATCTGCCCAACTCCACCGACGACGTCCCGTCCGACGTCCGCGAGCTGTTCGCCTGGGTGGTGCGCGAAGGCATCACCAACGTGATCCGCCACAGCGGCGCCAGGCGTTGCACGGTGGTGCTCGGGGAGCACGAGGTCGAGGTGCGCGACGACGGCCGCGGCGCCGAGGCGGCCGGGAGCGGCCACGGCATCACCGGCCTGCGCGAACGAGCCGCAGCGCTGGGCGGCACCGTGGTGACCCAGTCCCTGCACCCCGGCTTCTCGCTCAAGGTCGTCGTCCGGTGACGATCCGCCTCCTGCTCGCCGACGACCAGGCGCTCGTCCGCGGTGCCCTGTCGGCACTGCTCGGGCTCGAGCCCGACTTCGAGGTCGTCGCCGAGGTGGCGTCGGGCGACGCCGTGGTCCCAGCCGTCCTCGAGCACCGGCCGGACGTCGCGCTGCTCGACGTGGAGATGCCGGGGCTGGACGGCATCAGCGCAGCCGCCGAGGTACGCCGGGTCTCACCGTCGACGCGGGTCCTGATCGTCACGACGTTCGGGCGGCCAGGCTTCCTGCGGCGGGCGATGCAGTCGGGCGCGGACGGGTTCGTCGTCAAGGACACGCCCGCCGCCCAGCTCGCCGACGCCGTACGCCGGGTCCACCAGGGCTTGCGGGTCGTCGACCCGGCCCTGGCCATGGACAGCCTGACCGTCGGCGACTCGCCCCTGACCGACCGCGAGACCGACGTACTCCGGGCAGCCGCCGACGGGGCGACCGTCGCCGTCATCGCCCAGCGTGTCCACCTCTCCCCCGGCACCGTCCGCAACCACCTCTCCTCCGCCATCGGCAAGACCGGCGCCGCCAACCGCTCCGAGGCCGCCCGGATCGCGACGTCCCGGGGTTGGCTGTGACGGAGCGGTGAGAAAGCCACCGTTTCGACGCCCAGGACGGGGGCTGGCGCACCGCCACCGACCTGACTGCGCGGAGGTCGGTGAGACAGCCACAGTTTCGTGGCGCGGAACGGTGGCTCACTCACCGCCACCCACCCCACTTCGCGGAGGCCGGTGAGTCAGGCACCGTTCCATGGCGCAGGACCGTGGCT
>DATBDF010000223.1:0-12891 GCA_036270075.1 Nocardioides sp.
TCCAGCGCCGCGAAGGTCACCTCCCAGGCCTGGCGGTCGAGGGGGAAGGTCGCCTTCATGGTCGGCACCCACTGCTGCAGTCCGGCCCCGTCGACGCGCGTGAGCACCTTCACGTCCAGGACACCCCCTCGTATCTTGACCGAGGCCTCGGCGTACTCGGACAGGATGTAGCTCTCGTCGCTCTCCACCGGCTCCGCGCTCCGTGTGGGGGCCAGGAGAGGGTCGACGTCGAGGACTGCGAAGGTGCGCCACTCCCATCGAGGGACGACCGCCGGCGCCGTGGCATGCATCATGGGCGCGAGCACACTCAGCTGGATGCCACCGGTTCAGGGGCCGCTGCCGGCGCGACCGGGGTGGATCCCACCGTGGCCCTGCGCCGGAGCACCCACTTGATGACCTCCTCGACCACGATCAGGGTCGCCGCCAGTGCCAGGCAGATGCACCACTGCCCGAACGTGAGCGACGTGGTCCCGAAGATCCGCTGGAGGAGGCCGATGCCGGTGACGGCGACGATGGCGAGGGCAGCCACTCCGTATCGCCGCAGCTGGACGGCGCCCGGGATGGCGTCCCGGTCGAAGATGGTGTTCCGCTGGTCGCGCGACAGGAACGCGGCGGCCACGTGGAAGCTCGACAGGGTGGTCAACAACATGGTGCCCGCGACGACGGCGTCGTCCATGTGCTGGCCGATCTGATAGGCGGCGAGGGCTCCGATGGTCATCACGGCGCCTTGGACGCACAGGCGGACCCAGTCGGTCCGGGTGAGCACGGGAGCTGCCACGGGGCGTGGCGCGCGCTGCATGAGGCCGGCCGTCGGTTGGTCGAAGCCCAGGGCGATCGCGATCGGGATGTCGACGACCATGTTCAACCACAGGATCTGCAGCGGGTTCAACGGCGACCCCGCGGCGATGTTGAACACGCCGGCCAGGATGAAGATCGCGATGTAGGCGACCAGCGTCGACATCTGGAAGCGCAGGTACTTCAAGAGGTTGTCGTAGAGCGTGCGCCCGTAGGAGACCGCGTTCACGATGGTGGCGAAGTTGTCGTCGGTCAGGATCATCACGGCGGCCTCCTTGGAGACCTCGGTGCCCGTGATTCCCATGGCGACGCCGATGTCGGCGTTCTTCAGCGCGGGAGCGTCGTTCACGCCGTCACCGGTCATCGCCACGATGTTCCCCTGCCGCTTCAGCAGGGTGACCAGCCGCACCTTGTCCTCGGGCGCGACGCGGGCGACGACGCCGATGTCGCCGAGGCGCCCGAGGAGCTCGTCGTCGGTCATGGCAGCGAACTCGGTGCCGGTGACGGCCTGGCCCTCGATGCCGAGCTCGGCCGCGATGGCCGCGGCTGTCGTGGCGTGGTCGCCGGTGATCATCCGGACCCGGATCCCGGCACTGCGGCACTCCGCGATCGCAACTCGGGCCTCGGGACGCGGTGGGTCGACGATCCCCACCATCGCCAAGAGGGTGAGGTCCTGGACGAGCCCGATCAGGTCGTCGGCCGGGGTCGCCTTCACCACCGAGGGATCGAGGTCGCGCTGCGCGACCACCATGACTCGCTGGCCGGCGTTGGCGATGCGGTCGTTGTTCTCCGTGAGGAGATGGCGGTTGTCCTCGGTGAGGGCGCTCAGCTCACCGGTCGGAGAACGGAGGTCGACCGCCCGGGCGAACAGCACGTCGGGCGCTCCCTTGACGTAGCACCGGACCACGGCAGCGCCGTCCTGGTCGGTCATCTCGTGGAAGGTCGCCATGAACTTGTAGGCCGAGTCGAAGGGCACCTCGCCGACCCGTGGATACGCGGCACGGGTCTCGTCGATGTCCAGACCGCCCTTCGCTCCCAGGACGATCAGGGCACCCTCCGTCGGGTCACCGATCAGCTGCTCACCGTCCAGGACGGCGTCGGCGCACAGCACCATCGGAAGCAGGTAGGGATCGAGATCGAAGTGCTGACCCCCGACATGCTTGATCTCGCCGGAGGTGGAGTAGCCCTCGCCGGTCACGGTGTACCGGTGCCGTCCGGGGATGACCAGCTCGCGGGCGGTCATCTTGTTGAGCGTGAGGGTCCCGGTCTTGTCCGAGCAGATGGCCGAGGTCGAGCCGAGGGTCTCCACCGCCGGCAGACGCTTGACGATGGCGTGCCGGCGCGCGATCTCGCGGGTCCCCATCGACAACAGGGCGGTGACCACGGCTGGGAGGCCGGTCGGGATGGCTGCCACCGCCAAGGCGACTCCGGTCACGAACACCTCGTCGAACGACTGGCCGCGAGCCAGTCCGAGCAGGATCACCAGGACCAGTGCGACGCCGGCGATCGAGGCGATGATCTTGGACAAGGAGTCGAGCTGCTTCTGGAGGGGGGTCTTGCTCGACTCGGTGTTCGCCAACATGTCCGCGATGTGCCCGATCTCGGTCTGCATCCCGGTCGCGGTCACGATCAGCTCCCCGCGGCCGCGTGTCACCGACGTGTTCATGTATGCCATGCAGATCCGGTCACCGAGCGGGACGTCGTCGCCCACGACCGCGTCGGTCGTCTTGCCGACGGGCAGGCTCTCACCGGTGAGCGCGGCCTCGTCGATCTCGAGGGTTGCGGCCACGCAGATCCGTCCGTCCGCCGGAACCCGGTTGCCGGCCTCGACCAGCACGACGTCGCCGGGCACCAGCTCCTCGGCGTCGACCTCGATGGCGCGGCCGTCACGACGCACCCTGGCCACCGTCTTCATCATCTGCGCGAGCGCCTTCACACTCTCCTCGGCCTTGGCCTCCTGGCGCAGCCCGATGACGGCGTTGAAGACCGTCAGGCCGGCCAGCACCACGGTGGTGCCGGTCTCGCCCGTGGCCAGCTGGTTGACCACCGCTGCGCCGAGGAGGATCAGCTGCATGAAGTCCTCGTACTGACGCAGGAACGCGCGGAGCGGGGACTCCTTCGTGCCCTCGGCCAGGCGGTTCGGGCCGGTCGTGGCCAGGCGACCGCGGCTCTCATCGCTCGTCAGCCCCTGCTCCAGGACGACGTCGTGAGCAGCGGCCACGTCCGCGAACTCGAGCCCGTGTGGATCCTTCCGGCTGGTCACACCGGTGCTCGTGGTCGACATCAGGCCCCTTCCCACACGGCTGCTGCTGGACCCGCCCGTCCCGAGCACCGCACGGCGGGCCCGGCGGCGAAGGTAACGCCGCTGCTCGGAGCAGGGTTCACCCGGCTTGGGTGAACCTGACCGCATCGAGGCTCCGGCGTGCTGCGACTCCGAACGCGACGAAGGTCGGATGGGGTTGTCGCCTCATTCGGATGGAAGAGGTGACGCGAACAGTATTTCTTGATAATCTCGATTGACTTAGTCCACAGCCTGGAAGACTGCGATATCGCACCCACTTCCGACAGACGCACCGGACGCTGACCACGGGACACCGACATGACCACGACAGCAGCTCTCTCGACGTTCGCCATCCTGGCCGCGTACGCGCTCCTGGTCCCGGTCGTGATCGGCGAGCACCTGCGGAAGGGGCCGATCAGGTACTGGCTCGACGGCCGGCCCGTGCCGTGCACCTGCGTCGCCCACCAGCTGCGGCAACGTCACGAAGCGCGTCACGCACACGCCGACGAGCGTGCGTGAGCCGACGCGACCACGTGTGAGCTCACCCCTCGAGTGACAGGCCGGATCCTCAGCCGCGGGCTGCCACCACCAGGTATCCCTCGGCCTCGGGGTCGAACGTGGTGGTCTCCACCTCGAGCCCGACGTTCTGCAGCTGTGCGACGAGCTCCTCGTACCGGTAGGGCCAGCAGGACAACCGCTCCTGGCGGGTGAGCACCGACCCGTCCGGCTCGACCTGTGCGACAGCGATCTCCAGGTGGTGCTCCTGCTCCCAGCGATCCTCGATCTCCCAGTGGTACACCACGACCGCATCGCGGCCGTTGCGCCGGATGAGCCGGTCACGGATGTCGACCCGAGACCCCCCGGCCCGCACGAGCTCCCACGTCCGGGACGTGAGCACGAGGCGTCCGCCGCGTCGCAGCAGCCCTGACATGGCAGCCAGCGCGGCCAACCGGCCGGACGCCCCTTCAGCGTGACCCAGGGAGTTGCCCACGCAGAACACCAGGTCGAACGTCGACGCATCGAGGTGGTCGGGCAGCTCCTCCCAGCTGACCCGATGGGCCCGCAGCGAGACGCCCAGCTCCCCCGCGAGCTCTCGTGTCCGCCGGATCATCCCGACACTGGCGTCTGTCGCGACGACGTCCAGGCCGAGGTCGGCGAGACCGACCGCGAGCTGGCCGGTCCCACAGGCACAGTCGAGGACGCGCGCGTGGGGCGGAAGGGACGTCACCAGATCGCCGAATGCCGCGACGCAGCCTGCAGGGCTCGACTTCGCGTCCGGGATCAGCCACTCGTACACGTCGGGGAGCACCCCGTAGCCGGCCACGCGATCACCTCCTTCGGAACAGCACACCAGGTGCGGCCGCTCGGGCTCCACCGGATTCCCGTCCGGGCCTTCGGGGTCAGCGCAGCGCGGCCAACGAGGTCGTCAGCCGGTGGAGTACGGCGGCGTCGACGTGCGTCCCGGCGTGGCGGAGGGCGAGGACGCAGGTGCCGACGGCCCCGTCGGCCACGGCCCGAACCTCATCGGTGCCACAGGCGGCGGCGAGCCGATCCGCCAGCTCAGGGGCGCGACCCAGGATGCCGCCGCCGAGCACGACGGGACCCGAGAAGGTGGCGGACCTGACGGCGGCGAGCGTTCGCGCGAGCGCAGCGGCCGCGTCGTCGAGGATGCCGTCCGCGACCGCGTCCCCGTCGACCTCGAACGCAAGCCCCGCATGGTCGGCGAGCCGGACCGGCGGCCGGGCGTACAGCGCAGGCACCAGCGCCGTGATCGGCAACCGGTCGCCGACGGCTGACGGCGCGCCCACGCCGAGCCGAGTGAGCAGCAAGGGCGTGAGCGCCGTTCCCGGGCCACGGCCGTCGAGGTCGGCCAGGACCGCCCGCACGACGCGCCGGCCGATCCAGAACCCGGAGCCCTCGTCGCCCAGCAGCCAACCCAGGGCATCCGCGACGGCGACCTGGCGCCCGTCCTCCACGCGGATCGCTCCCGCCCCGGTGCCGGCGACGACCGCGTAGCCCTGCGGCCGATCGGTGCCCGAGAAGTACGTCGCCAGCAGGTCGGACTCGAAGACGAGCGGCGCGTCGAAGCCGATGCTCTCGAGGCGGCGGCGGATCTCGGTTGCTGCGGACGTGCTGCCGGCGCCGGCCATCGCGAGCACGACCGAACGGACCCACGACGCGGGCACGTCCCCCGTGCGCAGCGCCTCCGCGACGCTCTCGGCCACGGACGCGGCGGCGGTCTCCGGCCCGGCGGCGGTCGGGTTGCCGCTGCCCGCCACGGCGTAGCCCCGGCACTCGCCGTTCGGACTCACGACGACGCTGCGGGTGCTGGTGCCGCCGGCATCGACGGCGACCAGGTAGGGGGTCTCCTCGGTCATCGTTACCTATTCGTGACATCCGAAGTGATGGTGATCACAGCCACATCGTGTAAATAGTTTTCTCAACCAGTGGCATCACTGACAAGGAATTTCAATGAGTGCTCCGGAGGAGACGGCGTCCCCCACGCTGGCAGGCTACGGCGCCAGCAGCAGGATCCGCGCCGCCCTCCCGGAGATGCCGGAGGGCATGGCCAAGGTGGGCCGGCTGCTGCTCGAGGACCCGTCGCTGCCGCTGCAGCTCCCGATCACCGAGCTCGCCGAACGAGCCGGTGCCTCGCCGGCGACGGTCACCCGCTTCTGCCGCGCGATCGGCTACACCGGCTATCCGGCCCTGCGTGTGGGCGCCGCGGCCGAGCAGGGCCGCTCGAGCGCCCACGAGACCTGGAACTCCGACATCGGGCGCGCGTTCCACCCCGGTGACACTGCCACCGAGGTCATGCGCACCCTGGTGAACGCCCACACCGTGGCGCTCACCTCCACCTCGGAGCGGCTGGACCCCGTGCTCGTGAGCCGGGTCGCGGACGCCGTCGCCCGGAGCACCCACGTCGACATCTACGGCATCGGTGGCAGCGCCGGCATGGCGGTCGAGCTCCAGGCTCGGCTGTACCGGATCGGGATCAACGCGCACGCGTGGAGCGAGGTGCACGTCGGCCTCACCAGCGCCGTCCTGCTCGGCGAGTCGAGCGTCGCGATCGCCTTCTCCAACACCGGTCGCACCGAGGAGACGCTCGAGATGCTGGCCCTGGCGAAGTCGTCGGGCGCGTTCGCGGTCGCGGTGACCAGCGACCCGGCCTCCCCGATGGCCCAGCTCGCGGACGCCCATCTCACCAGCTATGCGCCGGGCGAGTACCTCCAGCCCGACGACCTGTCGGCCAAGCACGCCCAGCTCTTCGTGATCGACCTGCTCTACCTCCTCGCGGCCCAACGGGACTTCTCGCGTACGACGAGCCTGTTGGCGGCCTCGGCCGCGGCCGTCGCGCCGCACCGTCGCCCGTTCCGCACGACCAACCGGCAACGGACCATCCCCACGTCGAAAGGAAACGCGACCGCATGAGCACACTTCTCGGGAGCTTCTCGGCCGAGGTCCGCCGTCGTCTCGACGACCTCGACCAGGAGGTCCGTGCGGGTGGCCTCGACCCGGCCATCGACCTGATCGCGTCGTCGCTGCAGCGTGGGGGCGTCCTCCAGGCCTTCGGAACCGGCCATTCCCAGGCATTCGCCATGGAGGTCGCGGGCCGCGCCGGTGGGCTGATCCCGACGCACGCCATCGCACTGCGCGACGTCGTGCTGCGCGGCGGCCGGGACATCTCGGAGCTCCGGGGCGCCGCCCTCGAACGCGACGAGTCGGTCGTCGACGAGCTCTACGGCCTGTACTCGTTCGACCCCGCCGATGTCTTCCTGATCGCGTCCAACTCGGGCGTCAACGGATCGATCGTCGGCCTGGCCCTGCGCGCCAAGGCCGACGATCACCCCGTCATCGCGGTGACGAGCCTGGAGCACACGAACGCCGTCACTCCCAAGCACAGCAGCGGCAAGCGACTCTCCGAGATCGCCGACATCGTGATCGACAACCGGGCACCGTTCGGCGACACCACGATCGGCCTCGGCGACGGACTGTCCGCCGGAGCGGTCTCCTCGATCACAGCGGCGTACATCGCCCAACTCCTCACCCTCGGCGCGGCCGAGCGACTCCGGGACGCGGGTGAGGTCCCTCCGCTCTACATATCGGCCAACATCCCGGGAGGTGACACGCACAACGACGCCCTCAAGGCACGGTACGGCGAGCGCATCGCCGGCCTCGCCTGATCGCAAGGTTCGGGAGCTCGCAACGGGACACGCACCCGACCTCAGCACTCAGTAGCAGTCATCACGAAAGGCATTCCCCCATGAGCCGAGAAACCGCATCATTCGACCGCCGGACCCTGCTCCGAGGTGCCCTTGCGACGGCGGCGCTCGTGCCACTGTCCGGGGCGCTCGCCGCGTGCGGCGGATCATCCCCGAGCGGCGGGGGCGGCGGCAGCAGCAGTGGCCCGAAGACGGCGTCCAACCCGTTCGGGCTCGAGAAGAACGCGAGTGTGGACGCCGTGATCTTCAACGGCGGCTACGGCTACGACTACGTCAAGTTCGCCGCCGACCAGGTCACGAAGCAGCCGGACTTCACGGGCGTCTCGATCAAGGTGTCGCCGTCGACGCAGATCGCCCAGCAGCTCCAGCCCCGGTTCGTCGGCGGCAACCCGCCGGACCTGATCGACAACTCGGGCGAGAACGCCATCGGGTTCAGCGCCATCGAGCAGCAGCTCGAGACGCTCGACGACGTCTTCGAGGCCGACAACTACGAGGGCACGAAGATCGCCGACACCCTGTACCCGAACGTGAAGCTCCCGGGCACCTTCGACGGCAAGTTCCTCGCGATGAACTACGTCATGACGGTCTACGGCATCTGGTACTCCGCCACGTTGTTCCAGCAGAACGACTGGGCGCCGCCGAAGACCTGGGACGAGGCACTCGCCCTCGGCGCCAAGGCCAAGGCCAAGGGCAAGTACCTCTGGGTCTGGGGCAAGGAGGCGGCGACGTACTACCAGACGATGTCGGTGAACTCGGCCATCAAGGAGGGCGGCGACGAGGTACGGCTGGCGCTGGAGAACCTCAAGCCGAAGTGCTGGTCGCTTCCGCAGATCCAGGGCGTCTTCAACGCCCTCGGCGAGATGGTCCAGAAGGGGTACTTCGTCCCCGGCGGTGCCGGCACCCAGTTCACGGCCGCTCAAGCCAAGTGGAGCAACGACGAGCAGGCGATCCTGTACCCGTCCGGCGGCTGGATCGAGAACGAGATGAAGGACGCCACGAAGGCCAACTTCCAGATGACCGGCGCGCCGGAGCCGACCCTCACCTCGAGCCCGGCGCTGCCGCTGGCGGGGCTCCGGGCCGCTGCGGGCGAGCCGTTCATCGTGCCGTCCCAGGGGAAGAGCGTCGCCGGGGGCAAGGAGATCCTGCGCGCGATGCTGTCGAAGGAGGCCGCGACCAACTTCTCCAAGACACGGCTCGCGCCGACGATCGTCAAGGGCCTCGTGCCGGCCAGCGGGTTCGGGTCGACCGCCCTGGTGTCGCAGACCAAGATGCTGGACGCCGCCGGCAGCAACACCTTCAACTACCAGTTCGTCGACTACTACGGCATGAACACCGACCAGCTGGTGCCCTGGAACTCCTTCCTGTCGGGCCAGCTCGACGTGGCGGGGCTCACCAGCGCGCTGCAGGACATCACCGACAAGATCGCCAACGACTCGTCGGTGAAGAAGCTCAAGATCACGTGACCGGCACCGGGACCCACGGGGCGATGCGCACCGGCGGGCCGCCTCGCCCCGCGGCCCGCCGGCGCCGGATGCCGAGCTTCGACCGGCTGAGCTTCATGACGGTGTTCCTCGGGCTGCCCCTGGCCATCTACGTCGTCTTCGTGATCTACCCGTTCGGCCAGGCCGTCTACTACTCCATGACCGACTGGAGCGGCTTCACGCCGACGTACAACTTCATCGGGCTGGACAACTTCACGAAGCTGTTCCACGACGACATCTTCATGCGGTCCCTGCGCAACAACCTCGAGCTGGCGATCGTGGTGCCGTTCGTGACCATCGTGCTGGCGCTCGCCATCGCGACCGTCGTCACCGTAGGGGGTCCCAGCAAGGGCAACATCCGGGGGATCCGAGGCTCCGGCTTCTACCGCGTCGTGTCGTTCTTCCCCTACACCGTCCCGGCCATCGTCATCGGGCTCATCTGGGCGCAGGTCTACGACCCCTCGGCCGGCATCCTCAACGCCTCCCTCACCAAGGTCGGTCTCAGCGGCTTCCAGAACTTCGCGTGGCTCGGCGACCCGCGTACGGCGATGCCGGCGTCGATGTTCGTGATCATCTGGAGCTTCGTGGGCTTCTACACGGTGCTGTTCGTCGCGGCCATCAAGGGCGTCCCGGCAGAGATCTACGAGGCGGCGCGCATGGACGGCGCCGGCCGGTTCCGCACGGCCATCTCGATCACCCTCCCGATCATCCGGGACACGGTGCAGGCGGCGTACATCTATCTCGGGATCACCGTGCTCGACGCGTTCGTCTACATGCAGGCGTTGAACCCGAACGGCGGACCCGACAACACCACGCGGACCATGAGCCAGGACCTCTTCAACACCGCATTCCGGAAGGGTCAGTTCGGTTATGCCACCGCGATGGGGGTCGTGCTCGCGATCGTGACGCTGCTGTTCGCCGCGATCGTGTTCGCGATCAACCACCTCACCGGAGGCGGCGAGAGGAGGCTGCGCCGATGACGGCCGTCACCCCCGATGAACGAGTCGCCACGGAGAACCGGAGCCAGTGGACCGGTGGTGACCGGGCCGTCGAGGCGAGCTCGCACGCCCTCCTGGCCATCTGGTCGATCATCGTCATCGTCCCGTTCCTGTGGGTCGTGCTGTCGTCGTTGAAGTCGACCAAGGAGATCCTGGCCTCGCCGTTCTCGCTCCCGAAGCACTGGAGCTTCGACAACTACGCCCATGCGTGGACCGACGCCGGGATCCGCCACTTCTTCCTGAACACGATCATCGTGGTGGGTGTCGCTCTCGTGCTCGTCATGCTGCTGGGAGCGATGTGCGCCTACGTGCTCGCGCGGTTCATCTTCCCGGGGGCACGGTTCATCTACTTCTCGATGCTCGCCGGGCTCGCGTTCCCGATCTTCCTCGCGATCGTGCCGTTGTTCTTCATCCTCAAGAACGGCGGCCTGCTCAACACCCTGCCGGGCCTGATCATGGTGTACGTCGCGTACGCCCTGCCGTTCACGGTGTTCTTCCTGTTCTCGTTCTTCAAGACCCTGCCGAACGAGGTGTACGAGGCGGCGGTGATCGACGGCGCCGGCGACTGGCGGATCTTCTTCCAGATCATGCTGCCGATGGCGCGGCCCGGCATCGCCGCCGTCGCCATCTTCAACTTCCTCGGGCTGTGGAACCAGTTCCTGCTGCCGGTGGCTCTGAACACCGACCCCAACAGGTACGTCCTGACCCAGGGCATGGCGGAGTTCGCCTCGCAAGCCGGCTACGCCGTCGACTTCGGTGCGCTGTTCGCGGCGGTCGTCATCACCGTCGTGCCGGTGCTGGTCGTGTACGTCATCTTCCAGCGGCGGCTCGAGGGGTCGGTGTCCCAGGGGACGTTCCGCTGAGACCCCTCTCATCCGTCGTCGGCACCCGCGCGGTCGGTCATCCGGAAGTCGAGATTCGCCGGAAGGGGGGTGCCCGGGTGCAGTGCGTCCCAGACGTCGGTGAGGACGGTGTCTCCCTCGGCCAGGTCCTCGACGACCAGCGACTCCAGGATCCCGGTGGCACGCTCGCGCTGACCCTCGGCCAACCGCGCCCGAGCCTCCAGAAGCCGCGTGCGCCCGTGCTCGCGCAGGGCCGGGTCCAGGGCGGCGATGGCGTCGAGGCACTCGCCCGGCCGTCCGGCGGCGAGCAGTCGCTCGAGGTGCTCCACGGCCAGACCCCGGCACTCCGGTCGGAGCCCCCGCGCCCGCGCGTACAGGTCGCAGGCGCGATCATCGTCATCGGCCAGCATCGCCAGGCCCCGCAGCGCCCACGGGTTCTCGCGTGCGGCGAGACTCGCGTCGTACTGCTGGGCGGCCCGGTCCTGCTCGCCGCGTACGTGGGCATTCACCGCGCGGGCCAGGTGCACCCACTCGGAGTCCGGAGCCTCCTCGAGGACGGCACGCCAGCGGTCGGAGACCGGGGGCACGGGCAGCCGCTGGGCCGACTGCGCCAGTCCCTCGGTGTCGCCGTCGAGCAGCTGGCGCGCCGGGAGGCTGTCGTCGTCCACCGGTGGGAACGGGAGTGCGCGTGCCGGCACCGCCTCCCGGACCGCCCGGAGGCTGAGCTCCACCTGACCCCAGCCGGACCCGGTGGCCACCTGCTCGGCGACCGGGGCATCGGCCACCTCGGTGAGCCAGCGCTCGTGGAAGGCTTCGAGCTGATCGGGATCTGTCGCGCCGTGCACGGCTGCCTGCGCGGCGGCGCATGCCTCGGCGTATGCGCCCGTCACTGCTCCCGGGTCCAGGTCGACGCCACCGAACGCCTCGGTCCACGACGCAGGTGCTCCACCGGCCAGCCGGTCGTGCTCGAGCTGCGTCGGGCAGCGTCCCGCCTGGATCTCGGCGTACCTCGCGCCCGGACCGCACAGCCACTCCTGCCACCGCGAGCCGGCCGGCCCGCTCCCCCAGAGGAACAGCTTCCGGCCGGGCAGCCCGCTCGTCGACATCTGTGCGAAGCCACTGCCGTCGGGCTCGACGGACACGATGTGACAGCCGCGCCGACCCTGCAAGTCGTAGAAGTAGTCGGCGGGAGCGCGGGAGGCCATCGGGTGGCTGATGTCGACGTCCCCGCGATCCGGGTGGGGCACGGGAACCCGGACCAGGGCGCCGGTGTACTCGGTGCGCCACGCGGCGTCCGCCATGGTCAGCACGCGGGTCCCCGTCGACTCGGGCACCGCGATGTTGGTCCAGTAGTAGAGCGGCTTCTCCTCCGGGTCGGGGTTGAGCACCCGGGTCGAGGCGTACAACCGGTCCGAGCCCGGCGGCAGGGAGAGGTCGACCTGCAGCACGAGGTCACGGGTCCGCTCCCACTCCCACAGTCGCAGCACGTCACCTTCCGGCCCGGCCACGACTGCGGCGTGCATCGGCCGGCACGACAGCGCCGTGTGCCCGGTGGAGCCGAGGTTCCACTCGATGCCGCCGGCGAACCAGGCATCGGTCAGCCCGAAGTTCGCGAACTGCAGGACCGGGTTGCGGAACAGCAGCTCGCGCCCACGGGCGTCGTCGTACAGCGACCAGACCCGGCCGCCGAGCGTCGGCAGCACGGTGGCGCGCAGCACGCCGTTCTCGAGCACGTACGCGTCGAGCTCCAGCGGGCGCGGCGACTGGTCGTAGTCCTCCTGGAGGGCGTACGGGAGCGGGCTTTCCAGTCGGCCGTACGTCATCCGCTCGAGCATGTCCGGCGGTGCACCCGGACCGACCTCGGGGAACGGCAGCTCCCGCAGCCGGGTGAAGCGGGGCAACGGGCTCGGAGGACCGAGCGTCGCCGCCGACACGGTCAGAGCGGTACGGCGTACCGTCGCGGCCCCACCGCCCTGCATCCCTGCTCCGCTCTCGCGCGGTACCACCACGCGTGGCTCGGTGCCGTGCTCGGCACATGCCATTCTTGCGCAGTGGACGACGACGACCTCGCGCTCGCCGTCGATGTCGGCGGAACGACGATCAAGGCGGAGCTCGTCGACCGCAGGGGGACGGTGGTGGCGTCCGAGCAACGACCCACACCGCGGGGGGACGGCGCCCGCGACACGGTCGCCGAGGTCGGACGCGCGCTGCTGGCGCAGGGGTCCGGCGTGCCCGTGGTCGGGGCCGGCGTCGTCGTCCCGGGCCTCGTCG
>DATBDF010000224.1:0-12460 GCA_036270075.1 Nocardioides sp.
GTGCGACCGGTGTCGCTCGGCGACGCCGCCGGGGAAGAAGACCGTCAGCAGCTCATCGGCCTCGACGCGGTCGTAGAACGCATCGATCATCCGACGCAGCGGAGCGAGCCCGCCCGCCCACTCGAACAGTGTCGGCAGACCAGGCTCGTCGACCCCGCTCACCAGTCGTCTCCGCAGACAAGCCTCATGCCTCCAGTTCACTCCATGCCCAACGTGCCTGACCAGTCCAGGAGCTGGGTTCGCCGCCGACCGACGACACCTTCGCGAGCCACCCGGAACCGTCGCTACACCTATTGACAGAAAGTTATAACTTTGTACAGTTACGAGTGTGACGACCGCCACGATCGAGGAGCGCCTGGCGGCTGAGGTGCATCGGCACAGTCCGACCCCGTTGCACCACCAGATCAAGATCGCCGTCCTGCAGGGCATCGAGCAGGGCTGGTTGCGGCCGGGCTCCCAGCTGCCGCGCGAGCGGCGGCTTGCGGAGGCGCTGGGTGTGAGCCTCGCGCCCGTCCGGCAGGCGATGGTCGACCTGACCAAGGAGGGGTACGTCGACCGCACGCGCGGCAAGGGCACGTTCGTGCGTGAACGGAAGCTCGTCGAGAAGATCCAGATCCTCGGCAGCTTTCACGACTCCCTCCGGGACCAGGGGCTCACCCCCGAGGTGCGGGTGCTGAGCTCGCGGCTGGAGGACGCGCAGGACCACGTCGCCGAGGCACTCGTTCTTCGCGGCCGGCGACGCGCGTGGTGCCTCCGGCGGCTCGCGATCCTCGACAGCGTCCCGGTCGCTCTGCTGTGCGCGTGGCTGCCCGCGGCGTACCACAAGGGCATGTCGGGCCACGACCTCGGCGAGGGCTCGCTGTACGACGCCCTGGCCGAGGTGCACGGCGTCGAGATGACCTCCGCCGACAACCTGGTGGAGGTCGGCCGCGCGGGCCTCGACGACGCGGACCTGCTCCAGCTCACGCCGGGCAGCCCGCTGCTCGAGGTCGTCGGCGTCACCCGGGACCAACGCGATCGGCCGGTCGAGTACTCACGGGTGCTCTACCGACCCGAGCACTTCCGCTTCGCCATCGAGAGCCGTCGAGGCGACAACACCCACTGACTCGGGGCCCGCACGGGCACCACGGAATCAACCGCAGCACTGGAGGAACGACATGGCAGAGGTCTCGATCCCCTCAGACTTCTCCGAGGGTGGACAGCTGTTCGTACGGAACGCCACCGGCCTCGTCCGGGAGGTGTCCAAGTGGGACGCCCTGATCATGAACACGCTGGGCATGAACGTCGCCCTCGGCGCCGTGTTCATGCTCTTACAGGCTCCCGGCAACTTCCCGGGCGGCAACATGCTGCTGTCGATCGTGATCGGCACGCTGGTCATGGCCTTCACGCTGCTGTGGGTCTACGCCGAGTTCTCCGCGGCCATGCCGCGCTCCGGTGGCGACTACGTCTTCGTGAGCCGGGCGCTGCACCCCATCGCGGGGTGGCTGCTCGCCTTCAGCCAGGGCATGTGGCTGATCTTCTTCTGGATCGGGTTCAACGCGTGGTTCTGCCTCACCTTCGCGGCTCCCGTCGCCCTGACCACGATCGGCGCGGTCACCGGACACGAAGGCTTCATCACGCTGAGCAACAACCTCGTCGCGGACCACACCTTCCTGGGGATGACGACCCAGTGGTGGGTGATCCTGGTCGGTGCACTGCTCACGTTCGGCTTCATGGCCCTGCTGATCTACGGCGCTCAGTGGTACTGGCGGGTGCAGAAGTGGCTGTTCGCGGTCGCCGGGATCAGCATCCTGCTCGTGGCGGCACTCCTCCTCTTCAAGAGCGGCGACATCGCCCAGCAGTGGAACGACCTCGCCGCAACCAACCACGGGCTCGCGTACAACGACGTGATCGCCACGGCCAAGGCAGGCGGGTTCAACCCCACGCACAGCTTCAGCCTGAGCGCGACGATCCTGATGCTGCCGTGGGTCTTCTTCGTGGTCGGCTACGCCCAGGGATCGGCGCAGATCGGGGGAGAGGTGAAGCGTGCGAGCCGCACGCAGTACTTCGCCATGGTCGGTGGCGTCCTGATCAACGGTGCCGTGCTGGCCGCGATCGTGCTGATCTACCAGCACGCCGTGGGCTCCCAGTGGGCCAACAGCCTGAGCTACGTGAACAACACCGCAGCGGACAAGCTCGGCACGCCCGGCGGAGTCCCGCCGAGCATCAACTACCTCGCGAGCATCCTGACGGGGAGCGTCCCGCTCCTCCTGCTGATCGGGGTCGGGTTCATCCTGTGGGCGCTGATGGGGACGCCGCTGTCCGCCCTGCAGGCCACCCGCTACATGCTCGCCTGGTCGCTGGACCGCACGGCGCCGCGCCAGCTCGGTGAGGTGAGCGACCGCCACCACACCCCGGTCAAGGCCATCCTGCTCTGCGCTGTCACCGGGGTCGCCGCACTGGTCGCCCTGGTCCAGATCCCCGAGGCGAGCCTGCTGGGTGCGCTGATGGCGCAGATCGCGGCCTTCATCCTGGTCAGCATCGCCGGCGTCGTGTTCCCGTACCGGCTCCGCCAGATCTGGGAGGGCGGTGGCGGCCGACGCATCCTCGGCGTTCCCGCGGTCACGCTCGCCGGCCTCGGTGGTGTCATCGCGCTGGGCGGACTGATGATCATGTTCATCTTCAACGACACCGTGAACGCCACCTTCGCGGCGACCCGCGGTCTCTCGCTCAAGTTCATGGTCGGGGTCATCGTGGTGGGCGTGGTCTGGTACGCCGTCAGCTGGGCGCTGAACAAGCGGCGCGGCGTCGACCTGTCCCTGTCCTACCGTGAGATCCCACCGGAGTGAGCCACCACGTTCCAGCAACCGGTCCGACCAGAGGAAAGCGACGGAAGAGCACGGCGTGACCAGCAACCCTGACGCCTCGGACCTCGAGGGCCGCGTGGTCGTGGTCGGGAACCTGACCATCGACGATGTCGTCCTCGAGGACGGGACCACCCTGATGGCCACGCTCGGGGGCAACAGCGTGCACACCGCCGCCGCGGCGGCCGCGTGCGGTGCCCGGGTCGCCCTGGTCGCGCGACGCGGCGAGGACTTCCCGGCTGACGCCTTCGGACGCCTGCGCAAGGCCGGGGTCGACACCACCGACGTGGTGGACGTCCCCGGACCGACGGTGCGGAACTGGGTGATCTACGAGCCCGACGGGCGCCGCCACTGGGTCTACCGCACCGCGGCAGGCCGATCCGCCGAGGTGGCCCCTCGTCCGGAGGACGTCGTCCCGGCGGTGCGGGGGGCCCGCGTGGTCCACGTGGCGGCGATGCCCCTGGCCCATGCCGAGGCCGTCGTGGGCGAGGTACGCCGGGTCGCGCCCGAGGCACTGGTCACCCTGGACACCCACGAGGGGTGGTCCGACGAGCCGGCGGCACGGGTCCTCGCCCTGGCCGCGGCCGTCGACCTGTTCGAACCCAGTCTCGAGGAGCTCCAAGCCCTCACCGGCGACGCCACCTCGACCGGAGGCCTGCGTGCCCTGGCCAGTGCCGGGGTCCGGCATGCGGTGGTCAAGGCCGGAGGGGACGGCGCGTACGTGCTCGCCATCGACGGGATCGTGCACATCCCTGCGCTCGAGACCCCCGTGGTGGACACCACCGGAGCCGGGGACTCGTTCTGCGGTGGAGTCGCCGCCGGCCTCGCGCGTGGCCTGGACGCCGTCCAGGCCGTGGGGCTGGGGGTTGCCGCGGCCGGTACGGCGATCGCGTCCTCGGGGAGCCTCCGGCTCCTGGACCAGGACACCGAGCTGCTGCTGGAGCTGGGCCGCGACCGTGCAGCCCGCGCCGGGCTGGTCCCGACCGGCCCGTCGGTCGAGGTCGGCGCAGCGGGCACTCGCGGCGCGGGGGACGGCGCGTACGACATCGACGTGATGCGTCGCGAGATCGAGATGATCCCCGACGTGGTCTCCGACGTGCTCGACGACGGCGCGGGACACATCCGCCGACTCGCGCGCAGCCTGGTCGACCGCGACGTCGAGCACCTCTGGCTGACCGGCTGCGGCGACAGCGCCTTCGCCGGCCAGGCCGCGGCTCTGGCGTTCCAGCGTCACGCCGGCATCACCGCACACCCGGTGCACGCGCTGGACCTGGCGAGGTACCTGCCTCGCGCGCTACCCAAGGCCAGCGCCGTCGTCTGCGTGTCGTTCTCCGGCAAGGTGGGGCGCACCACCGAAGCCGCGATCCAGGCACGGCGATTCGGTCATCCGGTCTTCGCGTTGACCAACGGTGCCGACAGCCAGCTCGCCCGCGCGGTCGACGAGGTGGTCCCGCTCGAGGTCACGACCCTGGGGTTCTCACCCGGCACCTCGACGTACGTCGCGATGCTCGGCAGCCTGCTCCGGCTGGCCGCCGAGCTCTCCGGTCTCCGGGGCCAGGACGGCACCCTCGCACGGGCGCTGGCCGAGCTCCCGGCTGCCGCGGGTCTCACGCTCGACCGGACCGGCGACGTGGCGGCCGACACTGCCCGGCGCCTGCTGGCCGCCCCGTGGACGACGTTCCTCGGGGCCGGTCCCAACGAGGCGACCGCCAGGTTCGGCGCGGCCAAGCTCTTCGAGGGTCCGCAACGATTGGCCGTGTCGACCAACCTCGAGGAGTGGGCGCACGAGGAGTACTTCGTGACGTCTCCGGGTGACCCGGTCGTGCTGGTGAACCCGACCGGCGCCGCCCACGACCGTGGCCTGGAGATCCTGTCCGAGCTCAGGTTCGTCGAAGCCGCCCCCGTCGTCGTCTCCGACGCCGAACCCCCACACGGCTCGCCGGGCGAGCTGTGGCTACCCCTGGCACTCGTCCGCGAGGAGCTCTCCCCGGTGACCGCCGCCCTGCCCCTGTCGTTGGTCGGGTTCCACCTCGCCGAGCTCGCGGGCAAGCAGTCCTACAACTTCCCGAGCGAGGCGGCCCGGACCGAGCACTACGACACCATCCATCGCGCCACGATCGGAGACCCCGCATGACCGGCCCCCTCCAGGACGTCGTCGCCGAAGGTCGCCGGCTGGTCGAGTCGGCGACCGACCTGCGGATCCGGCTGCTCGGCGGGGTCGGGGTCGCCCTGCACGACCACCGGCCGGTCCCGGCCGCTCTCGAGCGCGGCTACGGCGACCTCGACGTCGTCGTCCCGCCCAAGGCGGCCCGGCAGACCACCGCCGCCATGACCGCCGCGGGATACGTGCCCAACGAGCGGTTCAACGCCCTCCATGGCGCGCAGCGGATGCTCTTCTACGACACTGCGAACAAGCGGCAGGTCGACGTCTTCGTCGGGGTCTTCGCCATGTGTCACCGCCTCGACCTCTCCGGACGTCTCGACCAGCACCCCTACAGCCTCGACGCCGCCGACCTGCTGCTCACCAAGCTGCAGATCCACGAGATCAACCGCAAGGACCTCGTGGACGCCGTCCGGCTGCTCCTCACCCACGAGAACGCCGACATCGCAGGTGGCGGTGACGGCAGCACCAACGCCATGTCACTGGACCGCCTCCGCTCGGTGACCTCTGCCGACTGGGGCTGGTTCACCACGGTCACCGACAACCTGCAGCTCGTCCGGTCCGCGGCCTCCGAGCTCCTCGAACCCGACGACGCCGGCGTGGTCGAGACCCGCGCCGACGAGATCGACGCCGGGCTCAGGGCCGCACCCAAGTCCATGCGATGGAAGGCCCGCAGCGTCGTGGGCCGGAAGACACCCTGGTACGAGCTGCCCGAAGAAGTGGGAGGCGCCTGATGAAGGACACGAAGATCTTCTTCGCCACCGATATCCATGGCTCCGACGTGTGCCTGCGGAAGTTCCTCAACGCGGGGAAGTTCTACGGCGTCGACGCGGTCGTCATGGGAGGTGACATCACCGGCAAGATGATCGTGCCGGTCGTCGAGGAATCACCCGACGAGTACGTCGCCCACCTGTTCGGCCGACGCCGCTCGGTCGACTCCACCGGTCTGCCCGGGCTGCACAAGTTCATCGCCGACGCCGGCTTCTACCCCCACCACATGACTCCCGACGAGATGGCGGCGCTCCGTGCCGATCCGGCGGCCGTCGACGAGCTGTTCCAGAAGCTGATGACCGAGACCATGAGCCGCTGGGTCGACATGGCCGAGGACCGGCTCGGCGGGACCGGTATCGAGGTGATCTTCGCCCCGGGCAACGACGACCCGCTCTTCGTCGACGACCTGCTCAGCGGCAGCGACGTCGTGGTGAACCCCGACAGCCGCGTCATCGAGCTCCCCGGCGGCTTCCCGATGATCTCGGTGGGCTACTCCAACCGCACCCCGTGGGACTCCCCGCGCGAGCTCGACGAGGACGACCTCCGGAAGATGATCGACGAGGAGGTCGCCAAGCTCGAGGACCCCGGGCGCGCCGTGTTCAACCTGCACGTCCCGCCCAAGGACACCCCGATCGACCAGGCGATGGAGCTCGATGCCGAGTTCCGGCCGGTCGTGAAGGGCGGCTCGCCGGTGATCACCGGGGTCGGCAGCTCCGCGGTGCGCGACACGATCGCGACGTACCAGCCGATGATGACCCTGCACGGTCACATCCACGAGTCCCGCGGCGAGGCCAGGATCGGCAGGACCGTGGCGCTCAACCCCGGCAGCGAGTACAGCGAAGGCGTCCTGCGCGGCGTCATCATCACCCTCTCCCAGAAGAAGGGCCTCCGTGGCTACCAGCTCGTCTCCGGCTGAGACATCGTCGGGCCGCACCGTCGAGATCGGTGTCATCGGCTCGGCCAGGATCGGCCCCGATGACGCTCGGTACGCCGACGCCCAACGCCTCGGCGGCGCTCTCGCAGGACGGGGCTGGACCGTGGTCACCGGCGGGTACGGCGGCCTCATGGGCGCCACCTCCGGCGGTGCGGCGGCGGTCGGTGGCCACACCGTCGGCCTGCCCATGTCGGACTGGAAGCACCTGACCCCGCACGAGAGCAATGCCGAGCTCCGGTGGGCCGTGGACTATGCCGAGCGGCTTCGGTACCTGATGGCCGCCGACGTCGTCGTCGCGCTGCCGGGCGGCATCGGCACGCTCAGCGAGGCAGCGATGGTGTGGGCGGCTGCGCAGACCGAGCCGGGCGCGGCTCAGCTCGTCCTGGTCGGCGACGCGTGGCGGAGCGTGCGCGACGCGATCGGCGGAGGACTCGTCGTCGACCAGGACGACCTCGCCCTCGCGCGGTGCGTGGACACCGTGGACGACGTGGTCGACGCAGTCGACGCGGTGCTTCGCGCGATCGGCCGGTCCCGCACGGTGCGGGGGGCTCGTGGCTGAGCCGGGCGCCGACACTCCCCAGGTCGGGGCGATCGACTTCGAGCCGGCGACCTCGCGACTCCGTCCTGGACCGCTGGGCGTCGCGTGGATCCACGGCTCGGTCTCGGCGAAGCACAACACCGACCCCGACATCCAGGTCCACTGGTACGACGAGCACACGGTGATCATGCGGCAGAACAAGGCGATCGACTACGAGGGGCCGTTCCTGTTCCTGCTGTTCGGGAACGCCCGCGCCGTCTTGATCGACACCGGAGCCACGGAGGCGCCGGACCTCTTCCCGCTCCGGGCGACGGTCGACGGCCTCGTCACCGAGTGGCAGGAAAGCCACCCGCGTGACGACTACGACCTCGTCGTGCTGCACACCCACACGCACCACGATCACGTGGCCGGCGACGGGCAGTTCGTCGACCGCGCGAGCACCCGGGTGGTGCCCGCGAGCCTGCCCGACGTGTACGGCTATCTGGGGCTCACCGACGATCTGGACCGACCTGCCCGTCTCGACCTGGGTGGTCGCGAGCTGGACTGCATCGCCAGTCCCGGCCACGACTCCGCGGCGATCACGTTCTACGACGCCTTCACCGGGATCCTGCTCACCGGTGACACCGTGTATCCGGGGCGCCTGTACGTCAGGGACTGGCCCGCCTTCGTCGCGACCGTCGATCGCCTGGTCGCGTTCGCCGACGAGCGCCCCGTGAGCCACATCCTCGGCTGCCACATCGAGATGACCACGACCCCTGGCGTGGACTACCCGGTCCGGACCACCTACCAGCCCGACGAGCCGCCTCTCGAGATGTCCGTAGCCCAGCTGCGCGACCTTCACCGCGCGGTGGGTGAGGTCGGTGACCGGCCCGGCCGGTACGTCTACCCGGACTTCGTCATCGAGCACCTGGGTGGTGACATCGACGTGTAGGCCCGAGCGTCACCGCCGAATGGCGTAGGTGGACATGATCGGGTAGTGGTCGGAGTGGACCACGCGGGTGAAGACGGTCGAGGTGGCCGCCTCCCTCGGTCCCCAGATCTGGTCGATGTAGGCGCCGCAGTGGGCCTTGCCCTTCGGGCAGCTGGTGTCGATGTGGGTCCCGTAGTTGTTGAGGCGCTTGCCCTTCCAGTTGGCGACCTGGTGGATCGAGGTCAGCCTCCGGTACGGCAGGTCGCGCACGCGCTCCTGCCGGTCCGCGACGTACCCGACGTTGAAGTCACCGGTGACGTAGACCTGCCGACCGCGCTCCCGCTCGCTCCGGACGGCCGCCTTCACGGCCCGCACCTGGTGGCGGTAGACCCGGTAGGTGCGTGGAGCCCCCCTGCGCGGACGTCCCTGGTTCACGGCGCCACGGATGAGATGCACGTTGATCACCGTGAAGACGTAGCCGGTGGAGATCTGGCGCAGGCGCACCACCGGGGCGTAGCCCGCCTTCCAGTGCATCAGGCCCCGGCCCGGCTTCTCGACCGTCGCGGCGTCCGAGATCTTCACCTGACGCGCGGACACGAGCTTGAAGACGCGTGGGTTCCAGATCACCGGCACCTGCGGAAGCCCCGGCGGGTGGTAGATCCGCCAGGAGTGGTCACCGTCCAGGAACCGCCGACGCGGAGCACCTCCGGCCTCCTGCAGCCCGACCACGTCGGCACGGGACTTGATGAACCGGACCGCGGCCCGGAACTGGCGTATCGGCCTGCTGATCTGGATGTTGTAGCTCCCGATCCGCAACGACGTGGTCGCGGTGGCGGAACCGGCAGCAGGGGCGGCGGGCGCGTTCACCAGGGCGACCGCCAGCATGCTGCTGGCCAGACCGGTGGCCAGGGTGAGGCTCAGGGTCGTCCGGGTTCGGGGCGCAGGGGACAGCGACATGGAGTCCTCCGGGGGGAGAGGAGCGCGGGTGTTCCCGCGACGCTTCGTGACGCATTCTTCATCACGAGTGCCCCATCAGTCCCATTTTCACCAGGATCCGTCCTTCGGGACGTCGGAGCCGCGGCTGGTGGCGCGGACCGTCACCCCTGCGTCTCCGTGGCCTGACGACCCTGTGAGGAGCCCGACCTAGGGTGACGCCATGGAGTGCGACGACTACCAGCGGGCCGCGCTGCGCACGGCACGTGACAAGGACGCGCCGGACGAGTTCATGCACCTGGTCCTGGGGCTGGTGGGCGAGGCGGGCGAGATCGCCGAGAAGGTCAAGAAGCTCGTGCGTGACCACGACAGCGACCTCGCGATGCTCGACCGTGACGACATGGCGGCCGAGCTCGGGGACGTGCTCTGGTACGCGGCGGTCCTCGCCAGCTTCCTGGGTCTGTCCCTGGACGACGTCGCACGACGCAACCTCGACAAGCTCGCCGACCGCCAACGACGCGCCGCCCTCGGTGGCTCCGGGGACAACCGCTGAGGGAACTGGCTCTGGTCACCGAGAAGGTCGCCACGTAGCGGCTGAGGCGGAACGCCCATCGGTTCACCGGAGAACGCTCCTGACCCTCCCCGCGCAGCGGCTCTGGGACCGAGCGGCGGAGCTGGTCGGCGCCCCCCGACGTTCCCCCGTAACGCCGGGGGCGCCGATCCGAGATTCGCATGCGCGGCGAGGCCTGCACACCGTCTCCGCCGGATTCTTCGCAGATTCCCAGGTGACGACGCCGCGAAGCCACGCGTCCGGGTGGATCCCGGGAACCGTCACCCCGATGACAGACGGGTACGGCGGACGAGGGCCAGAGTGGGCATCACGAAGCACCACCGGAGCAGAGGAGGGGAACCATGAACAGCAGCATCGCGGTCTGGGCCACAGTGAAGTTCGGGAACAGCCCTCACGCCAAGACTCGTCAGTTCTGAGTCCGACGTCCGCGCCACCCGGCGCACGAACGAGACGCGCCCCACGCCTGCCGGCGCGGGGCGCTTGCCTCGTGGGACGCACGCGCCGACGTCAGTCGGACTCCTGGGCCTCCTTGGCCGCAGCCTTGATGTCATCGGCCTCGACCTTGTTGATGGCGTTCTCGACGATCCGGTCCGCTCGGGCGAGCGCCTCCCGGATCTTGACCTCACCCGGGTCGGAGACGAGGGCGAGGATGCCGGAGTGGCCCGGAGCAACGGCGTCCTCGAGCGAGGCCGCCAGCTCGCCTCGGTGATGGCGCTGGCGGAGCTTGCCGACCGCGGCACCGCCGGCGCCGAGCACGGCGGCACTGCCGATGATCGAGGGCGGGAAGATCACGCCCAGCGCGATGCCGCCGACCACACCCCACTTGAGGCCGGACTTGGTGCTGTGGTCGGTGGCCTTCTGGATCTCGAGCTCGCCGTCGGCGGTCCGCTTCACGACGATGACGCCCTCGATCTCGACGGTGCGTCCGTCCTCGACCGCCTCGAGGGCCTCGTACGCCTGCCAGGCGAGGTCGGTGTCGCTGAAGTCCGCGACGATCAAGGTGTAAGCGCCGTCGGACAGGGCTGCGGCCGAGATGCTCGTGCTCTCCGAGCCCTCGGCGGTCTGGTCCTCTGACATGGGTGCTTCTCCGTTTCTGAGTGTTCGTGGGTACCTCCGGCAAGTCTTCGCCGTGGACCAGCCCGATCGCTTCACCCGTTGCGGGTGGCCCGGGCCTGCACCCATGAGCGCCGGCCGGCCAAGTGGCAACACGCGGGTCGCACGACACGTTGTCGCTCAGGAACCCGGGCATCATGTGGCTACGCGCGGCCGGGAGCGAGCGCGAGCACACCTCTGGAACCGGGACGACCATGACCGATGAGCCGAACCCGTCGGAGCGGGATGGCGAGCAGGTGCCACGCAAGGTCCGCAAGCGCGCGGTCATCTTGTCGTTCATCCGGTCCGTGACCGTCGCGGTGGTGGGTTACGTCCTCTACTTCACCCTGCCCTTCGACTCGGCGAGCGACTTCAACACCGGTCTGGCGCTGATGCTCGGGCTGGTGCTGGTGGCAGCGCTCGCCGTGTGGCAGGCGTGGACCATCGCGCGCTCGCCCTTTCCCCTCATCCGAGCGGTCGAGGGTCTGATCACCACGTTCCCCCTCGTCGTGCTCTTGTTCTCCACGACGTACTTCGTCATGGACGAGTACCAGTCAGGCAGCTTCACCCAGCACCTGACCCGGGTCGACTCGCTCTACTTCACCGTCACGACGTTCGCGACCGTGGGATACGGCGACATCGCGCCGGTGACCGAGAGCGCCAGGGTGACGGTCACGCTGCAGATGGTGGTCGACCTGATCCTGATCGGCCTCGTCGCCCGTGCGTTCGTGAGCTCGGTCCGCACCGGCCTCGCCCGGCGCGACGGCGCCCCCCCTTACTGAGTCGATCGCCTCCTGACGCCGCGACCCGGCTGGCGCCAGTCGCCCCGGGCATCCGCCCTGCCAGGGCAGCTGATGGTTAGTGATCGTTAACCACGACCGCTAGCATGTGCGCCATGACGTTCGAGCTGTCGCGCGAGCACGAGGAGTTCCGGCGAGTCGTCCGCGAGTTCGCGGAGGGCGAGATCGCGCCGCACGCCGCGCAGTGGGACCGCGATCACCACTTTCCGACGGACGTGGTGCAACAGATGGGCAAGCTCGGGCTCATGGGGCTCACGTCGCCGGAGGAGTACGGCGGCGCGGGCGACGACGGCGACTTCACGAGCCTGTGCGTCGCGATCGAGGAGATCGGGCGCGTCGACCAGTCGATGGGCATCACCCTCGAGGCGGCCGTGGGGTTGGGCATCAACCCGATCCTGACGTTCGGCAGTGCCGAGCAGAAGGAGCAGTGGCTTCCCGACCTGGTCTCGGGCCAGACCCTGGCCGGCTTCGGACTGACGGAGCCGGGCTCCGGGTCCGACGCCGGCGCGACCCGTACCCGTGCTCAGCTGGTCGACGGCGAGTGGGTCATCAACGGCTCGAAGCAGTTCATCACCAACTCCGGGTCGGACATCACCTCCTGCGTGAGCGTGACCGCGCGTACCGGGGAGACCGCCGAGGGCAAGGCGGAGGTCTCGGCGTTCATCGTGCCGACGAGCTCGCCCGGGTTCACCGCCGAGCCGGCCTATGACAAGCTCGGCTGGCACGCCTCCGACACGCACCCGATCACCCTCGAGGACGTGCACGTCCCGGAGCACCACCTGCTCGGGGAGCGTGGCCGCGGGTTCGCCCAGTTCCTCGCCACTCTCGACGACGGCCGGATCGCGATCGCGGCGCTCGCGGTTGGCTGCATCCAGGCCTGTCTCGACGCCTGCCTCCAGTACGCCGG
>DATBDF010000225.1:0-4293 GCA_036270075.1 Nocardioides sp.
CACGGTCGGGGTCGGTCAGGTTCACCGAGATGGCGATCATGCCCTTGGGGATGGCGAGGGAGCTGGACGCCGCCGTGACCTTGTCGCCCCACTGGGCGTCGACGATGACCTGGCCCTGGAGCACCGGTGCCACAGCGAGCATGCCCTTGAGGTTCGTCGTCGTGGTCTGGTAGCCGGGGCTGTCGTCGAGCACGTTCTGCGGGACGGGGTGTAGCGCGATCTTGCCCGCCGAGAGAGCCGAGTCGAAGCTCTCGCCCGCAGCGATGTTCTGCGTGGCGACGTAGGCGTCGGTGTCGGCGTACTTGTCGCTGGCGCGCTTGTCGGCACCCTGGACGTAGAGGAACACGAGAGCCGTGCCGATGATGGCGACGAACACGGCAAGAATGAGGAGCAGCCTACGGCGATCCATGGCCGATTTCCCTTTCGCTCGGACATCTGCCGTCCGGCGGATGGCGGGCTGGCAGTACAGGAGGCATGCGAACCGGGCTCGAGGGGACTGGAGTGCCCTCCCGTGATGAGCCCGGAACTCGCGACTCAGATGTTAGGTGTGCGACAGCCGCCCCCGTGGGACTTTGGCAAAGAATTCAGGCGCGGCGATCTGGCCGCGTCATGGGCTCCGGAGCCGCTCGACGCACCCGCCCCCGTGGCGATACGGGCACGGCGGGCCCGACCTCAGGTGAACAGGGAGGCGATCTCGTCCTTGTGCTCGCGGACGACGACGTTGCGCTTGAGCTTGAGGCTCGGTGTCAGCTGACCCGCCTCCTCGGTCCAGTCCCCCGGGAGGATCACGAACCTGCGGATCGACTCGGCCCGGGAGACCGCCGCGTTCGCGTCGTCCACCGCGTGCTGGACCTCGGTACGCAGATCGGCGTCGTCGACGTTGTCCGCGATGCTGCCGGACTTCCCGTGCGCCACCGCCCAGTCCGGAAAGGCCTCGGGGTCGATCGTGACCAGCGCGGCGATGAACGGACGCCCGTCGCCGACCACGAGCACCTGGCTGACGAGGGCGTGTGCCCGCACCCGGTCCTCGAGCAGCGACGGAGCGACGTTCTTGCCCCCGGCGGTCACCAGGATCTCCTTCATCCGCCCGGTGATCCGGACGAAGCCCTCCTCGTCGATCTCGCCGACGTCACCCGTGTGGATCCAGCCGTCGCGATCCAGGACGTCGCCGGTGGCCTCCTCGTTGCGCCAGTAGCCGGCGAAGACCTGGCCGCCGCGGAACAGCAGCTCACCGTCCTCAGCGACGTGCACCTCCGTGCCGGGGAGGGGTTGCCCGACGGTGCCGATCTTGACGGACCCGGGGCGGTTCACGGTGACGGCGGCGGTGGTCTCGGTGAGGCCGTAGCCCTCGAGCACGGTCAGCCCGATCCCTCGATAGAAGTGCCCGAGTCGCTCGCCCAGCGGGGCACCGCCGGACACGGCGTACCGACAGCGGCCGCCGAGCGCGGAACGCAGCTTGCCGTAGACGAGCCGCGAGAAGACGGCATGCCGAGCGCGTACGGCGAGCGGGACCTTGCCGCGGTCCAGCGCGCGGGAATAGGCGATCGCGGTCTCGGCCGCCCGGTCGAAGATGCCGCCTCGCCCCTCGGACGTCGCGCGCTGCGAGGCGCTGTTGAACACCTTCTCGAACACACGGGGTACAGCGAGCAGGAACGTCGGCTGGAAGTCCGCGAGGTCGGGGAGCAGCCGCTTGACGTCGGAGCTGTGCCCCAGCCGGACCCGGGCCTTGATCGCCCCGATCTGGATGATCCGCGCGAAGACGTGGGCGAGAGGGAGGAACAGCAGCGTCGACGCATCGTCGGTCTCGAACAGCTCGTGGAGCCAGGGCACGGCGACCCCGAGCTCGAACATGAAGTTGCCGTGGGTGAGCTCGCAGCCCTTCGGGCGACCGGTCGTGCCGGACGTGTAGATCACGGTAGCGAGGTCGAGAGGGGTGGCGGTCGTACGCCGGGCCTCGAGCTCGTCGTCGCCGATGTCATCACCGAGCCGGCGTAGTACGTCGATCGCGTTGTCGGCCAGCGACCAGACATGGCTCAGCTCCGACAGCGCGGGGCGTAGCTCGGCGATCAGTGCCGTGTGGCTCGCGCCCTCCGCGACCACGGCCACCGCGCCCGAGTCGCTGAGGATCCACTCGACCTGGTCGGCCGACGATGTCTCGTAGATCGGCACCGTGACGGCCCCGGCGAACCAGATCGCATAGTCGACGAGGGTCCACTCGTAGCGGGTCTTCGAGATCAGGCCGACCCGGTCGCCGACCTGGATGCCTGCCGCGACCAGCCCCTTCGCGACCCCGCGCACCTCGGCCAGGAACTCGGCCGCCGTGACGTCGCGCCAGCCCTGGTCGGGTCCGTCGCCGGACCGTCGGGAGAACACGACGGCATCCGCGGCGTCGGCGGCGTTGGTCACGACGTCGTCGGTGAGGTTGCCGACGGTCGGGATGTCGACGTTCAGGGGCGACGAGTACTCACGCACGGTGCCTCCACACCTCGGGTCGCGGGTCCGGTGGGAGGTTACCGAAGGGTCGGGTGGTCCCGATCCGATAGTCTCGCCGGGCCGGACTCCGCCGTGGTGCGGACCCCGCTCCCACCCGACTCGTAGTCGCGCCGCTCAGCCAGCCCGAGGGGGTCACGATGGCCGATCAGACCACGTCGTCGATCGTCGTCGACGCGTCGCCCGGCCAGGTGATGGAGGTGATCGCCGACTTCCCGGCGTACCCCACCTGGGCCAAGGGGGTCACGGCGGCGGACGTGGTCTCGGAGCTGCCGGACGGTCGGGCCGAACAGGTCTTCTTCCGGCTGGACGTCTCCCCGATCAAGGACGAGTACACGCTCGCCTACGAGTGGTCCGGCGACGAGCAGGTGACCTGGACGCTGGTCGAGGGAAAGATGCTGCGCGCCCTCGACGGGGCCTACGTCCTGACCGACCGTGGTGACGGCAGCACGGACGTGACCTACCGGCTCGCCCTGGACGTGTCGATCCCCTTGATCGGGATGCTCAAGCGCAAGGGCGAGAAGATCCTCATCGACACCGCCCTCAAGGGCCTCAAGAAGCGCGTGGAGTCGCTCGCGTAGTGAGGATCCTCCTCTTCACCGGCAAGGGCGGCGTCGGCAAGTCGACGGTCGCCGCCGCGACCGCAGCGCTGGCCGCCGAGTCGGGACGCCGCACCCTGGTCATCTCCACGGACGCGGCACACTCACTGGCCGACGCGTACGGCGTGACAGTGGGCCGCGAGTCCGAGCAGGTCGCGCCCGACCTCTTCGTCCACCAGGTCGACGCGCAACAGCGGTTCGAGCAGTCCTGGGCGGACATCCAGGGCTACCTCCTGTCGGTCCTGGAGGTGGCAGGGGTCGATCCGGTCGCGGCCGAGGAGCTCACAGTGATCCCCGGTGCCGAGGAGGTCCTGGCCCTGCTCGAGCTGCGGCTGCACGCGCAGTCGCAGGACTGGGACGCCATCGTGGTGGACTGCGCACCCACCGCTGAGACGTTGCGCCTGCTCGCGCTCCCGGAGGCACTGGGCTGGTACATGACCCGTGTCTTCCCCGTCGAGCGCCGCGTGGTCAAGGCCCTCAAGCCGGTCCTCACGCGCGCCGCCGGCATCCCGATGCCCGAGGACGACGTGTTCGCCGCCATCGAACGGCTCCATGCCGAGCTGGACCAGGTGCGAGCCCTGCTGACGGGGGCCGAGTCCGGAGTACGGCTGGTGCTCACTCCCGAGCAGGTGGTGCTGGCGGAGGCGCGCCGGAGCTTCACGACGCTGTCGTTGTTCGGCTACGGCGTCGACGGGGTGATCGCCAACCGGGTCTTCCCGGCCGGCGGCGACGACCCGTGGCGACGTGGCTGGGTGAGCGCGCAGACGGAGGTCCTCGAGGAGGTCGAGCAGTCCTTTGCCGGGTTGCCGGTCTGGCGCTCGGCGTACCGGGCCTCGGAGCCGGTCGGCGTCGGCCCGCTGCTCGAGCTCGGACGTGACCTCTACGGCGACGCCGACCCTCTCGACGTACCGCGGTCGGGTGAGCCCCTGCGGATCACCCGGAACTCGCGCGGTGCGATGCTGCGGCTGCGGCTCCCGTTCGTGGATCGCAGCGAGGTCGACCTGGCCCGCGACGGCGACGATCTCGTGGTCACGGTGGCGTCGTATCGTCGTCTCCTCACCTTGCCCGCCGGGCTTGCTCGGCGTCGCGTGGCGGGCGCTCGTGTCGAGGACGGCGAGCTCCAGGTGAGGTTCGCCGACGAGCACGGAGAGACGTGAGGCGAGAGGTGACGCGGGACGTGAGCTGGAACGTGAGCACAGGGATG
>DATBDF010000226.1:0-10898 GCA_036270075.1 Nocardioides sp.
CGGACCGCGTCAGCGGGCCGGATGAGGGTGGTCGAGCGAGCCGCGCGAGCGAGGAACGAGGTCGCGACCGGCGTGTCGAGACCGGCGGACCGCGTCAGCGGGCCGGATGAGGGTGGTCGAGCGAGCCGCGCGAGCGAGGAACGAGGTCGCGACCGGCGTGTCGAGACCGGCGGACCGCGTCAGCGGTCCGGATGAGGGTGGTCGAGCGAGCCGCGCGACCGAGGAACAAGGTCGTGGCCCGCGCCGACCCCTACGTCGCGAGCCAGTCCGCGAACGCCTCGAAGCCGAACGGTCGGTCGAGGAAGTCCTCGACCAGGTCCGCGGCGTCCTTCCGACCGCCCTGGGCCAGGATCCGGTCCCGGTAGCGCGTCGCGATCTCGGGGTCGAAGAGGTGCTCGCGGTCGAACGCCGAGAAGAGGTCCTTGGCGATCACCAGTGACCACATGTAGGTGTAATAGCCGCTGGTGTACCCGGCCAGGTGGCCGAAGCCCGCGTACATGTGGCTCTCGGCGGTCGGCGAGATCATCGAGTACGTCGACTCGAGGTCCAGGGTCGCCTTCGCGAGTCCGGCGCCGTCGCCGGGCGGGTCCTCGTGGAAGCGGTAGGACATCGAGGCGTAGAACATCTGCGTGCGGGTCGACAGGCCCTTCGCGAAGTCCTCGGCGTCGCGCATCCGGGCGACCAGGTCCGGCGGGATCGACCGCCCCTCCTCGTCCACCGCGAACTCGGCGAGCACGCCGGCGTCCCAGGCCCACTCCTCGAGCAGCTGCGACGGCGCCTCGACGAAGTCCCACTCGGTCGCGACGCCGGCGAACCGGGCCCAGCGCTGGCCGCCGCCGAGGACGTGGTGGATCAGGTGGCCGAACTCGTGGAAGAGCACGACGACGTCTCCGTGCTCCATGAGCCCACGAGGGAAGTTGCAGACGAGCACGCCTTCCGGAACCTGGTGGCCGGCGACACCGGTCGTGAGGGTGAACTGCGCGGCATGGTTGAACTTGTTCTCGCGGGGATGCAGGTCGAGGTGGATCCGGCCGAGGTCGCGGCCGTCCAGAGACACGTCGTACGACGTGACCTCCTCGTGCCAGGTCGGCACCCGGACCGGCGTCCAGGTGAGGCCGAACAAGCGTCCGGTCACGTCGAGGAGACCCTGCCGCACGCGCTCGAAGGAGAAGTAGCGGCGCACCTCCTGGGCGTCGACGTCGTGCTGCTCGCGTCTCAGGAGCTCGGAGTAGTACGTCGAGTCGGCACCGTCCAGGACCTCGACCTCCGGACGGTCGTCGCGGATGCGCGCGAGGAGGGCGTCGCGGTCGCGGAGCGCCGAGGCCTCGGCGGCCTTGCTGATCTTCTCGATGAACGACGCGATGCCGTCGCCGGTCTCGATCATCTTGATCTCGGCGTCGTAGGTCGGCCAGTCGGGGTACCCGAGCATGGTCGCGAGCTCACGACGGAGCGCGAGCAGCTCGACGAGCACGTCGTCGTTCACCGGCCAACCCTGGTTGCGGAACGCCAGGAACATTGCCAGGCGTGCGTCGCGGTCGGTGGCGAACTTGAGCATCGGGAAGACGTCCGGGTACTCCAGGGTCAGCTCGACCAGGCCGTCGTCGCCGACCGAGTGGTCGTCGATCCAGTCCTGCGGCAGGCCGTCGAGCTGGTCCGGGCGGACCTTGACCGTTCTGCCGTCGTTACGGATGTTGCGCTCGAACGTCTGCGAGAGCTCGGTCAGCCGCTCGTTGATGGCCCGCACCCGGTCTCGGATCTCGGGCTCGCGGTCGACGCCGGCGCGCCGGAAGTCACGCAGCTCGAAGTTGCGAACCCGCTCGCCGAGGTCGTCCAGCCCGGAGATCCTGGCCTCCGCGTCGTCGACGACCATCAGGTCGTAGACCTCCCGGTCGAGCGAAAGGTCGGTCTGGAGCTTGGACGCCTCGACCTGCGCCCGCTCGGCCTGCTCACGGACCGCCTGGTCAGGATGCACGTTCTGGAACAGGCTGCTCGCGGCGAACGCGTTGTCGAGCGCGATGGTGACCTCGTTCCACCGATCGAGCAGGTCGGCGGCGCGGCGAGGACGCTCCTGCTTCAGGGCGGCGACGATGTCGCGGGCCCGCTGGAGCTCGTCGGTCGTGCGCTCGGCCAACCAGGTGGACCAGGCCTCGGTCCCATCGTCGACGGCGGGCATGGTGAGCGGAGCGAGATCGGTCACGCACGCACGCTACCCGCCGAGGTGCCGGATGAGAGCCCCCATCCGGAACGGACGCCCTCGTCACCGACCCACTCGGTCCGTTGCGCATGCACATTGCGCCAGGTCGGCGCGATTTTCGTGGACGTCAGGGCCGGGTCAGCGCTGGACGGCTCCCACGGCCTCGGCGGCGGACGCCACGGCGGCGTCGCGGGCGGCGCCCGTCTCGGCCTCGGTCAGGGTGCGGTCGGCGGCCCGGAAGCGGAGCGCGAAGGCGAGGGACTTCTTGCCGTCCCCCACCTGAGGACCGGTGTAGACGTCGAAGAGCCGGACGCTCTCGAGGAGCTCCCCGGCCCCGGCTCGGAGTGCGCGCTCGACCTCGGCTGCGTGGACCGCCTCGTCGACGACGAGGGCGACGTCCTCCTTGGCCAACGGCTGGTGGGAGACCGTCGGGGCCGGCGGGATCTCGACGCTGCGGGCCATCAGCGCGTCGAGATCGATCTCGAGGACCGCCGTGCCCCGCGGAAGCCCGAAGGCCTGGCAGACCCTCGGGTGGAGCTCCCCGGCGTGGCCGATCTCCTCGTCACCGAGGCAGACCAGGGCGCACCGGCTCGGGTGCCACGGCATCCGGCTGGCCTGCCGGATCTCCACGTCGACGCCCAGCTCGCGAGCGAGGCCGCGCACGACCTCGACCGCATCGGACCAGTCGGCGGTGCGGCCCTCGCCCCACCAGCCGTCGGGATCGCGCTCGCCGGCAAGGACGGCCGCCAGAAAAAGTGGCTGGGCCGGGATCGCGGCGAAGAGCTTCTCGAGCTCGGCGTCGCTCGGGCGCCATTCCACGCCGTACACCGGCGCCGGACCGGTGGTGGTCGGGAACGCGACCGTGCCGGTCTCGAAGAGAGCGACCCCCGTGGCCCCGCGCCCGAGGTTGCGGCTCGCGGCGTCGAGGATCCCGGGCAGGAGTGTGGTCGTGTACAGCGGCTTCTCGGACGACAGCGGGTTCGACAGGCGTACGGCGCGACGCAGCACGTCGTCCTCGGGAAGACCGAGGGCGTCGAACGTCTCGTCGCCGACGAACGGGAAGCTCACCACCTCGACACAGCCGAAGCCGGCCAGCGTCCGGCCGATCCGGCGGCGTAGACGCTGCTCGCGGGTCAGTCCACGACCCACCGGCGCCACCGGGATCATCGACGGCACCTGGTCGTACCCGACGATCCGGACGACCTCCTCGACCAGGTCGTAGGGGTCGCTCAGGTCGGGTCGCCACGGCGGCGGAGTGACGGCCAGGGGCTCCTCGCCCGTGACGTCGGCACCGATGGCGCGGAGGTCGGCCACCACGTCTCCCGCGTCGATCGGCAAGCCCGCGACCTGACCCGGCAGCTCGACGGAGAGCGGGATCGGCGGGGCGGACGGCGGTGTGCCGACGACGGTGACGCCCGGCGATACTGTGCCGCCGCCGTACGTCGTGAGCAGCTCGGCGACGCGGTCGGCGGCCACCTCGCAGATCGTCGGGTCGACGCCGCGTTCGTTGCGCTTGCCCGCCTCGGAGGTGAGCCGGTGCCGCTTGCCGGTGCGGAACATCGAGACCGGGTCCCAGTGGGCGGCCTCGATGACGACGGTGGTGGTGGCGTCCGACATCTCGGTCGTCTCGCCACCCATCACACCTCCGAGCCCGATGGCGCCGGAGTCGTCGCACACGACGAGGTCCTCCGTCGAGAGCTCGCGGTCCACGCCGTCCAGCGTCGTGAGCCGCTCACCGGGCACGGCCCGGCGGACGACGATCGTGCCCCGCAGCTTGTCCCCGTCGTACCCGTGGATGGGTCGCCCGGTCTCGAGCATCACGTAGTTGGTGACGTCGACCGCCAAGGAGATCGGGCGCATGCCGGCGAGCCGCACCCGGCGCTGCAGCCACTCGGGCGACGGCGCAGAGGGGTCGAAGCCGGTGACCGTGCGGGCGACGAACACCGGGCAGCCCGAGCCGTCCTCCACGCGGACCGGATAGCCGTCGTCGTTCGGCGCGGGCACCGGTCGCAGGCACGGATCGGTGAAGGCTGCGCCGAACCCCATCGCCGCCTCGCGGGCGACTCCGCGCAGCGACAGCGCATACGCACGGTCGGGGTTGATCTCGAACTCGATGACCTCCTCGTCGAGGCCGAGCAGGGCGCGAGCCTCGTCACCGGGCTCCCCCGCGCCCGGCTCGAGCACGATGATCCCGTCGTGGTCCTCGCCGATGCCGAGCTCCCGGGAGGAGCAGATCATCCCCGCGGACACATGGCCGTAGGTCGTGCGCGCGGAGATCTCGAAGTTCCCGGGCAGCACTCCCCCGGGCAGCACGACCACGACCAGGTCACCGGGCGCGAAGTTGTGCGCTCCGCACACGATCCCCTGCGGTTCGCCGGTGCCGTTGGCGTCACCGACGTCGACGGTGCACCAGTTGATGGTCTTGCCGTTCTTCTGCGGCTCCGCCTCCATCGTGAGCACGCGTCCCACCACGAGCGGGCCGCTGATCTGCGCGCCGGGACGCTCGAGGGACTCGAGCTTGAGGCCGAGCGCGGTCAGCTTCCGGGCGAGCTCCACGGCGGGCAGGTCCGCCGGGAGGTCGGCGTACTCGCGGATCCAGGAGACGGGCGCACGCATGTGGGGTTTCCTTCTGATCTGGCTGATCTGGCTGATCCGGCTGATCCGGCCCGCAAACAGGGCTCGGTCGGAGGGTAGACGGAGGCTAGGCGCCGGTCACCAGTCGGTGCCGAACGCCGAGGCGAATCGCACGTCACCCTCGAACAGGGCGCGGAGGTCCTCCGCGCCGCTGCGGAACATGAACGACCGGTCGATCCCCATGCCGAACGCAAAGCCGCGGTAGCGCTCGGAGTCGATCCCGCAGGCCGCCAGGACCCGCGGGTTGACCACGCCGCAGCCACCCCACTCGATCCAGCCCTCACCCTTGCAGGTGCGGCACTCGTCCACGGCCGGGGCCTCGCCGCGGCAGACGAAGCAGACCATGTCCACCTCGGCCGAGGGCTCGGTGAACGGGAAGTACGACGGGCGGAAGCGCGTGGTGATGCCGTCGCCGAACATCTGCTCCGCGAAGTGGTCGAGGCTCCCCTTGAGGTGGGCCATCGTGATGCCCTCGTCGACGACGAGGCCCTCGACCTGGTGGAACATCGGCGAGTGCGTGGCATCGAACGGGTCGGTGCGGAACACGCGCCCCGGGCAGATCACGTAGATCGGCGGGGTGCGCTCGAGCATGGTGCGCGCCTGCACGGGTGAGGTGTGGGTGCGCAGCACCAGGTGGTCGTCGGCCGGCTCGGTCCAGAACGTGTCCTGCATCGTGCGCGCGGGGTGGTCCGGGCCCAGGTTCAGGGCGTCGAAGTTCAGCCACTCGGCCTCGAGCACCGGTCCCTCGGCGACCTCCCAGCCCATCGCCACGAACAGGTCGGCGATGTAGTCGCTCATCAGCGTGAGTGGATGACGCGCTCCCCGCGGACGACGACCGGTCGGCAGCGTGACGTCGACGGTCTCGTCGACGAGCATCCGCTCCTCGGCCTCCGCCTCGAGCACGGCCGTGCGCGCGTCGAGGGCCTGGCTGACGGCTCCACGCGCCTGACCGACCCGCTGGCCGGCCTCCTTGCGCGCCTGGGGCGGAAGGGCACCGATCTCGCGGTTGGCGAGGGCGAGCGGTGACCGGTCTCCCGCGTGGTCGAGGCGGGCCTGCTTCAGCTCGGCCAGGTCGTTCGCCGCGGCGATGGCTGCGAGGGCCTCGTCGCGCATTGCGGCCACCTGCTCCGCCTGGAGCGGGGTGACCTCGACCGGGTCGTAATCGGTGTTCGGGCCCGACATGGGTGCCTTTCGAGACGGTCTGACGTGGTCAAGTCTAGGAACGTCGCGGACGCGGCGGCGACGGGGTTTCGCCCGGTGGTCCGCGATGTGGCCTGCGATGTGTTCTGCGAGGGCTCAGGCGGTGGTCTCGAAGGCCGGCCAGGTGGTCTGGATCCGCGCACCGCCCTCGGGTGCGTCGTCGATGGTCACGGTTCCGCCGTGGGCACGGACCAGACCGTTGACGAGGTACAGCCCGAGCCCGGAGCCACCCCGCTGCCCCGTGGTCCAGAACTTCGTGAAGGCGCGCTGTCGGATCTCGGGCGGGATCCCGGCGCCGGAGTCGTCGACCTGGACCACGACCAGGTCGCCCTCCTTCGAGGCGGTCACGCTGACCGGGTCGGAGCCGTGCCGGATCGCGTTCTCGATGAGGTTGGTCAGCACCTGGGTGAACTTGTCGGGGTCCGCCCAGATGCCGGGGAGGTCCGCCGGGGCACGGAACTCGATGCGGTGAGGCGCGCCGGCCCTGACACTGTCGATCACGCGCTCGGTGAGCACCGTGACGTCGCAGTTCCGGGGGTGCATGGACAGGCGCCCCGTGTCGAGCCGTGCCACGTCGAGCAGCTCGGTGATCAGCCGGCTGAGACGGTCCGAGTCGGCATGGACCGTCGTGAGCATCAGCTTCTTCTGCTCGTCGTTGAGCCGGTCCCAGCGGTTGAGGAGCGCTTGGACGAACCCCTTGACGCCGGTGAGCGGCGAGCGCAGCTCGTGCGCGACGGTCGCCACGAGGTCGGAGCGGTCGCGGTCCAGCCGAGCGCGTGCCCGACCCGAGCGCAGGCTGACGGCGACGTCGGTGACGGGTCCGAGTGCAGGCACCCGATGGATGCGCGCCGTGACCAGCACCTCCTCCCCGGCGGGCGTGATCCACGACTGCTCGGGAACGCCGGTCCGGGTGACCAGACCGTCGTACGGCTGGGTGCAGGCGACCCAGCTCGCGCCTTCCTGGTTGGTGATCGTCAGGACGTCGACGAGACGGCGTCCCTCGGCGGCCTCGCGCGTGGTGCCCAGGAGCGTCACCGCGCGGTCGTTGACGAGCCGGACGACCCCGGCCTCGTCGGCGATCACGACCCCGTCGGGCAGGGCGTCGACCGCCTCGCGCGCGTCCACCACCATGTGGGCCGCAACGTCCTCCACCGCGGGTTGGTCGTAGGGATCGCGTGCAGGTGCCACGTCCGAAAGAGTAACGGCGCACGGGCCCACGAGAGCCCCGGACGAGCGTGCAGATCGGAGCGCGTCACCGCGGCGAGGACGTTGTGGGCGGCCCCTCCCCCCGGTGGGGCCGCACCGACAACATGAGTGGACAGCCCCTCCCCCGCGGGGTCCGTCCTCGCCCGTGGTCTCGGGATCCACGAACACGTTGTAAGATAGTGCCGGTATCCACCTCTCACAACTGATTTCGAAGAATTTCTCAAACTTTGCTTTGAAAAGAGTGCCTTCATGCTCGTATCGGAGCTCGCCGAGCGCGCCGACGTGCCGCTCGCCACGGTCAAGTACTACCTCCGCGAGGGGCTGCTGCCGGCCGGTGAGACGACTGGGCCGCGTCGCGCCGAGTACGACGACGAGCACCTGCGCCGGTTGCGGGTGCTCAGGCTGCTGCGCGAGGTCGGCGGCGTCCCGGTCACCAGCCTGCGCCAGGTCGCGGACGCGCTCGACGACGAGTCGCTCGCGGTGCACGACGTGATGACCGTCATCGCGGACGTCATCACCGCCGTCCCCACCATCGCCTCCGACTCGGGGTCACTGGAGATGGTCGACCAGGTGCTCGCCGCGGTCGGCTGGGACGGCGTGCGTCCCGAGTCGACGGACCGCCTGCGCCTCGCCGAGCTGGTCTCCCTGCTGGAGGGCCCCGGCTCCATCGGCCCGGACGTCGACGTGCTCCTCTTCTACGCCGGGCTGGCCGACCAGCTCGCCCGGGCCGAGGTCGCCCGCGTGGACGACTCGACCGAGCGTTCCTTGCTCCTGGAGCAGATGATCACCGGCACGGTCGTCTACGGCCGGGTCTTCGAGCTCATGCGACAGCTCGGCCACGAGCACCATCACCGGGTGCGCATGGACCGCACCACGCCGGTGGTGGCGCGCTAGCCGACGTACCGGCGACGGACCCGGGCGGTCTCGTGCAGGCAGATCGCGGCCGCGGTCGAGAGGTTGAGGCTCTCCGCGGCCCCGGCGATCGGGATCCGCACCCGGTGGTCCGCGAGCCCCGCCAGCTCCGGGGGCAGTCCCCACGCCTCGTTGCCGAACAGCCAGGCGACGGGCCCGGCCAGCCGGTCCGCCGCGTCATCGAGGCTCAGCTCGCCTGCGCCGTCGGCGGCCAGCACGACCAGCCCGGAGTGCCGGGCAGCCGCCACGGCCGCCGGCGGATCAGCCACGACCGCGACGGGTAGATGGAACACGCTGCCGACACTGGCGCGCACGGTCTTGGGGTTGTACAGGTCGACCGCGTTGCCGGCCAGGACGACGGCGTGCACGCCGAGGGCGTCCGAGGTCCGCACCAGGGTGCCGGCGTTCCCGGGGTCGCGGACGTCGGCCGCGATGGCGACCAGCGCCGCATCTGCGCCGCGGGACACGTCGAGCGCCTCGGCGAGCGGGACGTCCAGGAACACGCAGACCGCGACGATGCCGGCCGGGGTCACGCTGTCACTCAGGGAGGCGAGCGCGCGATCGTCCACGACAGCGGAGCGGGGCGCCGCCGCGACGAGGGCGGCGTACGTCTCCGCGGCCCGGGGCGTGGCGAAGACCTCGACGACGCAGTCGCGCGCGAGCGCGCTGTCGACGGCCTTCGGGCCGTCGGCAAGGAACAGCCGCCGCTCGGCACGGACCGAACGACGGCTGAGCTTGCGGGCCTCCTTGACGCGAGCGTTGCCCGCGGTCAGGGGCGCGCCGGGCTGTGACAAGGCGGTTCCTGAGCAGCCGAGGGACGAGGCGACTCGAAGCACGGCTGCCGAGCAGCCGACGGAGACTTCGAACGGCGAGCCTGGATCAGGACGCCTTGGGGGCGTTGACGTCTTCGGGCAGGGCGGCCCGGGCCGTCTCGACCAGCGCGGCGAACGCCGGGGCGTCGTTCACGGCCAGGTCGGCCAGGATCTTGCGGTCGACCTCGACGCCGGCCAGGTTCAGGCCCTGGATGAACCGGTTGTAGGTCATCCCGTTGGCGCGGGCGGCGGCGTTGATCCGCTGGATCCACAGCTTGCGGAAGTCGCCCTTGCGCGCCTTGCGGTCGCGGTAGCTGTAGACCAGCGAGTGGGTGACCTGCTCCTTGGCCTTGCGATACAGGCGCGAGCGCTGCCCGCGGTAGCCGCTGGCGCGCTCGAGGGTGGTCCGGCGCTTCTTGTGGGCGTTCACTGCCCGCTTGACGCGTGCCATGGTTTCTTACTCCTTGATGTTTCGATCTGGCTCGTGACTCGGGAGGCGGCTCGCGCGCGAGCGCGCCTCGCAGTTCGCTGCGGTCAGCGACCCAGCAGCTTCTTGGCCGCCTTGGTGTCGGCCTGCGAGACCTCGACGTAGCCGCTCTTCTGACGGTGCTTCTTACGGCTACCGGTGGTCGGCGCGGAGGCGAACGCCGCGCCGGACTTCCGGCCGGTCTGCAGACGGCGCAGCTTGCCGGTCCCGGTCACCTTGAACCGCTTCTTCGCGCCGGAGTGCGTCTTGTTCTTCGGCATGGTTCCTCTTCCTTCTTCATACGTCGTGTGGTCGCGCGCGGCGCGTCACACGCGTGCTCGTGGGACTGAGCCCGTCAGCTCGGTCCCGAAAACTCTGGTTACTGCGTCCCCGTTCTTCTCGATCGCGTCGTGACTTCGTCACGCCTCGATCTCGACACCCCTGGTCTCCCTCATCACACTGTGTCCTCGTTCTTCTCGATCGACTCGTGACTTCGTCACGCCTCGATCTCGGGGTCCAGGTTCTCGCTTCGCCCACGTTCCTTCTTCTGGGCGACCGCGTGGCCGGCGTTCGCCGCGGTGCGCTCGGCGCGCTCCTCGGCCTCGTCGGCGGCCCGGGCGGCGGCCCGCTCGGCCTTCGCGGCCTGCATCTCGACCTTGGCCTCGGCCTTCTTCTTGTGGGGGCCGAGCACCATGATCATGTTGCGGCCGTCCTGCTTCGGGGCCGACTCCACGAAGCCCAGCTCCGTGACGTCCTCGGCCAGCCGCTGCAGCAGGCGGAAGCCCAGCTCGGGGCGGTGCTGCTCGCGACCGCGGAACATGATCGTGATCTTGACCTTGTCGCCGGCCTTGAGGAACCGCACGACGTGACCCTTCTTGGTCTCGTAGTCGTGCTGGTCGATCTTCGGCCGGAGCTTCATCTCCTTGATGATCACGTTCGTCTGGTTCCGGCGGGCTTCACGGGCCTTCTGGGCGTTCTCGTACTTGAACTTCCCGTAGTCCATGAGCTTGCAGACCGGCGGACGTGCCATCGGGGCCACCTCGACCAGGTCGAGATCGGCCTCCTGTGCGAGCTTGAGGGCCTCGCCCGTGGGGACGATGCCGACGGTCTCGCCGTTGGGTCCGACGAGCCGGACCTCGGGTACCCGGATCCGGTCGTTGATGCGCAGCTCGGTGCTGATGTGTCCTCCATGATGTCGGGAGTGTCGTCTGGCTGGGTGACCCTGGTCCCAGCAAGGGGCCTGCCCTCATACGACGAGAGCCCCCGCGCGACGCGCGGAGGCTCATGGATCACACCGGGACGGCGACCACCCGTGACCGGGTGTCGCGCACCGCCGGTGCGGACCGGACCCGACGACCTGTGCGCTGTTGCCAGCACGGCGGTCGGTGCGGGTGGGAGTGAGCCTCCACTTGTCGGACCGGGACCCGGCTGCGAGCAGCCTGACTCCGGTCGGTCGGGGGCAAGGATAACAACG
>DATBDF010000227.1:0-13447 GCA_036270075.1 Nocardioides sp.
CCTGGCGGTCGCGGTCACCGTGATCGAGGTCGCCCTGATCGTCACCCTGATGGTCGGTGACCCGGTGCACGGCGCGACGCTGGCCCGAGACACCGTCTTCGCGGCGGTGATGCTGAGCCTCAACGGGATCGTCGGCCTCTCCCTGCTCGTCGGCGCTCACCGCCATCACCTGGCGGTCTTCAACCCCGAGGGCACCGGCTCAGCGCTGGCCACCGTGATCACGCTGGCGGGCCTCACCCTGGTGCTGCCGACGTTCACCACCAGCAACCCGGGTCCGGAGTTCACCCCCGACCAGCTGGCCTTCGCCGGCATCGTGTCGCTGGCGCTCTACGGGCTGTTCGTGTTCACCCAGACGGTCCGCCACCGCGACTTCTTCCTGCCCCCGCGTGAGGCGGGCGCCCCCGAGCCCGAGCCCGAGCCGCACGACGTGCCGACGAACCGGGAGACGCTGGTCAGCCTGGTCCTGCTGCTGGCGGCCCTGGTCGCCGTCGTCGGCCTGGCCAAGGTGGAGTCGAAGCCACTGGAGAAGGCGGTGAACGCAGCCGGCCTCCCCCAGGAGCTCGTCGGGGTCGTGATCGCGGCGCTGGTGCTCCTGCCCGAGGCGATCTCGGCGGTGCGCGCCGCCGCGGAGGACCGGGTGCAGGTCTCGTTCAACCTCGCCTACGGGTCGGCGATCGCCTCGATCGGGCTGACGATCCCCGCGATCGCGCTCGCGAAGATCTGGCTCGACGGGCCGCTGTCGCTCGGGCTCGAGTCGACGCAGATCGTGCTGCTCTTCCTGAGCGCGCTGGTGGGGGTGCTCACGGTCGTCCCCGGGCGCTCCAAGCCGCTCCAGGGCGCCCTGCACCTCGTGCTGCTCGCGACGTTCGTGGTCGTGTCAATCCAGCCCTGACGGCACAATCCGTCCATGCACGCACTCAAGGCGGCACGCTGCTTCGACGGGGAGCGCTTCCTCCCCGGGGGGACCACCGTGCTGCTCGACGGGGAGCGCATCGCGGGCGTCGAGCCGCTGGCGTACGACGCTCCCGACGGCGTCGCGGTCACGACGTACGACGGGACGCTGCTGCCGGGGCTCGTCGACGCCCATGTCCATCTGGTCTCCGAGGGTCGGCTGCCGAGCGAACCCGGCAGCCTCGAGCACGCCGCCCGGCTCGACGATGCGGGGCTCGACTCCGTGATCGCGCGCACGTTGGCGACCCAGGCGGCGGCAGGCGTCACCACGGTGCGTGACCTGGGCGACCGGGCCTACCGCACGCTCGCGGCGCGCGACCGCCGGACCGACGGCGAGCCCCGCATCGTCGCCGCCGGGCCGCCACTGACGATCCCGGACGGTCACTGCCACTTCCTCGGTGGCGGGGTCGCGGGCGTCGACGCGGTCCGAGCGGCCGTCCGCGAGCACGTCGACCGAGGTGTCGACCTGGTCAAGGTGATGGCGAGCGGCGGGATGCTCACGATCGGCAGCGATCTCCTCGGAGTGCAGTTCACTCCGGAGGAGCTGCACGCGGCGGTCGAGGAGACGCACGAGGCCGGGCTGCGCGTCGTCGCGCACTGCCACTCCCTGGCGGGGGCGCGGCACGCCGTCGCGGCCGGCGTCGACGGACTGGAGCACGCGACCCTGCTCGGCCCCGACGGCATCGCCGTTCCGGACGACCTGATCGACGAGATCGCGGTCCGCGGCCTGACGGTCGACCCCACCCTCGGTTACGACCCGGCTCGGGTCATCCCGCTCGACCAGGCTCCACCGCACGTGAGGGCGGTGGTAGCACGAGTCGGGATGACGCCCGTCGAGGTCACGCACCGACGGGCGGCGCAGCTCGCCCGGATGTTCGAGCGCGGGGTGCGTGTGGTCAGCGGCCTCGACTCGGGCGCAGCTCCGCCGAAGCCCCATGGGGACCTCTGGCGAGCCGTCGTGCAGCTGCTCGACGCCGGGGTCACCTCGGCACAGGCCCTGGCGACCGCGACCTCCGCGGCCGCCGACGACTGCGGGCTGCGCGCGACGACCGGACGGCTGGCGCCGGGTCTCTCGGCGGACCTGCTCGTCGTCGACGGCGACCTCGAGCGTGACCTCACTGCCCTGTCCCGGCCGCGCGCGGTGTGGGTGCGGGGCGTGCCTGTCTAGTCGTCGGTCTCGGCGAGCTGGTCGAGCGCGGCGCGGGCCTCGGCCAGACGATCCCCGGCGTAGCCGATCATCTGCTCGAGACCCTCCGCGCCGAAGCGGTTCGTCACGCCGTCGACCGCCTCGGCGATCGCGGGGTCGAGCTCGGCGACATGTTCGGGCTGGTCGGGAGGCTGGGCGGGGGCGTCGATCGAGTCCGAGCTACTCATGGCGTCCATGAAAACACAGGGGACGCTCCCGACCCGGCGAGGTTTCAGCCCTTGACGTAGGAGAGCTTCTCGGACACCTTGCCGTCGCGGAACCTCAGCACGTCGACCCCTCGCACGTGCCCGGGGTTCTCGTCCTCGCCGGCCCAGTCGAACCGCCAGCGCAAGACGCCTCGGTCGCCGCAGACGAACGACTCCTCCTCCGTGAACGCCGCACCGGGAGTGTTGCCGAACACGTCGACCCACACCGCGCGCACGGCGTCCGCGCCCTCGTGGCGTACGCCGTCGGGTGCGGGGCCGGTGGCCTCGAACACGCAGTCGTCGGTCATCAGCGACATGATCGCGTCGACATCGCCGCTGCCGAACGCGGCCGAGAACCTCGCCAGCCCGGCATGGACGGGCCCCCACTCCGAGTCGCGTCCGAACGCCGAGAGGAGGTCGGCCTGGGCGCCACCGTGGGAGACACCCCGCGGGCCGATCGCGCCGCCCTGGCGGTACAGGTCCTCGCGCTCCCCGAACCACGCATGCACCTCGGTGACCAGGTGCGGGTCGAGTCGGCTGTCACCACCGGTCGCCACCGCCAGGTCCCAGGAGTGGACGAGGTGGTCGGCGGCGAGCTGGTGGACGTACTCGGCCAGCTGCTCCTCGCCGTACGAGAGGTGGACGGTGCCGCCGGCCGGCAGCTTCTCGGCCGTTGCCTTCGTGGCCTCCATCGCCGCGTCGAGCGCGGCACGCACCGGGTCGTCACCGAGCAGGTCGCCGTCCAGGCTGCTCCCGACCTCCTCGATGGTCCTGCCCTCCACGAGCGGCGCCGTCCAGCGGTCCTCCCCCACGACGTGGTTGACGAGGTCGCGGACCGTCCACTCACGGCAGGGCGTCGGGTCGTCCCACCGGTCGGGGCTCACCGCGTTCACCCGGTCGGCCCAGGCCTCGACCGTGCGGTGGTACAGGGTGTTGAGGTCCATCAGAGAATTCCTTCCTCGAGAGCGGTCCGAGACTGCCGGACCCACCAGTCCAGGTCGGCTCGCTCCCGGGCGCGGGTCTCCCCATCCGGATTCTCGACCGCGTCGAGCGCTTTGTTCCAGCCCAGCCAGACGAGCCCGGCGAGGAGGGACAGCCGCTCGCTGCGCGCGTCGTACGCCGGGCCGGCGGCGTCGCGGTACGCCGCCAGCAGGTCCTCGCGGCTCAGGTCGACCACGGAGGAGCAGCCCGCGATGAACCGGGCGACGTCGAGGGACCCGGGCGCTGCGGTCGGCAACGCCCAGTCGATCAGGACCAGGGTGTCGTCCTCGACCGCCATGTTCACCGTGGCCAGGTCGCCGTGGGTCATGGTCACCGGGCCGGACTCCAGGGCGTGCTGGAGCGGCGTCACGTCGTGGAGCAGCGAGAAGACCGAGTCGGCCACGTCGGCGGGCACCTGCTCACCGAAGATCTCCCAGCCTCGCAGCACGAGTCGCATGAGCTGGTTGCCCTGCTCGGCCAGCGGTCGAGCAGTCGCCGGGGCGAAGAGCGCCAGGGCGCGGTCGAGGGGCACGACCTCCGACGGCACGTCGCCCAGGTAGGCCCGGTGCAGGGCGGCCGCGCGTCGCATGACCCACCGGGCGCGTCCGGCGTCCAGCCGGTCGTCCCAGCTCAGGATCGAGTCACCCAGGTCGCGCATCACCAGGACCGTCGCGCCGTCCTCCTCCCACGCCCCGACCAGCGCGTGCTCGACCCCGGCGGGGAGACGTTCCAGCACGCCGGCGCGCCACAGCAGGATCTCGCGTCCCGGCATCCCTCCGGTCGCCTCGACCGTGAAGTCGCTGCCCGGGACGATCCGCTTGACGACCAGGACACGCCCGTCCGACAGCCGCACTCGCTCCAGCCCGGCCCCCGACTTGCCCTCGTGGCCGGACAGGACGATGCGCTCGACGGCGTCGCCCATCAGCTCCTGGGGTCGCACACTTCATGGTGGCGTCATCCGCCCGGAGAGGGGACCTGCCGAAAGGCCCCAGTCCGGACGTGTCGAAGGTCCCGGCCGGCCCGGGGCCCGGACCTCAGACCTGGTCGGTCACCGGTGCCGTCGGCGCCGTCTCGGACCGCACGGCGGCGCTGGCGGAGGTGGACCGGAGCTCGACCTTGGGCATCAGGAGCAGGATCAGGAAGGCCAGCACCGACAGGAGTCCGGCGCAGAGGAACACGACGTCCATCGAGTCCGCGAATCCGGCCTTGAACGGATGCGCGAGCGCGGGCGACAGCTTCTGGATGAACGACGAGTCGTCGGTGACCTGTCCGAGCAGGCCGCCGTGGGCGCCCGACTGCAACGACTCGGCGAGCTGGTGGTCGAGCGGGGTGGCCGGGTGCGCGAGCGCCTGCTGGAAGGCCGGGGTCGGTGCGGCCTCCTGCAGTGCGCCGGCGATGTTGCCGCCGACCTGGCCGAAGAGGAGCGACAGGAACACCGCGACGCCGATCGTGCCGCCGATCTGGCGGAAGAACGTCGCGGAGGCGGTGGCCACACCGATGTCGCGGGGAGGCACGGCCGACTGCAGGATCAGGAGCAGCGGCTGCATGCAGTTGCCCAGGCCGAAGCCGACCAACAGCATCAGGACCATCACGAGCTCGATGTGGGTGTCGGCGCTGATCGTGCCGAGCGCGAGCAGGCCGATGGCTGCCAGCGCCGAGCCGAAGATCGGGAAGCCGCGGATGCGACCGGTGCGCGAGATGACCTGGCCCGAGATGATCGATGCGCTCATCATCCCGCCCACCATCGGGAGCATCAGGAAGCCGGACTGCATCGGCGACGCACCCCGCACGATCTGCATGTACAGCGGGAGCAGCAGGATGCCGCCGAACAGCGCCATCCCGGTGATCACGTTGGCCCCGATGCCGACGGCGACCGGACGGATGCGGAACATCCGGAGCGGGATGATCGCTTCGTCGCCCATCAGCCGCTCGACGGCGTAGAAGGTCCCGAGGCCGATGACGCCGACCACGTAGCAGGTCATCGAGCGCGAGGAGTCCCATCCCCAGGAGCGACCCTGCTCGGCGACCGTCAGCAACGGCACGAGCGCGACGACGAGCGCAACCGCTCCCCACCAGTCGATGCGCGACTCGCGCCGGTGGTGGTGGACGTGGAGCGTGCGGTAGACGACGAACAGCGCGGCGATGCCGATGGGGACGTTGACCAGGAACACCCAGCGCCATCCGGTCACGCCCAGGATCACCGCGTGCGAGGCGAAGAAGCCGCCGATGACCGGGCCGAGCACGCTCGACGTACCGAACGTCGCCATGAAGTAGCCGGTGTAGCGCGCACGCTCGCGGGGCGACACGATGTCGCCGATGATCGCCAGCACGAGGGTGAACAGACCGCCCGCGCCGATGCCCTGCACGGCCCGGAAGGCCGCCAGCATGTACATCGAGGTGGCGAACGAGCACAGCACCGAGCCGGCGATGAAGACCGAGATCGCGAACATGAACAGCTTCTTGCGACCGTAGATGTCGCCGAGCTTGCCGTAGATCGGGGTCGTGATCGTCGACGTGATCAGGTACGCCGTGGTGACCCACGCCTGCACCGACAGGCCGTGGAGGTCGTCGGCGATGGTGCGGATCGAGGTGGACACGATCGTCTGGTCCAGGGCACCGAGGAACATGCCCATCATCAGGCCGGTGATGATGGTGAGGATCTGGCGATGGGTGTACTCGCCGGACTCGGACGGCTGAACGGTGGCTGACTGGGGCGTGGACGTCGACATCGCCGTCCAGTCTATCGGTTGCCCCTGACAACTGTTCAATCGTCGGCGCGGACCGATCAGCCGATCGCCTTGGTCATGTGAACCGCCGGGATCCCCACCCCGCCACTGTCGAGGACGACCTCCTCGATCGGCTCGAAGCCGTAGGCGAGATACAGCGGGAAGCCGGCCAGCGTCGCGTGGAGCTGGAGGCGGGTGAACCCCTCGGCAGCGGCAGCCTGCTCGCAGCCCTCCAGGATCAGCCGGCCCACCCCACGCCTGGTGAAGTCCGGATGGGTGTACATCGCGCGCACCCGAGCCGCGTCGACCGCAGGGTCGAGCAGGTGCTCGTCCCGGCCCGCCGAGTGGTCGCCCCCGAACGGGGTGGCCCGCCTGCTCCAGCCACCGCAGCCGGCCACACCACCCTCCGCCTCGACGACGTAGTAGGTGCGGTCGTCGACCAGCTGGGTGTCGATCCCCATGATCGCGTGGCTGGCCGCGATCTGCTCCTCGTCGAGGAAGCCTCGCTGGAGCTCCTCGATGGCGCGAGCGACGAGCGGCTCCAGGCCGGGGAGGTCCTCCCGGACGGCCAGCCGAGAGCGGAGCTCCATGAGTCCCATCCAGCCGCATCCTGCGGTGACGGGGCAAGGCCTGATCGGGCCAGGCACCGGCGTGCACCGGTTGCGGCCCCGCTCCCCTTCTGCATGACTGGGCCCCACGCCGGCGAGGCCGCCCGGGAGGAGGGAGTGCCCATGGCTTCCACCGCACCGGCGGAGCCGCCCCCCGAACCCACCAACATCTTCGTCAGGTACGAGGTGGGCCGTCGGAACCGCCGGACCGTCGACGCGGTGCTGCTTGCAACCGCCGCCGTCGTCACCGGCGCCGTCGCCGCGGTGTCGAACGCGGCCCCCAGCGAGGACGCGGACCTGGGAGACGCTCTCGTCACGCTCCTCGGATGGGGCGAGGCCGTGTGGCGAACGGCGGTGGTCGCCACCCTCATCGCCTGCGCGGTCCTCCTGGTCGCCGTCATCGTTCGCCGACGCTGGGCGCTGGCGCGCGACCTGGTCGTGGCACTGCTGCTCCTCGGTCTGGTCGGCACCCTCCTGGGTCGCGCGGTCGGACCGGACTGGTTCGCGATCGACGACCGGCTGTGGTCGCGATGGGGGTTCCCCGAGTACCGGCTGGCCATCGCGATCGCGGTCGCCACGATCATCGGTCCGGAGCTGGTCGCGCCGCTCCGGCGGTGGCTGACCTGGCTGCTCGTCGTCTCCGGTCTGGCGTTGCTCGCCCTCGGAGCGGCGCTCCCGTCGGACGTCCTGGCGGCGGTCGCCGTGGGTCTCGCGTCCGCACTCCTGGTACGCGTCGCGTTCGGCTCGGCGGCCGGTGTGCCCGCGACCGACGACGTGCGTCGGTCGCTCGGTGAGCTCGGGCTGGAGGTCCACGAGCTGCGGCCCTCGAGCCGGCAGGAACGTGGCTCGGCGGCGTACGTCGGCCACGACGCGAGGGGCGAGAGCGTCCACGTGCGCGTCCTCGGACGGGACTCACAGGACACGCAGAAGATCGCCCGGAGGTGGCACCTGCTGGCCTATCGCGACCCTCGTCGCAGCGCACCCGTCGGGCGGCTCGAGCAGGTCGAGCACGAGGCGCTCGCGACGCTCATGGCGGCGCAGGCAGGGGTCCGGGTGCCGGAGGTGCTGCTGGCAGCCCTCGACACCGACGGTGAGGCGGGCATCGTCACGCGTTTGATCGAGGTCGAGCCCCTCGAGGAGATGCCCACCGATGCCGTGTCCGACGAGCTCCTCGTGGCGCTCTGGCGGGAGGTGGGCGCGCTCCACCGTGCCCGGATCTCGCACGGACGGCTCAACGGCAGTCATGTCGTCGTCGAGGAAGGCCGACCCGTCATCATAGGTTTCGCCGCCGCCACCCTGGGAGCCCCGGAGTCGGCCCTGGACATCGACGTCGCCGAGCTCCTGGTGGCCTGCACGGTGCTCGTCGGTCCGACCCGAGCCCTCGCCGCCGCGGTCGAGGGTGCAGGGGTGGACGCGGTGAAGGGGGCGCTCCCCTACCTGCAACGCGCGGCGCTGACCCCCCACCTGCGCGACCTGGCCCGCTCCCAGGAGGTGGCGCTGCACCAGCTGCGCGGCGAGGCGGCCGAGGCCACCGGCAGCGAGCCGGTCGAGCTCGCCCAGCTGCGTCGTATCCGTGCTCGTGACTTCGTCGTCACCGCGGCGGTGGGCATCTCGGCGTATCTCCTGATCTCACAGCTGGCCGGCATCGGCTTCGCCACCATCTGGGACGACCTCGAGCGGGCCGAGCCCGCCTGGATCGCGATCGGGTTCGTCCTGGCACAGCTCACCTTCCCGCCCGAGGCCATGGCCCTGCGCGGGGCAGTCCCCACCCCGATGCCACTGCAGCCGGTCGTCCTGCTGAAGTACGCGATCAAGTTCGTCAACCTGACGGTGCCGGGATCGGCCGGGACCGTCGCGGCCACCGTGCGGTTCGTCCAGCGTCAAGGGGGCTCAGCCGGTGAGGCGGTCGCCGCGGGTGCCGTCGACGACATCGCGGAGAAGGTCGTCCAGGTCGCGATCGTGCTGGTGGTGCTCCCCTTCGTGCACCTCCGCCTCGACACCAGCGACATCAGGATCAGCGCTCCCGACAGCCGGCTGGTCGCCGCCATCGTGCTGACCCTGCTGGTCAGCGTCGTGCTGATCTGGCGGGTCCCCTCGGTGCGCGCGAAGATCGTGCCGTCCGTGCGCGACGGCATCGCCGCGCTACGCGTCCTCCGCAGCCGGAGCAAACGGTTCCAGCTCTTCGGGGGGAACCTCCTGGGCGAGCTGGGCTTCGCGCTCACCCTCGGGGCGACCTGTCAGGCCTTCGGCGTGGGACTGTCGCTTCCGGAGCTTCTGCTGGCCAACATCGGTGCCTCCGTGCTCGCCGGGCTGATCCCCGTTCCCGGTGGGGTCGGCGCGGCCGAGGCGACGCTCACCGCGGCCCTGGTCGCGCTCGGAGTCGGGGAGTCCACGGCGTTCGCGATCGCCATCACCCACCGCGTCTACACGTCGTACCTGTCACCGATCTGGGGCTACTTCGCCCTGCAGTGGCTGCGCCGGCACGGGTACCTCTGAGAGCGACCCGAGGTCTCAGCGAGAGACCAGGTGCCCCTGCCGCACCGGGCGGGCGAAGCGGGTGGGCAGCGACGACGTCGCGCGGAGATGGATGTTCTGCAGGAGACCGATGGCGAGCATGCCCGCGAACATCGAGGAGCCGCCGTACGACACGAACGGCAGGGGTACGCCGGTCACCGGCATGATGCCGAGGCACATCCCGATGTTCTGGAAGGCCTGGAAGCCGAACCAGCAGGCGATGCCGGCGGCCGCGATCCGGCCGAACACGTCGGTCGAGAGGGCGGAGATCGCGAGCGCCCGCCAGATGACGAGCCCGAGCAGTGCGATGAGCACGCCGGCACCGACCAGTCCCAGCTCCTCGCCGGCGACGGTGAAGATGAAGTCGGTGTGCTGCTCGGGAACGAACCCGGACCGGGTCTGCGAGCCGTGGAAGAGACCTTGCCCGAACAGACCGCCGTTGCCCACGGCGATCCGGGCCTGCTCGGTGTTGTAGCCGGCCCCGCGCGGATCGAGATCGGGGTTGGTGAACGCCAGGAAGCGGTCGACCTGGTACTGCTTGAGCAGGTGCCCGGCGAAGGCCGCCACCGCCGCGATCGCTCCTCCGGCGGCCAGGAACCCGAGCCAGCGGCGCGGAGCACCGGCGACCGCCAGGACGCCGAACACCGTCGCGGACAGGACGAGCAGCGTGCCGAGGTCGGGCTGCATGAGGATCAGCGCGGAGGGGATGCCCGCGATCACGAGCATCCCGACCACCTCGAACGCCCCGACCCGCGTGCGCCGTCCTTCGTTGCGTTCGGCGACCAGCAGCGCCATCCCGATCACCACCGCGAGCTTGGCGAACTCCGAGGGCTGGATCGACATGCCCGCCAGGTCGATCCACGAGCGGGAGCCGTTGATCGTGGTGCCCGTCGTCAGCACCAGCACGAGCCCGCCGATCGAGGCGAGGTAGACGACCGGGGCGATGATCCGCACCCAGCGGTGGTCGGTCGCCATCACGACCACCATCAGGACCAGCCCGATGCAGACGTTGACCAGCTGCTTGCGCAGGTACGCCGTGGGGTCGCCGCCGGTGAGGTCGTCCCGGTGCGAGGTCGCCGACCACACCAGGAGCGTGCCGAGCACCAGCAGGCCGAGCACGGCCAGCATCAGGATCCGGTCGATACCGGGGGTGCGCAGGCTGCGCGGCACCCGGGAGGGAGCGGTCGTCACGGCTGGCTCCTTCCGAGCACGTGCGGCTTCGGCGGCAGGATCGACCCGTCCGGCTGGAACGACGGGAGCGCGTCGGGCGCCACCACACCCGGGATGAGTGCGTCCTTCCGGTCCACGCTCGAGCCGTGTACGCCGTACAGCGACTCCCAGATCTTGCGGACGTAGGGTCCCGACGTGCCGGAGCCGGTGCCGCCCTGGGTCACCATCATCAGGACGACGTAGTTGTCGTCGTAGGACGCCACCCAGGACGTCGACTGCTTGCCGTACACCTCGGCCGATCCCGTCTTGGACCGGATGTGGATCTTGTCCAGGGGGAAGCCGATCATCTTCCACGCCATCGTGCCGGTCTGGGCCGTTCCGAGCAGCGCGTGGGTGACGTAGCGGATCCCGTGTGCGGGATCCTTCACGTGGCCCTGGACCTTGGGCTGGATGCGGCGCACGACCCTGCCGCTCGGGCTCACGATGGCCTTCGCGACCCGCGGCTCGAAGAGGGTGCCGCCGTTGGCCAACGCGGCGTACGCCCGCGCCAGCTGGAGGGGCGTCACGAGGGTGTCTCCCTGGCCGATCGCGAAGTTCACCGCGTCGCCGGCGCGGTAGTAGCTGCCCTCGAGGCAGAACTCGTGCGCGAAGAGCTTCAGGTAGCCGCTGGTCCCGGCGGGAGGGTGCTTGTCGATGCGGCAGTAGTAGCCCTTCATCGCCTTCCAGTACGCGAGCTTCCAGTGCCGGTCGGCGATGCGACCCGATGCCTCACCCGGAACGTCGATCCCGGTCGGGCGACCGAAGCCGAACGCCTTGGCCTCGCCGACCAGCGGGTCGCGGGCGTTCACGTCGGTCGGGTCCTGACCGAACTTCTGCCAGAAGTGGTAGCCGACGCGGTAGAAGAAGGTGTCACACGAGATCTGCAGCGCCTTGGCGAAGTCGATGAGCCCGTAGGACTCCGACTCGTAGTTGTGGAACAGCCGGTTGCCCACCATGAAGCCCGACGAGCAGTCGAGCCGCGTGCCCGGGCCCATGCCGTTGTCGAAGGCACCGACGGTCATGATCGGCTTCCAGGTGGAGCCGGGCGCGAACTGGCCCTGGTAGGCGCGAGCCAGGAGCGGGTCGCCCGCCTTCGCCGAGTACAGCCGGGCGAGCTGCGCACGGCTGATGCCGCCGACCCACTCCGCGGGGTTGTACGTCGGCTGGCTCGCCATCGCGACCACGCGGCCGGTCTTGGCCTGGAGCACGATCGCCGCCCCCGAGTCGGCGCGGTAGTTGCGGTGGGTGACAGGGTCGTAGGTCGCGCGCGCGGTCGTGATCGCGTCGTGGAGAGCATGCTCGACGACGCCCTGGACGCGCGCATCGATGGACGTGACGAGGGTGTCTCCCGGGTGGCCCTTCACCTCGCCCTCGTCGCCGAGCACCCGGCCCATCGAGTCCACCGCCACCTGCTGGTAGCCCGGTCGGCCACGCAGGTACCGGTCGTACTTCTCCTCGATGCCGGCGCGGCCGACGGTGCTGGCGCCGTTGACGGAGTCGTCGTGGTCCTTCCGTGCCTGCGCGAGCTCCCCGGCCGTGATGGGGCTCAGGTAGCCGACGATGTCGGCGAGGTTCACGCCGTACGGCCGGGGGTAGGCGCGCACGCTCTGCTGCTGGGCCAGCACCGCCGGGTAGTCCTCGGGCTGCTCGAGGATCCGCAGGGCCACGGCCTGCCGGACGTCGGTGGCCACGGGGACCGGCTGGTTCGGCGAGCCGTTCCAGCAGTCTCCGCGCTTGCTGCCGGGGTCACCGCAGGTCACCAGCGACTGCTCGATCCTCTTCACGGGTGACCGGACGGCCAGGGCGAGACGGTGCAGCACGACCTGGCGGTCGTGGGAGGACAGCTTCGCCAGCAGCGTCCGGTCGACGGAGACCTCCCAGGCGGTGCGGTTGGTCACGAGCGGGCGGCCCTGGTCGTCGACGATCAGGCCGCGCTGCGGCTGGACCACGACCTCGCGCAGCGACTGCGATGCCGCCGCTTGTCGGTAGGAGTCACCCGAGACGACCTGGAGGTAGTACAGCCGCGCGAAGAGCGTCGCGAACAGCGAGAACACCAGGACCCGGACGACGATCAGGCGCAGCCGGGACTTCTCGGCCCCGGGGTCACGGGTGGTGGACGGCCTCATCGCGCACCCGCGGGCTCCAGCCGGGCGAGCAGGCGCATCACGCCCGGCAGCACCAGCGGCGTGAGCAGCACGTCCCACAGCAGGGCCACCACGATCACCCGCGCCAGGTCGCCGGCCTCCGCCACGGCGTCGCCCAGGACGATGCCGGTCAGGGCGTAGACCGACGTGCCCACCAACGACGAGACCGCGACCGTCGCAACGACGGTGGTCGCCGACGGCCGGGTGTCCTGCCGCATCGACCCCGCGACGTACCCGACGACGACGAGGGCCAGCGCCCAGCGGCCGGCGACATGGTCGGCCGGCGGGGCGAGGTCGAGCATCAGCCCGGCGAAGAACCCGAGCGTCGCGGCGAACGACGGGCCGCGGACCAGCGCGGCAGCGACCACGACGAGCAGGCAGAAGTTCGGGACGATCCCGTCCCAGGCGAGGTGCGGGAAGATCGCCACCTGCAGGACCAGGGCCACGGCGACCAGCCCGGCGGCGACCGCTACCCGGACGGATCTCATTGCAGGCTCCCGTCCGCCTCGATCACTCCGCGGTCGCTCTGGATGCCCGACGGCACGACGACGCCGACCAGGTCGAGGGCGCCGAAGTCGACGTAGGGCTGGATGACGGCGCGCTGGGACGACTCTCGGAGGCTCGCGTACACGGCGGTCACCCGCCCGATCGGCACCCCCGAGACGTACGGCGCACCGTCGCGGCTGCCCCACGTGACGATCGAGTCCCCGTCGGACGGCGCCTCCGCCTCGTCGACGAGCTGCAGGTCGAGGCTGCCGTGGTCGCCCAGGCCGCCACGGCCCCGCAGGAAGCCGACCTGCATCGACGCACCGACGCGACCTCCGACCACCGACTCGGTGTCGACGATGAGCAGGACCGTCGCGGTCGTCGCGGTCACCCGCAGCACGCGGCCCACGAGCCCGTCGTCGTTGAGGACCGTCTG
>DATBDF010000228.1:0-9077 GCA_036270075.1 Nocardioides sp.
CGCGCATCGCCACCGGTGGTTGAGGAAGGCGCGCCAGCGCCTGTCTCGAAACCCATCCCCCCAGGACTGCGCAGAACAGCACCGGGGTTTCGAGACGGTCGCAGAGCGACCTCCTCAACCACCGGACTCACCGCGATGGCAGAGCGACCTCCTCAACCACCGGAGCCACCGCGCCCATCACCGTCCCGGGGTTTCGAGACGGTCGTAGAGCGACCTCCTCAACCACCGGAGCCACCGCGCCCATCACCGTCCCGGGGTTTCGAGACGGTCGCAGAGCGACCTCGTCAACCACCGGACACGACGCCTAGGCGGTACGGTCCGCGTACGCCTTGGCGGCGTCGTACACCGCGTTCACGTAGTCGTCGGAGTGGTTGTAGGAGAAGACCGCGGCCGACCAGCCTGAGGCGCTGGCGAGGTCGTCGCCGGACGAGCAGAGGTAGCGGGCCGCCGCCAGCGCCGCGTCATCGACGTCCTGCGGGTCCGCGACCCCGTCTCCGTCGCCGTCGGTGGCCCATGTCGCCCAGGTGGACGGGATGAACTGCAGTGGCCCGAGGGCCCGCTGGAACCCGCCCGAGCCGTCGGGTACCGCCGCGACGTCTCCGGAGCCGTCGAGCTCGACGCCCGTGATCGCCCGGTCCGGCCGGCCGTCCGCCTCGAGCACCCGCCCGTCGATCGTGCCCTGCTGGGACTCGACCCACCCGATGCCGGCCAGCGTCGTCCACCCGAGGTGGCAGCTCGGATCCTCCTGCGCCATGCGCAGCGTCGCCGTGCCGTAGGCCCGGACCGCCGGCGAGGGCACGCCGCTCCTGGTCGCAGTCCGGGTGACCCACTGCGGGCTCACGACCGGACCGGCGGAGTCGCTCGGCTGCTTCGCGGCCGTGGCGGACGACGGATCGTGACCCGGTGCCGGCGGGTCCGCGACGATGACGTCGGCCGGCCGCAACCGCAGGGGCGGCCTCGGACGGGTGCCGACGTAGAGGCCCCAGGCGACGAACCCACCGACGAGCACCACGACGACCAGCAGCGCGACGTTGCGGCCGCGTGAGTGGGGGGTCATGGCAGTCCAAGTCGTGGGAACGGCGAGACGTGGCGAGCGTAGTTGGGGATATCGGCGGGTTCTGCATCGGGACGGACGCCGCAGCAGGCTCGATGGCCCCATGGTGGTCCACCCACCGGGTGCGTGGTCCGGCTCGACCAGGGGCAGCGATCGGCTACTCCTCGCGGCGCGCGTGGCGCGCGATCAGGAACGGCGGAGCGAGAACCGTGAGCGCCAGCAGCGCAGCGACGAGCCAGCCGATCGCGTGCTGCTGTCCGGTGTGCGAGGCAGCCAGCGCGACCGGTGTCCCACCCGCGGTCGGCAGGCTGCCGTCTGCCGAGGTCACCGAACCCCCGGCCGGCTGGCCGGTGAGTGGATCGACCTTGGCACTGCCACCCGGTCCACTGGTTCCTCCGGGATCAGATCCCGAGGTGCCCGAGCCGGGCTGGCTGTTGCCACCGCTGGGGTCGGCGCTGGAGGTCGTCGTGGTCCCGTCGTTGTTGTGGGTCGTGACGGTGCCGTTCGAGCTGGTGGACGTGGTGCAGTTCGAGCCCAGCTTCATGCACTTGTTGGGCTGGGGCGCCGACTGGAGGATGTTGAGCGCGGGGTTGTGGCACTGGGCGATGGACGGTGACGCGACGTGCCCGGGGATCCTGGCCACCTGTTTGAAGCCCGCGAGCACGAGGTTCTTCGGCAGCGGCGAGTACCCGAGGATGTCGGCCTTCTGCTGGCCGGTGCACAGGAAGTAGTTGACGAACGTCGAGAGGGTCTTGCCCTTGTCGGTGTTGAACGGGGCGGCCGTCGTCGTCGGCACCACCATGTAGCTGTAGCTCGACATCGGGTACGCGCGCGGGTCGCGGTTGGTGTAGACCGACTGAAGGTTCTGCGTCAGGTCGTGGTTGATCCTCGCCTTGGTCAGCGCGACCGCCACGTTCCCCGCCGTCGGCTGGCTGAAGTAGCCGGCCTTGTTCAGCAGGCTCACCACTGGGAAGTTGAGGCGCTTGGCGTAGGCGTACTCGACGTACCCGATCGCCCCGGCGCCGTACGACGCCGACACGTAGTTCGCGACGCCGTTCGAGCCGTTCTGCGCCTTGCTGTTCCCGAACGCCGGGTAGAACGACACGCTCGGGCAGCCCGTTCCACCGAGGTGGAGCTTGCTCCGGATGAACGGGCAGTACGTCGACGCGGCCTGGCTGGCCATGTACTTGGTGAACTGCGCCGACGCACCCGCGCCGTCGGACCTGACCACCGGGATGATCGGGATGTCCGGCAGCTTCTTGCCGTAGTCGCGCGTGATCGCCGGGTCGCTCCACCGCGTGATCTGGCCGGTGAAGATCTTGGCGAGCGTGGCCCCCGACAGACGCAGGTCGGTGACCCGCTGGCCCGCGACCGTGAGGTTGTACATGAACGACGTACCACCGGCCACGATCGGGAGGTAGGCGTACGGACGGCTCGGGATCTCGGCCTGCTGACCGGGCTCCGGCGGGTTCTGGAACGGGATCTCGGTGTTCGCGAAGTCGACGGTGCCCTGGATGAACTGGGACCGGCCGTCGGTGGAGCCGGTGCCCGCGTAGTTGACGACCACGCCGCTGGCGCGCACGTCGGCCCGCCAGGCGTCGACGGCCACCTGGCTCCACGTGGAGCCGGCACCCGAGATCGGTACGTAGGACGCGGCCTGCGCGGGCGGGGCAGGCACCATCACGAGCCCGGCGAGGCATGCCGCGAGGGCGGCGAGCAGCAGGCGCTGGAAACGGGTGGGCGTCATCGGACGGTCTCACTTTCGAGTCGGCGGGCGCGGGCCTGTCGGTGCCGGGCGAGGCGGCGGAGCTTGCGCCGGGAGACGTGCCCGGGCGGGCGGCCGCCCAGGATCCGGGCCAGGGCGAAGAGCACGACGACCACGACGAGCAGCACCACCGCGGCACCGAAGGCGCGCGAGATCGCGTTGTCGATGGGCATCCGCATGTAGGTGAAGACGAACAACGGCAGGGACATCTGGGGGTTGTGGGTGGGATCCCAGTTGAGCTCGTTGGTCGAGCCTGCGACCAGCAGCACCGGCGACGTCTCACCGATCACCCGCGCGACGCCGAGGAGGACGGCCGTGACGAGCCCGGGGCGGGCGGTCGGCAGCACCACCCTGCGGACGGTCTGCCACTGCGTCGTCCCGAGGGCCAGCGAGGCCTCCCGTAGCCCGCCCGGCACCAGCCGGAGCACCACTGCCGCCGTCATGGTGACCACCGGGATCATGCTCACGCTGAGGGCGAGGGAGGCCGCGAGACCGCTGCGCTCCTGACCGAGCTTGAGGATCAGCATCGAGTAGATGAACAGGCCGGCCACGATCGTCGGCACCGCGCTCATCGCCTCGACGACGGTGCGCACGGCCCGGGCGAGGCGGCCGCGCACCTCGCTGAGGTACACCGCGGTGGCGATCCCGAGCGGGACGCTCAGGACGACGGAGATCGCCACCTGCTCGAGGGTGCCGACCATCGCGGCGAAGACCCCTCCCTGGCGAAGGGGTGCCTCCGGCCCGATGTACGCCGTGGTCTGCGTGTAGAAGTTGACGTGCGACAGCGCGGACCAGCCGCGCACGACGGTGAACAGCACGATCCCCGCGAGGCAGGACACCAGAACCAGTCCGGCCGTGGTCACGAGGGTCCCCACGAGGCGGTCGGTGACGCCGACCCGGTCGAGGGTGGTCGCGCTGACGGCGGCGAGCAGCACGAGGAACGCGACGTACCAGCACAGCCAGAACCCGAGGGCTCCGGTCATCGGCACGAGCCGCTCGTAGACCAGCCACACCAGCCCGAGCGCCCCCGCGGCGGCGCTGACGACGTGGGTGAGCAGCTCCGGGTCGGCGCCGCCGATGCGCACCCGCTTGACCTCACGACGTACGGCCGACCGGTCGTGTTCGGGCTCGAGAGTGCTCGTGGCGCGGTCGCTGGACGGCGTGGTCAGGGTCGACATCAGATCTCCGTCGCGGCGCCGGAGCGCGACCGGCTGACCACCACACCGGCGAGGGTGTTGATGATCAGCGTGAACAGGAACAGGACGAGGCCGGCACCGAGGAGGCCGGCCATGGAGACGCCGTTCGACTCCGAGTAGCGCGTCGCGATGTGGGCGGCGATGGTGTTGGTGCCGCTCTGCAGCGGGTGCGTCGTCATGTCGAAGCTCGGGGAGATGATCGCGTAGACCACGATCGTCTCGCCCAATGCGCGGCCCAGCCCGAGCATGATGCCGCCGACGATCCCCGCGCGCCCGAAGGGGATCACGACCGCCCGGATCATCCCCCACCGCGTGGCGCCGAGCGCGATGGCACCCTCGCGCTCACCGATCGGGGCCTGCGCGAAGACCTCCCGCATGATCGAGGTGACCGTCGGGAGCACGACCACGCCGACGGCAACACCGGCGATGAACGCCGACGAGGTGTACGACGACGGCGAGTCCGGCGTGTGGACCCGCAGGAACGGCAGCACCGTCCCGAAGTGGACCGACAGCCACTGCGCGATCTCGAGCATGTGTCCCTGCAGGAAGAACAGGGCCCACATCGCGTAGACGATGGACGGGACTGCGGCCATCAGGTCGACCAGCGTGACCAGCGAGCTCTTCAACGACCGCGGGGCGTACTCGCTGATGAAGAGCGCGGCCCCGAACCCCAGCGGCACTGCGACGCACAGCGCGAACAGCCCGACCAGGATGGTGCCCCACAGCAGGGAGGCGATGCCGAACGACCCGGTTTCGGGCAGCCAGTCGGTCCGGGTGAGGAAGTGGAGACCCTGGCTCTTCAGCGCCGGCCAGGCACCGATCAGCAGGAAGACGCCGATCAGGCCCATGATCACCAGGGTCGAGATCGCCGCCGAGCGGGCGACCGCGACGAAGCCGATGTCCTGGGTGGTGGGCCGGGTGTGGAGCGTGCGGCGCGCTGCCCGGGCCTGCACCGCGGCCGCCGCACCGGTCGCTCCGGTGATCTGCGGGCTCGTCATCCGAAGTGACCGTTCACGTAGTCGGACGTGCGCTGGTCCTCGGGCCGCTCGAAGATGTCGTCGGTGTCGCCCTGCTCGACGATGTGCCCGGGCTGCCCCTCGGCGGCGAGGAAGAACGCGCAACGGTCCGAGACCCGGTGTGCCTGCTGCATGTTGTGGGTGACGATCACGACGGTCACCTCGTCGGCGATCGCGCGGATCGTCTCCTCGACGCGGCGCGTCGACGTGGGGTCGAGAGCCGAGCACGGCTCGTCCATGAGCAACACGTCGGGTCGGACGGCGAGGGCACGGGCGATGCACAGCCGCTGCTGCTGGCCCCCCGACAGCGAGGCGCCCGGCGCGTCGAGCCGCGTGCGAACCTCGTCCCACAGGCTCGCGCTGCGGAGACTGCGCTCCACGAGCTCGTCGACGGCGTGGCCTCGGAGCCGCCGCCCCGTCAGCGAGAGCCCGGCGAGCACGTTGTCGTGGATCGACATCGTCGGGAAGGGGTTGGCCTTCTGGAAGACCATCCCGATCCGCCGGCGGCTCTCGATGGGGCGCCGTGCCGGGTCGTAGATGTCGTGGCCGTCGAGGCGGACCTCCCCGGCCAGGCTGGCGCCCGGCACCAGCTCGTGCATCCGGTTGAGGATCCGCAGGAACGTCGACTTGCCGCAGCCGGAAGGACCGATCAACGCGGTCACCCGGCCGGCGGGCATGGTCAGGTTCACGTCGTCGAGCACCTGGTGGTCGCCGAACCACGCGCTCACGCCGTCGGCCACGAGGGTGGCCGGCGTACCGCCTCGGGCGTCGACCGTGGCGGCGGGCAGGGTGAGCGTGTGGTCCTCGGCGTTGTCGAGCAGGGTCATGTCGGCCTTCACAGGGTCGTCAGCGGTCAGAGGGTGTTCGGGAGGAGGACGGCGAGGTGGTCGAAGACCTGCCAGAGGATCGCGAGCAGGACGGGCACGGCGCCGATCCACAGTCCCCGTCGCGAGCGGGCACGGAGTCCGGCCCAGGTCACGAGGACGGTGACCAGCAGCAGGAGCTGGGTCCACAGCAGGAGGCCGACGAGCCCGGAGCTGCTCCCGTGACCCGGCTGCTCCGAGGGCAGGGCAGTGGTGCCGGTGCTGGCCGGCATCGGCTTGTCCTCCAGGGCGGCGGAGACGGTGAGCGTCCGGTTGGGTGCGTACGCCGGGTCGGAGGTGACCAAGGACAGGCGGGCCGGTGCGACCCGCACGCGGCTCGCCGGCGCGTCACTCGTGCGCACCAGGTCGACGACGTAGGTGAACTGCCCCTGCCCGGTGACCACCTGGATCGGGTCGCCCGGCCTGACCTGGTCGAGGTGGGCGAAGGCTGCCCCCGAGACCGACCGGTGGCCCACCAGGACCGACACTCCGGTCTGGCCGGGCAGCACCGAGTCGGACTTGAGCCCGGGCCCGGACCGGGTCTGCTCCGAGGAGCTGCCCTCGACGAACACCTGGTCCAACCCGATGGACGGGATGCGCACGACGCCCAGCGGCGTGCCGGGGGCGATCGCACCCGAGACGGGGACCGTCGCCTCGGCCAGCTCCTGACGCAGCTGGCCGTACATCACGTTCTGCGCCCGGTCGGCGGCGAGGCCGGCCCCGATCACGAGGTAGCCCGCGAACAGCGCCATGAGTGCCGTGACGAGGAGCACGCCGATGGCCAACGCCCGAGCCACGGTGAAGGGTCGTCGTGCCACTGCCGTCCCCGTTGACGGGACAGGGTCCGGTCGTCGCGAGCCGACCAGTCGCAGCACTCCGCGCGGCGTACGCCGCGGCAGCGGCGCGGTCGTCTCGTCGTCCGGTGCCACGGTGCTGACGGGGGTGGTCATCGACGTAGCCACTGCGGCCCCCGCCCCGTGCGCTCGAGCCACAGCACGAGCGGTCCCGCGAGCAGACCGATCAGGGCCAGGAGCAGGAGCCCCGGCAAGGTGAGCAGGCGGGCTCCGGACGACTGGGACGCGACGGTGGCCATCTGCGGCGCCCCGTCCGCCTGGTCCGAGGACGGCGCGTCGGACGGCCCGGACGAGGGCTCGTCACCTGAGCCCGGCGCCTGGTCGAGCGAGGTGTCGCCGGGCCCACCGAGCGGTCCCGGTATCCCCATCCCGGGACTGGACGGATCCGTCCCACCCGGTGTGCTCCCCGGGTCGTCCGAGGGCGAGGACGAGGGGGGATCGTCGGTCGGCCCGTGCTGGGGTCCGGCGAGCACCGCGGCCTTCGCCACCGCAACCTGGTGCCGCATGGCCGTGGTGAGTGGTGCGTGACCGGCCGGCAGCTCACCGACCTTGTCGCCCGGCACCTGGCCGGGACCGGCGACGTAGTCGAGGAACGACGCCATCCGCTTGCGGTCCGCGGGGACGGCGTTGGTCGAGAGGGCGGCGGAGATCTGCAGGGTGAGCGGGTAGATCGCCTTGTCCTTCGAGGTGAGGTCGACGCTGCGGGTGACGCCGTCGGCGTTCACCTTCGCGTGCTCGATCCCGGCCAGGAACGATGGGTTCGTGGGCTTCACGAACACCCCCGACGCGTTCTGCAGCGACGCCGTGGGCATCAGGAACCGGGCCGCATCGGCAGCGTCGATGATCCCGATCACCTCGCGCGCGCCGGGGTTCTGGCGCGGAGGCTTGATGGTGATGTTCTGTCCGCCCTCCTGTGTCACGAACGCGCCGGGGAACTGGGCGATGGACAGCTGCCGTGCGACCGCGTCCATGCCTTGGATGGGCGCGAAGGAGGAGGACGCCTGCTGGTCGAGCAAGGGGAACGTCGAGAACGGCAGCCGGATGCTCCTGTAGTTCGCGTTGACCGTCATCCCCCAGGGGTCCGGTTTGCCCTTGAGGAAGGCGCGGGCGGCGGGGTCGCTCTCGATCCAGCTCGTCAACGCACCCGTGCTGTCCGACAGGTCCCCGAGCAGCAGGACGTGGTTGCCGGGCGAGCCGTCGGGCCAGTCGACGCCCGGGTTGAGCTTGAGGAACTCGGGGTCGTGGAAGATGTTGGTCGGGTTGTCGGCCACCGCCGGGTCGCCGCCGGTGCGGTACGACGCGGTGATCAGCTTGGCGACCAGTCGTGCGTTCAGCCTCAACGAGGTGACCGGGCGGCCTTGTGCGTCGTCGATCTGGAAGGCCACCACGAGCCCGGTCACGCTCACCGGGCTGTAGACGACGCCTGCCTTGTCCGCGGCGTCCGCGTCCAGGGGGTTGATGACCAGCCCGGCGTCGGTGACCCCCGAGGCGACGTCGCCGCGGGTCTGCTCCTCGCCGATCGAGGTGTAGTCGAGGTTGACCGGGTTGCTCGACCGGGTGCACGTGCTCGCCCGCCACGACGCGAGGAGGTCGGCCGCCAGCGGGCTGCCTTCGACCCCGAGGGAGTTCCCACCGATCCCGCAGGCGTCGGCCACGGGCTGGAAGGTGAGCGGGACGACGGTACGGCGCGCCCACGCCCAGGGCGCGTCCAGCACGTCCTCGGTGCTGCCCTGCGGCCGGCCGTAGTTGGGGACCACCACGATCGAGCACGGCGCGCCGACGTCGCAACCGAGCCCCGCGGACTCCCGCTTGGTGAACACCTGGATGGTCACCTGGCCGGTGCCGTCGGCGTGGGTGATGTTGTCCTGCCAGTTGGCCGGGCCGTCAGGGGTGGCGTCGAAGTCGTTGGTCTGACCCGGATAGGTGAAGGCCGGGACCGCGGGGATGGCGGGTGTCGTGCCGCTCGCGGCGACGCCGCGGAAACCGGGCGAGCCGTAGCAGTCGCTGGAGCTCGCCGGGTCGGCGCCTCGGCACTCGTAGACCCGCACCGGGTACTGCGTGGTCCCGTCGAGCGAGTCGCCGGCGTTCTGCAGACGCCCCGCCGAGCTGGGCCGGAAGCCGGTCCAGGAGACCTCGACGGTCTGGTTCACCAGGTCGGTCGTCTTGCTGACCGTGACCGTCGCCTGGTCACCGGCTCCCGGAGCCGGCACCGTGACCGGGCCGGCCGCGGTTCGGGCGGTCCCGGCCGAGGCCTGGGGCGGGGCGACGAGGGCCAGCACGCCCAGGCCGGCCACCACGAGGGTGGCCGTCGCGAGGCGTCGCCGGGGGC
>DATBDF010000229.1:0-6059 GCA_036270075.1 Nocardioides sp.
CCTCGACAACGGCTCGATCCTCGAGCGGGGCTCCGCACAGCAGATCTTCGAGGACCCCCACGAACCCCGGACGCAGCAGTTCCTCAGCCGCGTGGTCAAGTCCGGGCGCCTCTGACCCGATGACCGACGGGTGCTCGGTACGTTCGTCGCATGCCCGGTGAGCTCAGAGACGTCCCCGAGTCGTGGCCGGTCGTGTCGACCGAGGACGTCTACCGGACCGGCTGGGTGATGGCGCTGCGCCTCGACGAGCTGCACGCCCCGGAGGACGACAGCACCTTCGGGCGCCTGGTCCTCGAGCACCCGGGTGCGGTGATCGTGCTCGCGGTCGACGAGCTCCGGCGCGCCTACTGCCTGTGGCAGTACCGCCACCCGGCACAGCGACGCTTCGTGGAGCTGCCCGCCGGACTGCTGGACGCCGAGGGGGAGTCGCCCGAGGAGACGGCCCGACGCGAGCTCCGCGAGGAGGCCGGGCTCGAGGCCGGTTCGTGGATCCCTCTCGGGTCCACCTGGTCGAGCCCGGGCATCACCGCGGAGGTGATGCACTTCTTCCTCGCTCAGGAGCTCCGGGCGGTGGACAACAACTTCGAGCGGACGCACGAGGAGGCCGACATGTCCGCAGGCTGGGTCGGTCTCGACGACCTCCGTGCGGCCGTGCTCGACGGACGGGTCCAGGACGGGCCGCTCGTCCAGGCCGTGCTGCTCGCCGATGCGAAAGGACTGTTGTGACCACCGACCCTGTCGAGGCTCTGCTCGCCGAGCACCCGGTCATCGACGGCCACAACGACCTGTTGTGGACGATGCGCGACATGAACGGCTACGACTTCGCGGCGTACGACGTCGGCCAGCGGCAGACGGAGACCCACACCGACCTGCCGCGGTTGCGCGACGGGGGAGTGGGTGCCCAGTTCTGGTCGGTCTTCGTCCCGTGCCGCGAGGGAGAGCGGTCGGTGACCTCGACCCTGGAGCAGGTCGACGCCGCCTACGCCATGATCGACAGGTACGCCGACCGGCTCGCGCCGGCCAGGACCGCGGACGAGGTGGAGGCCGCCTGGCGAGACGGCCGGATCGCCTGTCTGATGGGCGCCGAGGGTGGCCACCAGATCGCCGAGTCCCTCGCCGTGCTGCGGATGTACCACCGGCTCGGCGTCCGCTACCTGACGCTGACCCACAACGACAACGTGCCCTGGGCCGACTCGGCGACCGACGTCCCCGTGCTCGGCGGGCTGAACGACGTGGGCCGCGACGTCGTGCGCGAGATGAACCGGATCGGGATGCTGGTCGACCTCTCCCACGTCAGCCACGCCGTCATGAGGGACACCCTCGACGTCGCGGCGGCGCCGGTCATCTTCAGCCACTCGTCGGCGTACGCCGTGTGCGACCACCCGCGCAACGTGCCCGACGACGTGCTCCCACGGCTGGCCGGCAACGGCGGTACGTGCATGGTGACCTTCGTGCCGCGGTTCGTGAACCAGGCCGTGCGCGACTGGGCGCTCGAGGCGCAGCGCCGCGCCGAGGAGCAGGGCGTCGATCCCCGCGACATCCCGGCTCTCCAGGCCATGGAGAAGGCATACCAGGGAGAGGTGCCGCACCCGCCGTCCGTGCTCGCGGACGTCGTCGCGCACGTCGAGCACGTGCGGGAGGTCGCCGGCGTCGACCATGTCGGGCTGGGTGGCGACTACGACGGTGTGGACTGGCTGCCGGAGGGTCTGGAGGACGTGACGGGCTACCCGCGGCTGCTGGCGGCCTTGCGCGGCCGGGGCTGGTCGGAGGCCGACCTCGCCAAGCTGACCTGCCGGAACGTCCTGCGGACCATGCGCGGCGCGGAGGACGCGGCCGACGCCTCCTGAGCCTCCCGCTCCAGGGCGGATCCTCCTCCCGGGGGCGTGGTCCGGGTCACGAGTGACTATTGTCGAGGCCGGTGCCCCTACCCCGAGACGGGCCCACGCACGAGGAGAGTGCCCTGTGAAGGTCGGCGTCCCGAAGGAAGTCAAGAACCACGAGTACCGCGTCGCCATCACGCCGATCGGCGTGCACGAGCTCACCGCCCACGGCCACGACGTCTACGTCGAGCGCAGCGCGGGAGTGGGGTCCCTGATCGACGACGCCGAGTACGAGGCGGCCGGTGCGAAGATCCTCGACAGCGCCGACGAGGTCTGGGGCAATGCGGAGATGGTGCTCAAGGTCAAGGAGCCCATCGCCGAGGAGTACCACCGGATGCACGAGGGCCTCACCCTGTTCACCTACCTCCACCTGGCCGCGGACAAGCCGCTGACCGACGAGCTGATCCAGCGCAAGGTCACCGGCATCGCCTACGAGACCGTTCAGCTGCCGTCGGGCGGCCTGCCGCTGCTCTACCCGATGTCCGAGGTGGCCGGGTGCCTCGCGCCCCAGGTGGGCGCTCACTCGCTGATGAAGGCGCAGGGCGGCCGCGGCGTGCTGATGGGCGGGGTCGGCGGTGTGGCCAACGCCAAGGTCGTGATCATCGGGGCCGGCGTCTCCGGGCAGAATGCCGCGAACATCGCGCTCGGCATGGGTGCCGACGTGACCTTGCTCGACACCGATCTCGACAAGCTCCGAATGTCCTTCTGGCGCTACAACAACCGCGTCCACGGGCTCGCGTCGTCCCAGCTGGCCATCCGTCAGCAGGTGCTCCAGGCCGACATGGTCATCGGCGCCGTCCTGATCCCGGGTGCCGCAGCACCGAAGCTGGTCAGCAACCAGCTGGTCTCCGAGATGAAGCCCGGCTCGGTGCTGGTCGACATCGCGGTCGACCAGGGCGGGTGCTTCGAGGACACCCACGCGACGACCCACTCGGACCCGACGTACGCGGTGCACAACTCGATCTTCTACTGCGTGGCGAACATGCCCGGCGCGGTGCCGAACACCTCGACGTACGCCCTCACCAACGCCACGATGCCGTACGCCGTCGCGCTGGCCGACAAGGGTTGGGTGCAGGCGTGCCGCGACGACCACTCGCTGGCGCTGGGCCTGAACACCTTCGACGGAACGCTCACCAACGCACCGGTCGGTGAGGCGACCGGCATCGACGCGGTGGACCTCGACGAGGTCCTCGCCGGGGCCGGCTGAGCCGCACGCGCCAGCCCTCGGAGCCCGCTCGGAGCATCGTGGCCGACCTTCCCCTCGCGCTGCGCACCTACCTCGACCACCTCGCGGTCGAGCGGGGGTTGGCAGCCAACACCCTGTCGTCGTACCGGCGCGACCTGCGGCGCTACCTGGAGTTCTTGGAACAACAAGGCGTCGAGGACGTCGATGCGGTCGACGAGGCGACCGTGTCCAGCTTCCTCATGCGGTTGCGCGAGGGAGACTCCGACCACCCGCCGTTGTCCGCGACCTCGGCGGGGCGCACCGTGGTCGCCGTGCGCGGCTTCCACAAGTTCTGTGTCTCCGACGGGCTCGCGAGGTCCGACCCGGCAGCCGGCGTGCGCCCACCCACACCCGCGCGGCGACTGCCGAAGGCGCTGCCGCTCGCGGATGTCGAGTCGATCCTGGACGCGGCCGGGTCCGCCGGGACGACGCTCGCGCTGCGTGACCGAGCCCTCCTCGAGGTGCTGTACGGCACGGGCGCGCGCATCAGCGAGGCCGTGGGACTCGACGTGGACGACCTGGACCGGGTGGAGTCCACCGTGGTGCTGCGGGGCAAGGGCGGGAAGCAGCGGCTGGTGCCGATCGGCTCCTACGCCGTCGCGGCGGTGGAGGCCTACCTGACGCGCGCCAGACCCGAGCTGGCCACCGTGGGCACCTCCGAGCGCGCGGGTGCGCTGTTCCTCAACGCGCGCGGAGGACGGCTGTCGCGGCAGTCGGCCTGGACCGTCCTGGTCAAGGCCGCTGACCGTGCGGGGGTGACCCGAGACGTATCTCCGCATACGCTGAGACACTCGTTCGCTACGCATCTGCTCGAGGGGGGAGCAGACGTGCGGGTGGTCCAGGAGCTCCTGGGTCACGCGTCCGTGACCACGACGCAGATCTACACCCTGGTCACCGTGGACAACTTGAGGGAGGTGTTCGCCGTTGCGCATCCACGCGCACGCTGACACGAGGACTAGTCACAACGGACCATGGCAACTCTCCGTTGGGCCTATCTCTTTGCCAAACGCCAGTCGCCGGTCGCATCGGACTCCTATCGTGGCTGCGCCGGGCCGCACAACCCGGCCATTTCCGGCCCCCGGGGATGCGGGTTCGACTCGAAACTCTTTGGAGCACCGTTGAGCAAGAATCGTAACGACGCCAAGCCCGGCGCGTTCTCAGCTTTCCGAGTGTCGGAGTGGTCGGTCCGCCGCAAGGTCGTGGCCGTGCTCACGATCCCCGTCGTCCTCGCCGCGGTGTTCGGCGGTCTGCGTGTCTCCACCGAGCTGCAGGACGCCAGCACGTACGCGACCAACCAGCAGCGCGCCACCGTGATCGGGCCGGCGATCGCCTACTTGAATGCGACCGAGCGTCTCGCACTTCCGAACTCCCTCGCCACCGCCATGTCCGACGGCAAGGGCGACGACCCACAGACGGAGTACACGAAGGCCGCCGGTGAGCTCAAGCGTGCGGCCGCCAACGCCAACCTGGACGCGGTGCAGACGGGCTACGTCGACCAGCTGGTGCAGATCGGCACCACCCTCCAGAGCGGGACCGGCACCGGCATCACGGCGACCGCCCCGGTGCAGCTCAGCGACATGACCCAGCTGACGAACGAGCTGATCAACTCGACGGTCAACACCGAGGGCACGCCCGACCCCCAGGCCCAGGGCCTGACCCAGTCCTTGAACGCCCGGCTGTCGCTGGTCAAGCAGCAGCTGCTGATCCAGAGCGCCGCCCAGAGCTCGTCCCTGCTCGACACGGTCTGGCTCGCGGCGGAGATCGGCGTCGAGGGTGCTGCCCTCGACAACCTCAAGTCCGCCGTCGGCGGACGCCGCGCCAGCTCGCTGACGACCGCCAACGGCACCCGCCTCGGCCAGGCCACGACCAGCAAGGTCGCCGACCTCGCCGCAGGGCCGAGGCTGTTCAACGTCTACGACGGCATCAACGACAAGCTGCTGGGCAACATCCAGACCAAGCTCGCGGACAACGCCTCCTCGACGAAGTCCCGCGCGCTGACGGACGCCGCGATCATCCTGGTCGCCCTGCTCGCCTCGCTGCTGCTGGGGCTCTTCGTGGCACGGGCGCTGATCGTCCCGCTGCGCAAGGTGCGCGCGGGTGCCCTGGACGTCGCCAACGTGCGGCTGCCCGAGACCGTCGCGCGGATCCGGAACGGTCAGGAGCCGGAGGAGATCACACCGATCCCGGTGGACAGCCACGAGGAGCTGGGCCAGCTGGCCCGGGCCGTGGACGACATGCACACCCAGGCCGTCAGCCTGGCGACCGGGGAGGCCCAGCTGCGGTCGCAGGTGGGCGCCATGTTCGTCACGCTGTCCCGTCGCAACACCACGCTGGTCAACCAGCAGCTGGCGCTGATCGAGTCGCTCGAGCAGGACGAGGAAGACCCGCAGCGCCTCGAGCAGCTGTTCCAGCTCGACCACCTGGCCACCCGCATGCGCCGTACCGCCGAGTCCTTGGTGATCCTGGGCGGTACGTCGAGCCGCGCCGCGGGCTTCGAGGAGCTCAGCGTCTCCGACGTCATCCACGCCGCGGTCTCGGAGGTCCAGGACTACCAGCGGGTGCGTATCGACGCCGCTCCCGACCGGATGATCGTGGGCCGCGCGGCCTCCGACGTCGTCCACCTGATGGCGGAGCTCATCGACAACGCCCTGTCCTACTCGCCTCCGGGCAGCCCGGTCACCATCCAGGCCGCTGAGGAGGACGGCAAGGTCGAGATCGAGATCCTCGACAACGGTCTCGGCATGGCCGGCGACGCCCTCGCCCAGGCGAACGAGTCCCTCAAGAGTGGGGGCGAGGTCACCATCGACACCGCCCGCCGGATGGGCCTGTTCGTGGTCAGCCGCCTGGCGGAGGATCACGGCCTCAAGGTCAAGCTCCGCCGCAACACCAACGGTGGCGGCATCATCGCCTCGATCACCCTGCCGACCGCCGTGCTGATCACCGACGGGCCGGTG